>NZ_CP139418.1:275000-614626 GCF_034137685.1 Streptococcus sp. S1 | reverse complement strand
GGTGGTGTTGGTGGCGTTGGTGGTGTTGGCGGTGTTGGCGGTGTTGTTGGTGGCGTTGTCGGCGGTGTATTCGGTGGTGTTGTTGGTGGTGTATTTGGCGGTGTTGTTGGCGGAATAACAGTGTTGTTAAACTCTGTATCTTCTGGCAACTGAGTAATAGCCGTCAATACTTTACCGTCTTTGTTAATCATAATACCCACAGTGGCAACCATCTTATCGTATTCGATGCTAGAATCTTTGCCACGGATTTCTTCTACATGGTAGAGATGAGTTCCTTCTTCACCACGTTTGAATTCAAGATTTGAGAAGGTGATCTTACCAGCCGCATCATTGGTTACGGTTTCGATCACATTTCCTTTTTCGTCCTTAAGAACGAAACTGAATTCACCAGCCTTCAATGCACGACCTTCCAATTTCTTAGTGAATTGGAATTGAACCTTAACTGGAATGTTGACTACACGTTTTTCAGTTGGTTTTTCTTGTTTTTCTACAGTCTTCTTAGTTGGATCGTATTGGTGTACGATTTGTGAAGCTGTATTTTCAATGTCCACACCATCTTGAGCAGATTGTTTAATTTCTGCAGGAATTTCAAACTTGTAGTAACGTCCAAAGGCCAACTTAGTTGTGTCGATAACTTGTGTATTTTCTGCGTCTCCAAGTGACTTAGTCAAGTCTGCTTTAGATGTTGCAGTAATCACACCGTTTTCAACCTTGATATCAAACTTAGCGGTTACATCTTCTCCTGTTACAGAGTCGTATGCCTTAATATCAGCTCCGTTGACAGTCAAGTTCGCACTATCATATTTATCTGTCACACCAACAGATTGAATATTGTGTGCTTCAGTGAATTTAGTTGTATCCAACCATACTTGGTAGTATACTTTATCACCTTTCTTGAGTGTCTTGGTATTGATATTTTGAGCTTCGTTGTTATCAGTCTTATCAACGTAAGGGTTCGCATTGGTATCTGCGTACTTGTCTGCCAACTCTTTATCATCATCTAATAATGAAGTTCCAGTCAAATCAAATTCTTTTTCGTTTAGAACATATTTTTCTGGATTGAATTCTGGAGTTTCAGGTGGGCGAACAGTGTTATTGAATTCTTTGTCTGATGGATCCGTTACCTTAGTAAGAAGAGCTTTCGCTGTTCCATCATGAGAAACCTCAACTGTTACAACTGCTTTCATAGTGTCATAAGTAACGGTTGTATCAGTTCCTTTGACTTCTTCTACAGTGTAGTTGTAAGTTCCTTCTTGACCTTTCTTGAATTCAAGAGCTGAGAACTTAACGTTACCAGATGCATCGTTCTTCACAGTTTCAAGAGTATTACCTTTTGAATCTTTAAGAACGAAGCTGAATTCGTTAGCTTTAAGCTCACGGCCTTCCATACGTTTAGTAAAGTTGAATTCTACTTCAACTGGAACGCTGTTGACACGTTTTTCAGTTGGTTTTTCAGGTTTTTCAACTTTCTTAGTAGTTGGGTTGTAGTAGTTCACTACTTGAGCCGCAGTATTTTCGATGTCTACTCCGCCTTTAACGTCAGCTTTCACTGTAGCTGGGATATCAAACTTGTAGTAACGTCCGAATTCGAATTTAGTTGTGTCGATGACTTGTGTGTTTTCCGCGTCGCCAAGTGACTTAGTGAAGCCATCTTTAAGGGTTGCAGTCATCACACCGTTGTTCACAGTGATATCGAATTTAGCTGTTACATCCGCACCAGTCTTACCGTCATAAGCTTTGATTTCTGAACCATCAACATCAACTTTAGCCTCATCGTAGTCATCTGAGATTCCTACTGATTGGATATGGTCTTTGTTGTTTGCGTCAAATTTAGTTGTATCCAACCATACTTGGTAAACAAGTTTTTGACCTGGTTTAACTGATTTAGTGTTGATATTCGCTGCTTCGTTATTAGATGCATCGTCCGCATATGGGTTCGCATTGGTATCTGCGTACTTGTCTGCCAACTCTTTATCATCATCTAATAATGAAGTTCCAGTCAAATCAAATTCTTTTTCGTTTAGAACATATTTTTCTGGATTGAATTCTGGAGTTTCTGGAGGTGTTACACGGTTGTTAAATTCTTTATCCGCAATGTCGCCTACAGTCGCGATAAGTACTTTAGCTGTACCATCGTGTTTCACTGTGACTGTTACATTCGCTTTCATGGTGTCGTATGTAACGGTTGCGTCTGTGCCTTTAACTTCTTCTACTGTGTAGTTGTGAACGCCTTCTTGGCCTTTCTTGAACTCAAGTTTAGAGAACTTAACGTTACCATCTTTATCGTTCTTCACAGTTTCAACTTCTTTACCAGTTGAATCTTTAAGTACGAAGCTGAATTCGTTAGCTTTAAGCTCACGGCCTTCCAAGCGTTTAGTGAAGTTGAATCCTACCTCAACTGGTACGTTGTTTACACGTTTTTCAGTTGGTTTGCTTGGTTTTTCAACTTTCTTAGTTGTTGGGTTGTAGTAGTTGACTACTTGAGCCGCAGTGTTTTCAATGTCTACACCACCAGGTACATCAGCTTTCACTGTTGTTGGGATGTCGAACTTGTAGTAACGTCCGAATTCGAATTTAGTTGTGTCGATCACTTGTGTGTTTTCCGCATCGCCAAGTGACTTCGTGAAGCCAGCTTTCAAGTTCGCAGTGATCACACCGTTGTTCACAGTGATATCGAATTTATCTGTTACTTCTGCGCCTGTTACAGAGTCGTAAGCTTTGATGTCAGCTGCATTAAGATTTAATTTCGCTTCATCGTAGTTATCAGAGATTCCTACTGTTTGGATGTTGTCCTTGTTAGCTGCGTCGAATTTAGTTGTATCCAACCATACTTGGTAAACCAACTTGTCGCCACGTTTCACAGTCTTGGTATTCAAGTTTTCTGCTTCGTTGTTTGATGCATCGTCCGCATATGGGTTCGCATTGGTATCTGCGTACTTGTCTGCCAACTCTTTGTCATCATCAACGAGCTTATCACCAGTGATATCGTATTTCTCTTTAGAAACAACGTATTTCTCTGGTTGGAACTTAGGTTCTTCTGGTGGAGTTACTGTATTGTTGAACTCTTTATCAGCAATATCTCCGACCTTAGCAACTAAAGCTTTAGCTGTACCATCATGAGAAACAGTGACTGTTACAACAGCTTTCATATTGTCATATGTAACGGTTGAGTCTGTACCAGCAACTTCTACTACTTTGTAACGGTAAACTCCGATATCATTGTTTGTGTATTTAAGGCTAGTGAATTTAACCTTACCATCCTTATCATTGGTTGCTGTTTCAAGAACATTGAATTCATCATCGTCTAACAATTGGAAAGTAAACTCATTCGCTTTCAATTGACGACCAGCAAGAGCTTTCTTGAAGTCAAGTTCAATTTGAATTGGTACGTTGTTGACACGTTTTTCAGTTGGTTTGCTTGGTTTTTCAACTTTCTTAGTAGTTGGGTTGTAGTAGTTGACTACTTGAGCCGCAGTATTTTCGATGTCTACACCACCAGGTACATCAGCTTTCACTGTTGTTGGGATGTCGAACTTGTAGTAACGTCCGAAGGCAAATTTAGTTGTGTCGATGACTTGTGTGTTTTCTGCATCGCCAAGTGACTTCGTGAAGCCATCTTTAAGGGTTGCAGTGATCACACCGTTGTTCACAGTGATATCGAATTTATCTGTTACTTCTGCGCCTGTTACTGAGTCGTAAGCTTTGATCTTAGTAGAATCAAGATCCAACTTAGTTTCATCGTAGTCATCTGAGATTCCTACTGATTGGATGTTGTCCTTGTTAGCTGCGTCGAATTTAGTTGTATCCAACCATACTTGGTAAACTAATTTTGATCCACGTTCAACAGTCTTAGTATTTAAGTTTTCCACTTCATTATTGATGGTATTGTCCGCATATGGGTTCGCATTGGTATCTGCGTACTTGTCTGCTAACTCTTTATCATCGTCAACGAGTTTGTCACCAGTGATATCGTATTTCTCTTTAGAAACAACGTATTTCTCTGGTTGGAACTTAGGTTCTTCTGGTGGAGTGACAACGTTGTTGAACTCTTTATCGGCAGGATCTGTCACGTTTGTGATCAAGGCTTTCGCTGTACCATCATGACGAACTTCAACTGTGACGACAGCTTTCATTGTGTCATAAGTTACGGTTGCGTCTGTTCCTTTAACCTCTTCTACTGTGTACTTGTAAGTACCCTCTTGACCCTTCTTGTATTTAAGGGCAGTAACAGTTTCACCTGCTTTATTGGTGTAATCTACTGGAGCAAACTTAATCTTACCAGCTGCATCGTTGGTTGCAGTCGCAATCACAACATTGTCGCTGTCTTTCAATTCAAATGTGAATTCGCCAGCTTTCAGATCACGGCCTTCCAATTTCTTAGTGAAGTTGAATTCTACTGAGATTGGAACACTGTTAACACGTTTTTCAGTTGGTTTGTTTGGTTTTTCAACAGTCTTGCTTACTGGGTTGTAGTAGTTAACAACTTGTGCTGCCTTGTTTTCGATATCTGTACCAGCTACAACATCGTCTTTCACTGTTGCTGGGATATCAAATTTATAGTAGCGTCCAAACTCGAACTTAGTAGTATCAATGATTTGAGTATTTTCAGCGTCGCCAAGTGACTTCGTAAAGCCAGCTTTCAGGTTCGCTGTTAGAACACCATTGTTATCAGAGATATCGAATTTCGTCGTAACGTCTGCACCAGTAACGGAATCGTAAACTTTGATGTCTGACGCATTAACAGTCAATTTATCCTTGTCGTAGTTATCTGTGATTCCTACTGTTTGGATATTGTCTTTGTTGTTTGCGTCAAATTTAGTTGTATCCAACCATACTTGGTAGTAAAGTTTTTGGCCACGTTCAACTGGTTTCGTATTCAAGTTTTCATCTTCGTTGTTGGCAGTTGTATCGACATATGGGTTTGTATTTGTTTCACCATATTTATCTGTCAATTCAGAATCGTCATCAACGAGCTTCGTACCTGTAATATCGAATTTCGCTTTAGAAACAACGTATTTCTCTGGTTGGAACTTAGGTTCTTCCGGAGGAGTTACCTTGTTGTTAAATTCTTTATCAGCAGGTTCTGTCACGTTTGTGATCAAGGCTTTGGCTGTACCATCATGAGAAACAGTGACAGTTACAACTGCAGCCATTGCGTCGTAAGTGACAGTTGCGTCTGTACCCTTAACCTCTGTTACAGTGTAAGTGTAAGTACCTTCTTGACCCTTCTTGTATTTAAGGGCAGTAACCGTTTGACCAGCTTTGTTTGTGTAATCAACTGGAGTGAACTTGAAGTTACCGTTTGCGTCGTTGGTTGCAGTCGCAATCACAACATTGTCGCTGTCTTTCAACTCGAATGTGAATTCGTTAGCTTTAAGAGCACGACCTTCCAATTTCTTAGTGAAGTTAAATTCTACTGAGATTGGAACATTGTTGACACGTTTTTCAGTTGGTTTTTCAGGTTTTTCAACTTTCTTAGTAGTTGGGTTGTAATAGTTTACAACTTGAGCCGCAGTATTTTCGATATCTGCACCAGCTACCACATCGTCTTTCACTGTTGTTGGAATATCGAACTTGTAGTAACGTCCGAATTCGAATTTAGTTGTGTCGATGACTTGTGTGTTTTCTGCATCGCCAAGTGACTTCGTGAAGCCAGCTTTCAAGTTAGCAGTGATCACACCGTTATTGACAGTGATGTCGAATTTATCAGTTACTTCTGCACCTGTTACAGAGTCGTAAGCTTTGATGTCAGCTGCATTAAGATTTAATTTAGCTTCATCATAGTTATCTGAGATACCAACTGTTTGGATGTTGTCCTTGTTAGCTGCGTCAAATTTAGTTGTATCCAACCATACTTGGTAAACCAATTTAGAACCACGTTCAACAGTCTTGGTATTCAAGTTTTCTGCTTCGTTGTTTGATGCATCGTCCGCATATGGGTTCGCATTGGTATCTGCGTACTTGTCTGCTAACTCTTTATCATCGTCAACGAGCTTGTCACCAGTGATATCGTATTTCTCTTTAGAAACAACGTATTTCTCTGGTTGGAACTTAGGTTCTTCTGGAGGTGTTACACGGTTGTTAAATTCTTTATCAGCAGCGTCTGTTACGTTGGCAACGATGGCTTTCGCTGTACCATCGTGTGAAACAACCACTTTAACGGTAGCTACCATTGTGTCGTAGTTGACAGTTGCATCTGTACCAGGAGTTTCTTCAACTGTGTAGTTGTAAGTCTTACCAAGATCATCGCGACCGAATTCAAGAGTCTTGAAGACGATCTTACCAGCAGCGTCATTCTTCACGCGTTCAACTTCAACGCCGTCTTTCTTCAATACGAATTCGAATTCGTTGGCCTGAAGTTCACGACCTTCCAAACGTTTCGTGAAGTTCATTTCCACTGGAACTGGAACGCTATTGACACGTTTTTGTGTTGGTTTTTCAGGCTTTTCAACCATCTTGCTTACTGGGTTGTAAACATGAACGGTTTGGTTGGCTGTATTTTCAATATCAGCACCAGCTTTAACAGATTCTTTCACAGTTGCTGGGATATCAAATTTATAGTAACGTCCGAATTCGAACTTAGTTGTGTCGATAACAGGAGCATTGACTTTATCTTTGATAAATGCTTCTTTAGAAGTTGCAGTGATTGTACCGTTTTCAACTTTGATGTCGAATTTATTGGTTACTTCTGCACCAGTTACTGAATCATATGCTTTGATATCAGCTGCATTGACGTCCAATTTATCAGCGTCGTATGTATCCGATACACCAACGTATTGGATGTTGTTTGCTTCAGTGAATTTAGTCGTATCTAGCCATACTTGGTAAACCAATTTAGAACCACGTTTAACTGTCTTAGTATTCAAGTTTTCTGGTTCGTTGTTGGTTGTCTTGTCTACATATGGATCTGCATTTGTTTCAGTGTATTCATTTGTCAACTCATCGTCGTCGTTCATCAACTTGTTGCCAGTGATGTCATATTTCTCTTTAGAAACGACAAATTTTTCTGGTTGGAATTTAGGAGTTTCTGGAGGAGTGACTTTGTTGTTGAATTCAGTATCTTCTTGAGTGTCAGTTGATTCACCAGCAGCATTCTTACCGCCTGTTGAAGCAATGTCTGTAACAGTTGTTAAGGTATGACCATTCTTAGCAACTTTTACACGGACAAATGCTTTCATGGTATCGTATGTCATACCAAATTCTTTATCTGCATCAGCTGGGATGACTTCCTCAACAGAGTATGAGTGGGTACCAATTTTAGTATTGTCATATGACAATTCAGTAAAGGTCACATTTCCTTCTGCATCATTCTTAACTGTTTCAATAACCTTACCATCTTGATCTTTGAGAACAAAACTGAATTCACCAGCTTTTAACTTACGACCGGCTAATTTTTTAGTAAAGTCAAATCTTGTAACAACTGGAGCAACAACATAGTTGTTAAATTCTGTATCTGCCGGCATTGTAACATTAGCAGTCAGGATCCCTGTTGAAGCATTCTTGGTTACGTTCACTGTTACAACTGCATTCATATCATCGTAGTCGATGTTTCTATCTGTTCCAGCTACTTCACGTACAGTGTATGTGTGAGAACCTTCTTTATCGTATGAAATCGCATCAAATTGAATAGTTCCATCAGCTGCATTTTTCTTGGTTTGAATGATATTGCCATTTTCAAGCAATTCGAATGTGAAGGCATCCTTTGTAAGCTCTTTACCTTCCAATTTCTTAGTAAACTTGAATTGAGCTTGTGTAGCAGCAGGTGTGAAGGTATTGTTGAACTCTGTATCTGATGGAAGAGTATTCGTTGCTTTAAGAACGTGACCCTCTTTCGTAACAGTGATCGTTACTTCAGCTTTCATCGTATCGTAAGTCATACCAGCTTCTTTATTTTCTGGAATAACTTCTTCTACAGTGTATTTGTGAGTACCAACTTGAGTATTGTCAAAGGTCAAGTCATCAAAGGCTACAACACCTTCTTTAGTGTTTGTCTTTGTTTGAAGAGTCTTACCAGTTGAATCTTTCAATACAAAGTTGAATTCACCAGCTTTCAACTCACGACCTGCGAGGGCCTTGCTGAAGTCAAACTTGGTCTTAACTGGAGCTACGACATAGTTGTTGAAGACTTTGTCATCAGCTTTTGAGGCAAATCCACCACTACCACTATATTTAACAGAAGCTTCTAAATCACCGTTAGAATTTTCAGTTACATTAACAGTCATCGTAACTGTCATTTCATCGTAATCGACGTTTGTATCTGAACCTGCAGTTTCAGTGATTGTGTATGTGTAAGTACCAACTTTGTTAAATGATAATTTGCTAAATGTAGCTTTACCGTCGGCTTTATTCGTTACAGTTTCTTCATAGGCAGGAAGTGATTTGTTTGATTGGTTTTCTTTAATCTTGAAGGTGAATTCACCGTCAACTAGCACCCGTCCTTCCAGTTGTTTTTCAACTTCTGGAGTGACTTCGACTGGTTTTTGTTTCACATAGTAGTAGATTGGTTGTTTATACGGTGTCAAAGAGTTGAGCAAGTCAACGTTGGTACCGATACCATTTACTCCACGAACCAATTGTTCGTTTGGAGAAAGGTGGCCAATGTTGTCTCCCAAGAATGGTACGAATACTGTTTTCTTAGGTGTATATCCAGCAGCTGTTTGGAAGTCAAATGGAACTTCTTTACCGTTTGGATAGTTTACACCTTTACTATCTGTGAAAGCAATTGTGTTAAGAGGTGATTTCTTAACAACTAAATCTTCTTTATTGTAATCACCTGGTTTAATTGGCTTGGTTTCTGCTAGTAACATATAGCCATCAGTGTCTAATGTACCATCAGAACGTTTACTTTGTTGTTTTGGATCTAGTAAGTAAACACGAACGACTACAGTTCCATCCTCATCTACGATTTCTTTGATCCGTTTAATTCCTGCACGCTCAGCGTCCATGAATTTGGTACCAACAGTATAAGGACGACTCACATAACCTGATTGATCGTTTGCATCGGCTGTTTGATACAACTTGTAGCCAGCAAATTGACGTTCACCAGATGCTGTGAAGTTTTGTCCTTCCATAGCTTTAAGAGTATATCTAGCTAAGTCTACTTCATTACCATTTGGCACGTAGTCTTGAACAGTCTTATCTGTTTTATTGGCGTTGAATGTTGGGTTATTTTCATCAACTACTCGATAGTAAGTTGTCTTTTCAACTGCTACTGGAATCTTGGCATTGGTATCTGTAATCGTACGGCCATTATAAGCAGGCTCTACAACGTTAATGATATCCGTTGATGTACGAGCAGCATAAACAGCATCGTATAATTTTTTCTCATCTTGAGTAAGATTGTGCCCAGGAGCTACTAAAGCTTGGATACTTGCTCCAACTTCATAACCCAATTGAATAAATGGTTGGTTCGTTTTACCAGGTCCAGCTCCTAAACCTTTATCGAAATCAACTTGCCAAGTTAATTCTCCATTAGAGGCTGCTTTGGTAGTTGTGAATTTTTGAATTCCGCTAGAAGCAGTAATCGTTCTGGTTTCTACTACATTGCCAGTGTTTTTATCGATCAATTCAACAGTCGTGTCTGTCGAAGCATCAAATCTCTTATACGCACGCGCATAGTAGTTTGTATGATACCGTTCGTTAAAGCGAGTAAGATCTACAATACTGTATGTATACCAATCTCCTTCTTTAGCTGAGTATCCAGCTGGTACAGATTGAGAGCTCACAGTTGCACCGTTCGCATCAAACATGCTTGGAGTTGCAGTTTCACCTGGTTTTAAATAGGTAGTCACTTCCACTGGAGTTCCATTATGATCATACACAGCACGACGGCTACGTCGGCTATGACTTGTTACCAAGGCTCCAGCGTTCGTCAAATCAGTTGCTGCACGATCAAGTGATGCACTACGCTCTTCAGCTGCTTCTCTATTTACCTGCACACCTCGCTCTGCACCAATGATCGGAGCTACTGGATTTACAGTAGCTGAAATAGCCGTAGGTGCTTCTGAGCTTTCACTTGCAGGTGATGTTTCTGAGTTTTCAACTGCTGCAGAGCGAGCTGCAGTAGGTTGTGCTGGAGTAACCACTGGTGTGGAGACCAGCTTAGGGCTTGATTCTTTTTTCTTCTCGACAGGTTTGCTTGTTTCTAATGGTGCTGTCGACTTTGGAGCTTCTTCAGATTTTTTAGTTTCAGCTTTTTCTTCTTTTTTAGTCTCAGCTGGGACTTCCTTGTCTTCTGAAGCAGCTGATTTTTCAATCCCTTCAGCCTTTTCAGTTGATGGAGCTGGTGCTTCTGAAGTTGTAGCAGAATTAGAAAGGTCTACTTTTGGCGCTGGTGCTCCCTCACCATATGCCTTAGAAGCAACTGGTACTTCTGCTTGACTTGATTCTGTTGCAGCAGGTTGTGCTCCTGAAGTCGCCGTTCCTGCAGATTCAGAGGCTACTGTTGCCTCATCTGCTGATGCAGATTGAGCTCCTGCAGCAAAAAGTGCTGTTCCTAAAAGAACTGAACAAACCCCAACGCTATATTTTCGCAATGAAAAGCGCTGGCGCTTATTAAATATATCCTTCATTTATAGGATCTCCTTTTTCATATTTCATGATTCCATGATACCAGTAAAATTGTAACACCGTTGACATATAGAGTCAATCTGTTGAAAATAAATCGTAATATTCTTGTTAAAATGTTATTTTATTCCACTAATTTTTTAATGTTTTTTGCTAAATTGTCACATTTTTTCCTATTTGGTTCACTTTTTTTATACTATAAAAAAGAAGAGTACAGGAAACAAAGATCGTTCTCTCTTCCTATTCTCTTCTATATGATCATTTTACTTCTGAGATCAATCCGGTATCCACATCATACACAGCTCCTGAGATAACGACATCTTCTGGAATCAAAGGAGAAGCCTTGAGAAGCCTCATATCTTCACGGACACTCTCTTCAATATTTTGAAAGGGTAGGAAATCACGATCTCCCACATCTACTCCCAGTTCTTTCTTTAGATGCTGCCGGAAGCCTTCGTTCTCAAAGGTCTGAGCGCCACAGTCTGTATGGTGCAAAACTACAATTTCACGGGTCCCCATCTGCTGCTGAGAGATGACCAAAGACCGGATCATATCCTCTGTCACGCGCCCTCCAGCATTCCGCAAAATATGGGCATCTCCAAGAGCCAGACCTAGTGCAGGTGCCACGTGAAGGCGGGAATCCATACAGGTCACGATGGCGACTTGTGTTTTGGGCTTAATCGGAAGACGGAGGTCTCCATGTAGCGCCACATAAGCTTGGTTGGCTGTTAAAAAATTATCAAAATAAGACATGGTCTCTCCTTTATTCCTTTGAAATTCAAATCATCTATTATTTTACCATATCCGATCCTTTCTGTCAGGGGATACCTCCTGTCATCTGTCACATCTGAAAAAAAGTCTTAAACTTCCCGTTTAAGACTTTTCTACTATTAAAATACTTTCTTCAAGACTTCAGCTAGTGTACTCACACCGACCACCTGGATTCCTGATGGTGTCGTGATCCCCGTCAGAGAATTTTTCGGAACATAAATCTTGGTAAAACCAAGTTTAGCAGCTTCATTGATTCGTTGCTCGATCCGGTTGACCCGGCGAACTTCTCCTGTCAAGCCCAACTCTCCGACGAAACATTCCTGCGGGTTGGTTGGCTTGTCCTTGTAGCTCGAGGCAATGGCTACGGCTACTGCCAGGTCAATGGCAGGCTCATCCAATTTGACACCACCTGCTGATTTGAGGTAGGCATCCTGATTTTGGAGGAGCAAACCTGCACGTTTCTCCAAAACAGCCATAATCAAACTAGCCCGATTAAAATCAAGACCTGTCGTCGTCCGCTTGGCATTTCCAAACATAGTTGGTGTCACCAAGGCCTGTACTTCTGCAAGAATCGGACGAGTCCCCTCCATGGTCACTACGATTGACGAACCAGTGGCACCGTCTAAACGCTCTTCTAGGAAAACTTGACTCGGATTGAGCACCTCAACCAAGCCACTCGACTGCATCTCGAAGATCCCGATCTCATTGGTCGAGCCAAAGCGGTTCTTGACTGCTCTTAGAATCCGGAAGGTATGATGGCGTTCGCCCTCAAAGTAGAGCACCGTATCCACCATGTGTTCCAGCATCCGAGGACCCGCCAAGGTTCCTTCCTTGGTCACATGACCGACGATAAAGATGGCGATGTTATTGGTCTTGGCCAGTTGCATGAGCTCAGCCGTTACCTCACGCACCTGAGAAACCGATCCTTGTACCCCTGAAATCTCAGGAGACATAATGGTCTGGATCGAGTCAATGATGAGGAAGTTAGGCTGGATGCGCTCCACTTCTGCTCGCACGCTCTGCATATTAGTCTCAGCATAGAGATAAAACTCACTGTCGATATCTCCCAAGCGCTCTGCCCGAAGTTTGATCTGCTGGGCCGACTCCTCTCCACTAACGTAAAGAACTGTTCCCACTTGGGATAACTGGGTTGATACTTGAAGGAGCAGGGTCGATTTCCCAATCCCAGGATCTCCCCCAATGAGGACCAGACTTCCTGGGACGACACCACCTCCAAGGACGCGGTTGAATTCTTCCATCTCCGTCTTGGTCCGGTGAACATTGATAGAGGTCACGTCCGCCAATTTCATGGGTTTGGTCTTTTCACCTGTCAAGGACACACGCGCATTTTTGACTTCTGCAACTTCGACTTCCTCCACAAAGGAAGACCAAGAACCACAGTTAGGACAGCGCCCTAGGTATTTGGGTGAATTGTAGGCACAATTTTGACAAATAAATGTCGTTTTTTTCTTTGCGATGATAAACCTCTTTCTAAATCTCTATCTCACACTCAATCACTTGGCAAAAATCAATCTTCTCGTCTGGTACAAATTGGCGCATGAGCATTCGATGAGTGACAACAACGACTGTCTGATAGTCTCGATACTTGCGCATAGATTTTAGAAACCGAGACCTCATTTCCTCAGCTGTCTCATATTGAACAGGAGAATTTGGGAGCAACTCCCCCTTGTTTTCTAAAAACAGACATCTAGCTGTTTCAAAGTTCTCTATACCTGTTTCATAAACCTGCCATTCATGCAATAATGGCTCTACCCTCAAAGGAAGGCCAGTAGCACAGGATACATAAAAAGCCGTTTCTAAAGCTCGCGTCACTGCAGAAGACACCAGGATATCAGCTGAGCCAAACAAAGGATTTTTGCAAAGTTCCTGAGCTTGTTGTCTTCCTTTCTCAGATAAGGGTGCCAAATCTATCCCGAATCCAGTATAGGAACGCTCCTCTAACTCACGGTAATCTGGCTCCCCATGACGGACAAAGATAATCTTCATCTTAGTGCCCTGTCGACCCAAATCCACCAGTCCGCACGCCATCCGCCTCATCTCCATCTGCAATTAAGAAAGGAGCAAAGACAGCCTGAACTACACGTTCCCCAACTTCAAGAACGACTTCTTGGTCCGTAATATTTTTCATCTGAGCAAAGATATGGCCTTCATTTCCTGGATTGCCATAGTAGTCTCCATCAATGACCCCCACAGAGTTGATTAAGACCAGGCCTTTTTTGCGAGGGTTGGACGATCGGTCATAGAGGTAAAGCACCTCTCCCGCTTGCATGTAAGCCTTGACCCCAGTTGGGACGAGGACGATTTCTCCTGGTGCAATCACTGTGCGCTCTGCCACCTTTAAGTCGTAGCCAGCCGCATGGGCCGTCTCCCGTTTTGGAAGCAAGTCCTGATTGGTATAGCTTGATACAAGTTCAAATCCACGAATTTTTGTCATGATCATTCCTCTTTCATTCTACAATGTTTCTATCTCTTCTATTATACCATCACTTTAGCAAATCGTCTCCTCAATTCTATTATTCGTATTTTTTGAATCATCTTTATGAATTTCAATAAAATTTACTCTAAAATTATGGTAGTCAAAATAGAATGATTTAAATCTGGAATTTGTGATGAAATCCACCAATTTTTACTTGAAGTAACTCATAAATTTTGCTATAATTTCCTGTGTAGAGGATAGTTTTGTAATCAAAATATTTCGCTCTAATATAAAATGATGCAATGGCGGTTGTGTCTCAACACTCAATTTTGATTGAAAACAGATATGGTATAAAGTATCCATATCATTAAAAGTAATCAGATATTGATGTTTAGGCACCTGTATTTTTATGAAAAGGGAAGATAAGATGAAGCAGAAAACTAGAAATATTAAAATTTTCTCATTTGTCCTTTGTTTAGTGGCCATGCTTTTCGCTTTAGGTCTAAATCGTACTTCAGCAGAAACTCCTGGAGTGACCGTTAGCGGAAAATTGGTCGATACGATCAAAAATATCAAAGTTACCAATAATGAAGGTGGCAACCTTGATTGGGAATTAGGACAATGGGCAACATTCCGTATCAATGCTGAGTTCGACTTGGCTGGTAAGGATGTCAAAGCAGGTGACACAACGGATATCACTGTTCCAGATGCTTTGATTATTACATCACAAAGCTTTGATATCAAAACTACTACTAAGCCTGAACAAGTCATCGCTCATGCAACAGTGGATAAGGATAATAAAAAGATTTCATTAACTTATACGGATTATGCGGAGAAACATTCAGATACACATGGTAATTTTTATTTCTACGCTCGTATCGACTTCAAGAAGCACCCTCAACAAGGAGAAATTCCGGTTGAAATGACGGTTAACAACAAAACAACTATTGCAGGTAAAGTTACCTTTAAAGGTGTTGGTGATGGTAATCCAAACCTTTTAAAGAAAACAAGTTGGGTTCACTCAGATGACCCTAAGACTATTTCCTATGGCATTTCTGTGAACCAACTAAAGCAAAATATTAAAAATGTAACCGTAGAAGACAATTTGCAATTTACCAATGCTTCTTACGTTAAAGATAGTTTTCGTGTGACAAAAGGTGAGATGTCTTATGTCGATGGTGAATGGCAATTTAATAATACTAAGGATGTAACCAATGAACATCCTATTACTGTTGGTGAAAATGGTCAATCATTTGTTGTGAATCTTGGAGATATCAGTGAGACGGATCAATACCGTATTACGTATGATGTCCACTTAAATTACTCACCAGCCGATGGGGAAGTCTTAAATAACCAGGCTACTTTAAAAGGTAAGAACATTAAGACTAAAGAAGCAGTAAATAGAGCTGCCGTTCAAATTGCTGGTGGTTCTGGTGTTGGTTATGTCTTTACCATTCATATTCATAAAGTAGATGATGCTAACCAACCACTTGCTGGAGCTAAATTCAAAGTGGTACGTCAAGCCAACAACCAAGTAATCGGTGAATATGTGACAGATAAAGATGGGAATATCACAGTCAATGGTCTTTTAAAAGATAAATATATCTTAACGGAAACTGAGGCCCCTACAGGTTATACGATCAAAATTGCTGAAACTGTCGTAAATGCTGAAGATTTTGGTGAGGACCATAAGGTCACGAAGACTATCATCAATCCAAAAGAGCAGACAACGACAACGACTACTACAACTACTACAACTACTACAACAGAAGAGCCTACGACCACTTCAACTACTACGACAGAAGAGCCTACAACTACTTCAACTACTACGACAACTGAAGAACCTACAACTACTTCAACTACTACGACAGAAGAGCCTACAACTACTTCAACTACTACGACAACTGAAGAACCTACGACTACTTCAACTACAACGACTGAAGAACCTACGACTACTTCAACCACTACAACCGAAGAGCCTACGACTACTTCAACTACTACAACTGAAGAACCTACAACTACTTCAACCACTACAACCGAAGAACCTACGACTACTTCAACCACTACAACCGAAGAACCTACGACTACTTCAACTACTACAACTGAAGAACCTACAACTACTTCAACCACTACAACTGAAGAGCCTACGACTACTTCAACTACTACAACTGAAGAGCCTACGACCACTTCAACCACTACAACCGAAGAGCCTACGACTACTTCAACTACTACAACTGAAGAGCCTACGACTACTTCAACTACTACAACTGAAGAGCCGACAACCACTTCAACTACTACAACTGAAGAACCTACAACGACTTCAACTACCACTACAACTGAAGAGCCGACAACCACTTCAACTACTACAACTGAAGAACCTACGACTACTTCGACAACAACTACAACTGAAGAGCCAACAACGACTACTACTACAACAACTGAAGAGCCTACGACCACTTCAACAACAACTACAACTCCAGAAAAACCAGAAGTACCAAGAGTACCAGGAGATGGAGAAGGTAAATGGCGTCCTCGTACTAAATCAACCACAACGACAAGTCCAGAAACACCTACAAATAGTAGTGAAGAAACAACCACACCAGAAAATGGTAGAGGTCACAAAACACTTCTTCCAAGTACGGGTGAATTTGTCGCAACTGGCCTTGTATTCTCAGGAGTACTTGTCTTGTCAGGTGCCGTCATCCTGAAACGCAAGATTTCTAATAACTAATCATTCACATTTGCGTATCATACAAAAAGGATAGCATCCAATTGGATGCTATCCTTTTTTGTATTTATAACAATCTTTGATACTCTCGCATATCCTATCGTCCTTCATTACTTCTGCTTCGTCTCATTTGAATGACTAAGTAAGTAATTGAAACAATCGATAGCAACGCACCAAGAATGACTCCTTTTTGTCTAAAGACGAATTCGACCTTATGATTTCCTTTTGAGATCGGGAACGCTAAGAAAGCATTCCAAGCTTTTGACGTTTGAACAAATTTCCCATCCACTTTCACTTTCCATCCATCACTGTATGGAATTGAAGTCATCATATATTTACTATTATCTGTAATGGATACATTACCTACAATATGAGTATTTGAGAACTTCGTAACTTTTAATCCTTGTTTCTTCCGGTTCTCCAATACTTGTTCAATTTGATCAACATCTGCACGATAAACAGCTGCGTTACTCATATCAATTTGATCTGTTCTAAATCTAAATTCAATAACAGTTTCCTTATTTTCTGTTTGATCTGTTAACTGCCAAATTTGTCTTTGCGTAAATGATTTATTATTTTTTAACCATTTACCATTGAGCAAGACAGAATAGTCTTGTTTATGTGTTAAAGACACAGGAGTGAAAAAGTAATAGGTATAATTTGTACGAGGAGTGATTCTATAGCGAATAATAGCATCCTTTGAAGAATCTGCTCTCTTATAGATAGCTTCCCCAGTTTTCTTATTGACCTTTTCTTCAATAACATTTTCTGTTTCAATTGCGTTAAATGCCAAAGGTTTAAAGTACTCAATCGTATCGTTTTTAGCTTTTTGATGCCCCTCCATTGAATTCAGAATAATATTTTGGTTGGCAAAAGCATTATTGACACCAAATTTAATATTTCTCACAAGAACATTTGTACCATATGCAAGCGGGAAAGATTTAGGATTTTTATAGACAACATAACGTTTATCTTCATAGACTTTTTCCGTGAAATAGCGTTTCAAATCGAATCGGTCCGTATATCGATAAAAGTACATCTTATCTGGATTATCTTCCATCTCTTTTGGATCAAAATCTTTGGCACTCATAAAGTAACGTACACCATATAAGGCATCTGTCAATGGGGTTCCATTTGAATACTGGGTTGACGCATTGACTCCAAGATCTCCCATAAAAGCAAAGTGGTCCATGGTGCTTCGTTCCAAACTCGAACTAAACGTACTCAAGCCTGGATAAGAAATCAACGAAGGTACTGTTCTAGAATAACCGAAATCCGAAGCAATTCGATAGAATTTTTGATCTGAATTTTCTTGAATATTATCTGTCACACGTTTAACTGATACAGTCGCATCTGAAAATTTATTAACATTATCATACCCTAGAGTAACTTGTGACAAGTAGGCATTATAACCAAACTCCAAAATCGATACAAGGGAAACAATCACCACAGCAAAACGGGACAGTTTGAAATTCAAGATGAGCAAGACAACCAAATAGGCGATCACTGTGAGACTGACTTGGGTGAGTAAATAACCTGCTTTCAGTAACAGAAAGGCAATCACTATAAAGACCGAAGTTACACCAATTAGAATCATCTTCTCACGCTGACTCTTCTGAGATTTTGTCCAATAGGTGTAAAAACCGAGGCCTCCTAGAACCACCAAAACCAAGAGAGGAAGAAACACATTTTTTGAGAAATAGTTAGTGATTGCTTCTGGTTGTACCTTGGCGATAAAGGTGTAGCTCTTCGATTGAATATAACATACAGAGAGAGCCAACCCGATTCCAATCACAAGATTCGTCCATTTAGAGACAACTGGTCTTTCCTTCACTGCTTGGTAAGCCAGTAGTAACATGAAGAACGAGAACAACCAAGAAAAACGGAAGAAGAAGCCGGCTGGGTTTTGCCCCATGTGCCAGATCTTACTGACAAACTCATTAACGAATGATGTCAAGAAGACAAGAGTAACAATCCCAGCAGCCCATTTCTTAACTTTGGAAACATTCTTAGAGAGGAAGTAGAAAATGAAGCCCAGAAAACCAAGTGCCCCAATATAGATATTTGGTAAGTTTGGTCCTGCAGACCAACCAGATGTCGTATCAAAACCACCAATGACCATCTTAGCAAGAATATCTAAGGGGTTGATTTGGAAAGCAAAAGAGAAGGTCATTCCTCCACCAATCTGTCCCTTACTTTCCAACAGGTTAAAGAAGACAGGTAGCAAAAGGACTGCTGCTGTTCCAATCCCGATAATCGAATAAATGACAGCTTGTAATAAAGGTGGGATATAATTTTTTAGTTTTGTCTTTAGATCACCTTCGACCATCAATCTAGGAGATACATAGAAACAGGCATACAAGGCAACAAAAATCGAAATCATGTAGCCCATGTAAAATTGGAGTAAGACAGCTAGTCCCAAGACAAAGGAATAGCGATAGGGAGCTTCTCCGTCTAACAATTGTTCCAAGTACACAATGACAATTGGTAGCATGATCATGGCATCATAGAAAATGACATTCATCTGGTAGGAAACCAACATCCCTGACAAGGCATAAGCTGTCGAGAACAGTGGAACCATCCATTTTCTAGACTCCAAACCTTTGTAACGTTTGATCAAGAGGAATGCAAAGGATAGACCGATTGCCCCGTAGCGGAGCCAAATAGTAAGAAAGACTGCTGCTCCGAAATATTTGAGGGGCATTAGGATATAGATGAGGTTAAAGGGGCTCATTAGATAGTATCCAAGCACCCCAATCATATCTCCACCAAGAGACTTAGTGAAAGAATAACTCAAACTAGATAGGTCTCCCGTCAAGATCGCATTTTTTAGCAAGCCAAAGAAACTGATATATTGCTGACCAAAGTCAACAGCCATCAGACTCTTACTTCCAAACGGGTACATCCCCATGAAAGCCCAAACTACTAACATAATAGTCATTGGGGCTAACGCACTCAAGGCATAGAGAATTTTTTTGGGATTTTTCTTCAAAAACTCTTGCCAGCGCATAAACCAGATTAACATATTCTCTCCTTTATCCAATATTATTTTCTTTTGCTTGTTCGATATTGGTATCCTCAATGATAAAGTGAGGACGACGTTTTACCTCATAATAGATTTTTCCAATATATTCTCCAAGAATACCAATGAAAATCAATTGAACGCCACTAAATAGAATGATGGCTGCAATGGTTGTAAAGTAACCACTGACATAGTTACCTGCTGATAGTATGTATTTCATCAATTCAAAAACAAGATACAAAAGAGCAAGTCCTAAACAGATGAAACCAAATTGAATACAAACACGAAGGGGACGATCATTAAATGAAACAATCCCTTGAATAGCATAATTCAATGATTTCTTAAAACCAAACTTACTTTTACCTGCCTTGCGGATTTCGTTTTTATAAGGTATTACCTTCTCCTTGAAGCCAATCCATTCATACAACCCTTTGTTGAAACGATTGTATTCGGGCATCGATACAAAGGCATTGATAGCTTTACGACTTAGCAATCTCAGCTCTGATTTTCCATCTGTCAGCTTAACGTCCATTGAACGGTTTGACAAGAAATAGAAGAGGCGTGCAAAGGTACTTCCAATAAAGGACTCCCCTTCTCGCGTTCGTTGCCCACTGACAATATCATATCCTTCATTATAAGCCTCTAAAAAGAGGGGAATCAGATAAGGTGGATGTTGGAGATCTCCATCCATAACCATGACGGCATCACCGCTCGCGTATTTAAAACCTGCTAATATACCACTTTCACGGCCAAAATTACGACTAAATCGAATATATTTCACACGTGGATTCTCTTTGGCAATGGCTGTAATTAGCCCATAGGTCTGGTCACTACTTCCATCATCGATATACAGAAGTTCATAGTCCGAGAGTTCCTTCCCCAGCATCTGTTCCAATTGTGCTGACATGGCTTCATGTGTTTGAGAAAGAACTAACTCCTCATTAAATAAAGTAATGAGTATCGAAAGTTTCATCTTTTCCTCCATTTCATTCCTTTCCAAAAAAGAGAGAGCTTTCGCTCTCTCCTTTATACGGAAACTCTTTTTTTATTATTTAGAGATTTTACGTTTTAATACTACTGCACCTGACAAGACAAGTACTCCTGAGAATACAAGGCCAGTTGCTACAACTTCACCGGTACTTGGAAGAAGTGATTTGCGACCTCCACCATTTTCTGGTGTGGTTGTTTCTTCACTATTTTCTGGAGTTGTTGTTGTTGATGATTTACGAGGACCAAAACCATTTCCATCGCCTGGGTATGTTGGTGTTTCTGGAGTTGTTGTTGTGGTTGTGTCATCCCCTTGTCCTTCTCCACCTTGATTTCCTGGTGTTTCTGGAGTTGTTGTTGTGGTTGTATCTTCTGGAGTTGGTACTTCTGGAGTTGTTGTTGTGGTTGTATCTTCTGGAGTTGGTACTTCTGGAGTTGTTGTTGTGGTTGAAGTAGTCGTTGGCTCTTCTGTTGTTGTAGTTGTGGTTGTTGTTGGTTCTTCTGTTGTTGTAGTTGTTGTTGAAGTAGTCGTTGGCTCTTCTGTTGTTGTAGTTGTGGTTGTTGAAGTAGTCGTTGGCTCTTCTGTTGTTGTAGTTGTGGTTGTTGTTGGTTCTTCTGTTGTTGTAGTTGTAGTTGTTGTTGGTTCTTCTGTTGTTGTAGTTGTAGTTGTTGTTGGTTCTTCTGTTGTTGTTGTAGTTGTAGTTGTTGTTGGTTCTTCTGTTGTTGTTGTAGTTGTGGTTGTTGTTGGTTCTTCTGTTGTTGTAGTTGTAGTTGTTGTTGGTTCTTCTGTTGTTGTTGTAGTTGTAGTTGTTGTTGGTTCTTCTGTTGTTGTTGTAGTTGTGGTTGTTGTAGTTGTAGTTGTAGTTGTTGTAGTTGTTGTAGTTGTTTTTTGGTCTGTAATAGTTTTAGCAACTGGAGTTTTTGGTGTTGTGAAATCACCAGCTTCAACTACAGTATCAGCTGCCAAGTCATAACCTTCTGGAGCTTGAATTTCTTTGATGATGTATTGGTCACGCAAGATGTTCTTAACAGTGAACTCACCATTAGCATCTGACTCAAACTCACCAATGATATCTTGGTTAGTTGCACGGATAACTTGGAATTTCGCACCTTTAAGTGGAGCACCGTTTTCGTCTACTTTTTTCACTTTAATGCTAAATTCGTAACCGATACCAGCACCACCAGCGATTTGGATGTTGACACCATTTTGTGATGTATTACGTTTATCCGCGGGATTTAAACCATCACCTGTGATAGTTGCAGTGTTTTTAATTCTTTCCCCGTCAACAGCAGTATAGTTGATATCAGCTTCGTATTGTAATTCAAAGCCGTCGTTCTTGCCAATGTTACCAAAGTTGATAGAGAATGAAGTATCAGTTGCATTTACAGTATAGCTAGACGTAACATCTTGTTTGTTTTTAAGATTCCATTTACCGCCAGCGTATTCCCAAGTACCTTTGTAGATTCTGAAGCTACCTTTACGGTAAGTAACTCCTTTTGAATTGAGCGTATCAGAAATCACTGCATTGTTGATTACTTGATTTGTTCTGTTGATAGAGATTCTGTATCCAAGTTCTTTGTTGTTGTTACCAGTCCACCCAGATTTTATGATTGGGTAACCTTTACCAACGTCACCAGTTTTACTTGTTACCGTACCAGTGAATTTCACTTTATCGTTAACATGAACCTTAACTGGTGCCTCACCATCGTTAGGGAATTTGTCTTTGTTAACTGCTGCGTAGAAGAAGAATGAACCTGAAACGTCATTTTTCGTTTCAACGAATTTTGTGAATGTCAAGACAATCTTACCAGTTTTTGCGTCAACTACTGCATCGGCAATCTTTTTACCAGTGATTATGTCGTTGATTTCAAAATTCTGAGACTTGATGTCGATAGGTGCATCGATCTTAAGTTCTGTCGTATCACCTGCTTTGACACCTTTTCCTTCTAACTCAAATTTTGCGTTAAGACGGAAAGTATCATAGGTGTCAAGTGAACCTGTCAATTCTCCACCTTTGTCATTTTGGATCTTGATCTCCGTGATGACATCGACATTTTTGGACGTGGCTGCACTTACGTTGGTCGTAAACACGCCGAATGAAATTATCAATAATGAGAAAATCATTGATAAACTAGCCGCTAACTTTTTCATATTTCCTTTACCTCCTCGGTTTTTCTAATTAGCTTCTCTAAATATAGCACAACATAGTAGAAATAGCAATAGTTCTATTCAATATTTTTTACATTTTTGTGTTAATTTTTTAAAGCGGGCCATTTTCTTGAGAAATACCATCTTCTTCACCTATTTTTCCTTACTTTTATTTTTTGAACAACTGCAATTAATTCAGATTCTCTTGTAACTGTTATGCATCATTCGGATCAACTTTCTTCTATTATAATAGTCATGCTTATTTTAATCATTCATGCTTGAACCAGGCGTGCGGATACCTTCCAGAGATTTAAGCATCCTTTTATGCTACCAGCAATGAGCACCTTCCTAACCCTAACAGGTCTGCTCTATTCTTCTGATCAAAAAAGGCGCACACATCATAAATGTGTGCGCCTTTATAATAGAAGACTTTTTGTCTCAATCGATGAATGACTTCTCGTTTCTCTTAGAAATTCAACCCTAGCAGAACGGTTTTTAAAGCCTTACTTTACTTCTTTTTCTAACACCAGGACATCCTTGCTAGATAGAGAACTTTCCTGATAGCCAGCCTCTTTGTAAAGTTTAAGAGTTGCTGTTTCAGAGTAGCCATGTTTTTCATCTTGCATTTCTCTAGGTACAACGACATAGTCAATTTTTGGATCAAGTGCTTTGTTGTTGTGATAGAAGATATCGTACAATTCTTGGTGTTTTCGTAGGCCTGGAGTATATCCTCCTGCTGCTAACACAGAAGCATCTGCTGGTATTGAATCCAAAGTGGACTGAAGGCCATCAAAAAACTCTTTCCGATCATGATAATACTTCATCTCAAAGTTCCAGTTTCGAGTGAAACTATAGAGGATTGTCCCTGAGAAAACTAGGGAAGCAGCAACAAGAGCAAGCAAGACCTTCTCTCCAACCACTCGATGTCTGCTCAATTGATCTACCGCCAGGATAGCCATGATAAATAGGAGGGTAACCGATCCATAGCTATATTGGAAACCGATGTCAAACTGATATGGCCAGTCCATCAGTAGATTGACTGCCAATAAAGGAATCAGGAGGAAGTAGGTAGAGAAGCGTCTTTGAACGAGGGGTAGGAAACCTAAAGGGAATAAGATTAAAAAGATATATCCCATTTTCTTGCCCGTGAAAAGACTTCCGATAATATAGAGTGGATTTAGGAAGATGTTTTTCAACACCATCGGCAAGCCGTGCTCCCCTTCCAATAATAAGTGTCCGTAACGCGAAACCATGGCTCCTTCACCATATTTAGCTAGAAGGAACAAAGCAAGGCTAAAGTAGAGGACTGGCAAAGCAAGAGTTCCTGCATAGAGCCATTTTTTGAAGGTGGCCGACAAGGTGAAACGTTTTTGGAAAGCAAAATAAAGTCCTAATGCCAGGACGTAGAGTGCCGCGTCCTCTTTGACAAATAGAATCAACAAGACAAATAGAATGGATCTCCAACGCCACTCAGAGATAAGGGCATAGAATAGCCATAAAATCAACGGTGGCAAGAAACAGTTCTCATGCAGGTGGTAAGCACCACTCGTGGTCATTACCGGAGTAAGGAAGAAGAGAGCGATAATGAAAGGATTAAGAAGTTTTGGTAGCTGTAATTTCTTCAAAATGAGGCATAGAGGGATAACAGCTGAGAAGACAATGAGGACTTGCATCACTTCCAAAGTTTCTACATAAGGGAATAACATGTAGAAGGGAAGAATGAGATAATAAATTGGAGAAATGTGGACTGCCATATGTGATAAGGCCTTATCTCTCTCAAGTGTCGTAATCTGAGTAAAGTCCGTTTTCATTCTTTCAAACATCTGGGAAAATATTCCGATGTCGAATGTCGATACTGAATTTGCCTTTACTTTGTAGTACATCACAGCAGACAAGTAGAGGACGTAACAGAGCCCACCAATCAAGGCGACAAGGGTGAGACGTTTCACCCACACCGCATTGATCTTTTCCACTGCCAATCTATTAATCAACAAACCGATGAGAATGGCAATAAAAACAGAAACTAAGACCGGCCAAATCAACATTGAGAATTTTGATTCAGCAATGTTAAATGAGTGAATTCCTAGGGCATCGTTTTTAAAATTGCTACTCGCTTGGATCAGCAACTTAGGAAATGACAACAAAAGCACCAAGGGGTAGATCATCGCAAGCCTTACTTTTTCCAAATGGAAGAGTAAGAACAAGGCCACTGATATCATTACCAAGCCCAAAGATAGGAAAAAGGTTGGACTTTTTAGAATGGCCATAAACAAGATTAAAGCTGACAGGATGATATTAGCCTGCCGGATATTTAAAAACTTTTTATATTCAAGAAGGAACCATAGAATTAGGTAACTAACCACCAATCCAATCACTGTAGTAGTGACTCCTACTGCTCCTAATTTGAGAAATAATACTTCAGTCGAAAATCGAAGTAGATTGACTAAAACAACGACTAAATAAGATCCTAATAGTAACCATAGATAATTTATGTTTACGAAATTTTTTATTTTTTTCATTTAAACCTCCCGTAATTACAAAATATTTTACCACAAATTAGTGAGTTTGCCTACCTGAATATAATTGGAGGAGATAAAATTTCCGAGTAGATTATTTTCTTTTAAAATTATTAATCAACTTATTTTTTACGAAATACGTTCCTATAATCAAATAAAATTGCGTCTTTCACCTCTGTGATGAATCCTGTATCAACATCATAAACCACTCCTGAGGTAATAGCATCGTAGCAATGAGCGAGGGAACTTTCAATCATTACGACATACTTATGGCCACTCGCGTTGATATTGTGAAAAGGGAGGAACTCTCAATCTCCAACGTCAACTCTCAGTTCCTTCTTCAGATACTGACGAAATCCTTTGTTTTCAAAGATTTGATCTCTATTACCTGTGTGGTGCAAAACCACGATTTCTCAAGTTTCATCTGTTGCCGAGAGATGACCATGGATCCAATCATTCCCTTTGTTACGCGCCAGCCGCATAAACTCTACCGTTTTGAAAGCAATTCCTGAATGGGATAGATTGATACACGTTCGAATCTACGAATTTCAGTCATCTTCATTTCTTTTTTCATTACGAGTGATAAACATACAAAAAGCTCCTGGAACAAGGAGCCTTTTACTGAAAAATATATGAAAAATAGTAAACTATAGCAACTAAAGGTAGGAGATCTTTGTTGATGAGCGTAGTTTGCGTATTTCTCCTAAAAAAACCTAAAGATCTTACAATTCTTGCAAGAGATAGCGAAACAGTTCTAAATTCCCTTTTTCTTCATTGACCAAATATTCTGGATGCCATTGCAAGCCCATAATCCGATGGCCATCTACTGCTTCAATGGCTTCGATGGTGTGATCACGCGGATCAAAGGCGGTCGCACGGAAATTTGGTGCAAGATCCTTGATACTTTGACGATGCACGGAATTGATTCGACTAGCCTGACCAAAGAGTTGCTCCACCACGCTGCCTTTTTTAGTCTGGATAGAATGGGAAGTCCCAAATGGAAGACCTTGCCAATGACCTTCGATTTCTTGGTTGAGTGTTCCTCCAAAAGCCACATTGATCAACTGGACCCCACGACAGATTCCTAAAACCGGTTTGTTTTGGCGTACTGCTTCCTTCAGTAGGGCTAGCTCAAATTGATCGCGTTCGATATTGTAATCATCGCTCTCGATGGTTTTTTCTTCGCCATAGAGACTAGGATCGACATTTTGGCCACCACTTAAGATCAATTTGTCAATCGTTTCAACATAGTCCTTAACCAAGGAAGGATCTCCCATCGGGATGACCATTGGAAGCCCACCTGCTTGACGGATCCCTTCCGCAAATTGACTAGACACGGAGGAATGAAGGTTTTTCCCTTCCGGGTCCACCGGACAGAGATTAGCAGATACTCCAACAATTGTTCTACACATATTCATTCCTCCTTCATTTTAATTACTACTTATCTTACCACCCATTAGTGATCATGTCTAATATGTATTTTTTAAAACCGTGATAGATTTTATTTATCACCCTCACCTTCCTCACAAAACAATTGATGATCATACAAGTTTTTTTACCTATATTATGTTAAAATAGAGAGGAAAATAGAATCGTCCTTCAAGGCACACATTAGGCCGTTTCGAAGGTGCAAGCGCTAGATTCCTAGCCTTGTTGAAAAAATAGACATAGAAATGGAAGATACAATGGAAAAACAAACCGTTGCGGTATTGGGTCCTGGTTCATGGGGAACAGCCCTTTCACAAGTCCTCAATGATAACGGCCATGAAGTCCGCCTCTGGGGAAATATCCAAGAACAAATCGATGAAATCAATACCGCTCATACCAATCAACGCTACTTCAAAGACATCGTTATTAGCGAAGAGATTACTGCTACGACCGATCTGAAAGCAGCTTTGGACGGTGTGGATGCTATCCTTTTTGTCGTTCCTACCAAGGTGACCCGCTTGGTCGCAAAACAAGTCGCTGAAACACTGGATCACCCTGTCACAGTCATGCACGCTTCTAAAGGGCTCGAGCCTGGTACACACGATCGGATTTCTCAAATCCTTGAAGAAGAAATTCCTGCTTCTCTTCGCAGTGAAGTAGTGGTCGTTTCTGGACCGAGTCACGCAGAGGAGACCATCATACGGGACATTACCCTCATTACAGCAGCTTCAAAAGATTTAGAAGCTGCACGCTATGTTCAAGAACTCTTTAGCAATCACTACTTCCGCCTCTATACCAATACAGATGTTATCGGAGTGGAAACTGCTGGGGCCTTGAAGAATATCATCGCAGTCGGTGCTGGAGCCTTGCACGGTCTTGGTTATGGTGACAATGCCAAAGCAGCCATCATCACGCGCGGTCTTGCTGAAATCACGCGCCTTGGCGTTAAGCTCGGAGCTAGCCCATTGACCTATAGCGGTTTGTCTGGGGTCGGTGACTTGATCGTTACCGGAACTTCTGTTCACTCTCGCAACTGGCGAGCCGGGGATGCTCTCGGACGTGGCGAAAAATTGGAAGATATCGAGGCCAACATGGGCATGATCATTGAAGGGATCTCTACGACCAAAGTCGCCCATGAGCTGGCTCAAGAATTGGATGTCTATATGCCGATTACACAGGCCATTTACCAAGTCATCTACGAAGGAAAAGATATCCGCGAAGCTATCCACCACATGATGAGCAACGAATTTAAAGAAGAAAACGAGTGGAAATAAGTCAACCACCCTATCATCAATCCTACCTTTTAGAAAGGAAACTATATGACTAAAGTTAGAAAAGCAGTCATTCCTGCCGCTGGTTTGGGGACACGCTTCCTCCCAGCTACCAAAGCTTTGGCAAAGGAAATGTTGCCAATCGTTGACAAACCTACGATCCAATTCATCGTTGAGGAAGCCCTTAAATCCGGTATTGAAGACATTCTCGTTGTCACTGGTAAATCAAAACGTTCGATCGAAGACCACTTCGACTCAAACTTCGAACTAGAGTATAACCTGAAGGAAAAAGGGAAAGATGATCTTTTAAAACTGGTCGATGAAACTACTGGGATGCGTCTCCACTTCATTCGTCAAAAACATCCTCGTGGACTTGGAGATGCAGTTTTACAAGCTAAAGCTTTTGTTGGAAATGAACCATTCGTCGTGATGCTTGGAGATGACCTCATGGATATCACGGATGATAGAGCCACCACTCTCACCAAGCAATTGATGAATGACTATGACGACACACATGCTTCAACCATTGCAGTCATGAAAGTTCCTCATGAAGATGTTTCTGCTTACGGAGTGATCGCCCCTCAAGGAGAAGGCATCAACGGGCTATACAGTGTTGAAACTTTTGTTGAAAAGCCAGCACCTGAGGAGGCACCGAGCGATCTTGCTATCATCGGGCGTTACCTCTTGACGCCTGAGATCTTTGATATTCTTGAAAATCAAGAACCAGGCGCTGGAAACGAAATTCAATTGACGGATGCGATTGACACCCTCAATAAAACACAACGCGTCTTCGCCCGCGAATTTAAGGGACAGCGCTATGATGTTGGAGACAAGTTTGGCTTTATGAAAACCTCGATCGATTATGCCTTGAAACACCCTCAAGTCAAAAATGATCTTAAACAATATATTATCGAACTCGGAAAAAAATTAGAAGCAGAAAAAACTGTAGACTAATAAAAGGAAGAGAGATTTCATTCTCACTTCCTTTTTTTGTTGCATGTTATAAACTGAATCGTTTAATGGTTTCTACGTTTTTTAATGTTGTATCCAAATCCAAAAAGTGTCAACAGAACTCCGCCTACCATCGTCGCGATTGAAATACTTTGTCCGGTGGATGGCAATTTCTTATCATTTTTCTTTTCTTCAATTTTTGCTGCAGACTTATAAACTACACCATAAGTTGAAAAATGAGAGGTTGTAAATGTTACGGCTGACTTATCTTCATTTAGTTGGAATTGGAAGGATTCTAATTGGCCATTTTCACCGATACCATAAACTGCTTCTACTTCTTTTTGGCTATTTACTGGAATTGTCACAACAGTTGGACTAATTTGATGTATAGGATTGTTTTGGTTCGATAATTGAATATTATATGCCTCGTACTCTTTATCAGCTAGTGCTTTGATATCTTTCAAAACTTCAACAAGGAGACTATAGCCACCTTGAGCAAAATCTGGGTTTTGTAAGACGATACCTGTTGCCTGGTCTACCAAAATATATGAATTTGTTGGTAAAACTGGGCGACCAACGGTACTTACGCTATTACCGTTTGTAGGAACAATAGTAGTTGTATTACTTGGTGTTGTTTCGTCCTTGCTTGACTCGGTACTTGACTCTGTGCTTGCTGTCGTTTCTTCCTTGCTTGACTCAGTACTTGGCTCTGTGCTTGCTGTCGTTTCTTCCTTGCTTGACTCAGTACTTGGCTCTGTGCTTGATGTCGTTTCTTCCTTGCTTGACTCAGTACTTGGCTCTGTGCTTGATGTTGTTTCTTCCTTGCTTGACTCAGTACTTGGCTCTGTGCTTGATGTTGTTTCTTCCTGGCTTGACTCAGTACTTGGCTCTGTGCTTGATGTCGTTTCTTCCTTGCTTGACTCAGTACTTGGCTCTGTGCTTGATGTTGTTTCTTCCTTGCTTGACTCAGTACTTGACTCAGTACTTGACTCAGTTGGATCCTTGTAGTCGTCTGGTAAAGATGCACGATATGGATCATCTGTACGACCTGCTTCTTTAAGAGTTGCAGATAATTCAGACTCATATTGCTTGAATTGTTTGAAGAGACGTTCAGAGCGAGCTAAAGCATCCTCAGTTACCTGATCTTCAGCTGCTTTTGCTGCAGCTTCATCAGCTTTCAAGGCTGCATATTTGCTATCACTAACCTTCTGTTCAATGATCAATTGTTCTTCGAGAGCTTTCCAGTGATTTTGAATCGATTTCCCAAAGAGATCTTGATTATTGATGGCCATTTGGTCAATGTGCCAAACTGTCCAATACCATGAATTCGGATCATAGGTAGCAGTTTGAGGTTTGAAAGCCTTATAGGTATCTTTTACATTTCCATAGAATGGAACATAAGGGGTATTCCGTGAAGGCCCCATACCGAGCCATACAGTTCCACCAAATGTTTTCGGAAGATTTGGATTGATTTGATAGACATGGGCATCGATCACATTTTCGTTTCCTAAAGCATATTTGTATTGATCTTTTCGAACAGTATCGTTGCTACCATCATCCCCTTGTTTCTTGACACCAATTTGATCATCTGGAACAAAACGACCATTCAAATGTTCAAAACGGTTTCGTTGTAAGGCAAAAGCATCTTCTAAGGTATATTTTTTATTTGGATCGGTTGGTGTGCGGAAGAGTTCGTATTCATCATCTTCATAAGTTACTTTTGCATTTGGGTCCAAAAGAGTGATTCCTGCATAAGTACGTGAACGGTCACCTTCGGCATATTTTTCTGGCCCATAAGATTTAGCAATATGAAAGTTCCCATCTTTATCGGTCTTGTAGTTTCCAGATTCTTTGGCTACTTTTTCGACATCTTTCGAAGCGATCACATTTTCCTTGTCATTCAAATCAACATGACCAAGGTAGTAGGTATTTGCGAAGACAGCATATTTGTCTTCTGGGACTTTTACCGCTACATATTGGTGACCGGAAAGAATTTCCATATACCAGGTTTCATTTTGGTCTGCAAAAACGACAACATTTCCTTCTGCTGACCCTTTTTCTTCAATAACTTTAGCTAAAAATTCAACCCCTTCACGAGCAGACTTAACACGTGGTAATACCACGTCCAACATAGCAGCTTCTGGAATCCCATTTTCTGTTAATGGGTCAGTCTTCAAGACTTTTTTGTTTGGAATTGCTGTAACAGTTGAGGTCATAGAGACGCCGGCTTCGTTAAATCCGTGTTCCCCAAAAGCACCATTACTACCATCTCCACGAGCAGAGTCATAAGTTGCTGTATATTTCATTTCACTAGTAGCATGTGGATAGGTAAAACCATTGGATTCGTCTTCCAGTTGGTCCCCTTCCTTATAATTCTTCGCACCAACAACCACATAGTTCTTGTTGTGCTTGCCACCATTTGGATAGTAAGGGTAGTCTTCTGTCCGACCAAAGAGAGTGGTACCATCCTTAGTCAATTGCCGACCAATGATAAAACCACAACAGGCTTGAACAGCTTGAACTGGTAGGAGCAAAAACGTCATTGCTACCAACGAAAGTTTAAACAACCATTTTTTCATGGCAAATCTCCTTTTTGAATACTCCTTTTAGTAAAAAAAGGATAGCATTCCCGATTTTTTATACCTCCAGTTTACATCTTTTTATTCATTTTTGCAAACGCTTACCAGACTTGTTTTTATTCTATTTTTTCCTAAATTATCTTTCTATTCACTTATTTCTATGAAAATTATATATATTTATTGAGATTTCAAGCAATTTTCTGTTAGTTTACGATTGCGCTACATTTTTTAGGAAAAAAGGGAGGCTGTGACAAAAGTCCTAGCCTCTCAATTATTTTTGGATTGTCGAGCAAGACGCAGTGGTTGAGTGGGCTCTACTACGCTGATTTCATCAGCTTTTACAGCCCTACTCAACTGTGCGGAGGTGGGACGACGAAATCGAATTCTAACGAATTACCGATTTCTGTCCCACTCTCTCTTAAAATAGATTTAAGATTTTACCTAAGAAATAAAGCAAAAGTAAGAGATAAGATAGGGCTGCACTCATCTGATAGGTTCGGTTCATAAAGCGAGCTTCCCCTCTTACTGGAAAGACATAAGCCAACATCACCCCAGCTACTAAGCCACCGATGTGCCCCGCCATACTGATTCTTGGCATGAAGCTAAAGATCAAATTGACCAGGATCAAGCTGGTATAGGACTGACTTAAGTGGCGAATATAGGGACTTTGGACAATAAAGCGCAAAGCACCAATGGTCCCAAACAGTCCAAAGAGGGCTGTAGAAGCTCCTGCTGCAATCACATCTGGCGTAAAAATAGCGACAAAGACATTGCCCATCATGCCTGATAAGAGATAAAGAGCTAAGAAAGCTTTCGATCCAAAGAGATCTTCTGCCAAACGTCCCAAGTAATAGAGGGTGATCATATTGAGCACAAAATGTTCTAGGCCGATATGAACAAATGTAGCTGTCACTATTCGCCATAACTGGCTAGGATCGGATTTCACAACCTCTCCAATAATCCCACCGCTATAGTAAATAGCAGCACCCGTTTGGTAGTCCCCTCCAAATCGGATAAACATGGAAAGAAAGACTGCCGTTGTGACGAGCAATAAGAGGCTGGTCACAGGATAACGACGATCAAAGAGTAACTTCATAGACTAACACCTCCTGAACTGCCTGATCAAAAGCATCTGGTTGGAACTCCTTCTGCTGGATGGAATAAATCGTACTAACCGTTTTTCCAGTAAAATCTTCTAAATAACGATCATAATAGCCACCACCATAGCCAATTCGGTAGCCTTTTGACTGGAAGACCACGCCTGGTACATGGATCAGATCAATCTCTGACTGATCCACAAACCTTCCTTTTTCATTGGGCTCCAGCAAACCAAAGCGTGTCTTTTCCAAAATATTAGGATCGTATTCCACAAATTCCATCCGTCCGTGTGGATAGGTACGGGGAACACAGATGCGTTTTCCAAGTTGAAGAGCGGCTTGAATCAAGCTAGCTGTGGAAACTTCATGCTCAAAGGACAGATAGGTCGCAAGGGTCTTTGCCTCCTGAAAAGCTGGTAGCTCCAAGAGGCGCTGAGTCAGCTCTTCATCTGCTTGAGTTTTCACGGATTCTGGCAACTGTTTCATGGCTGCTATGGTTTCTTTTCGTAGTGTTTTCTTCATGCCTACTCCTTTTTCCTAGTTTTTATTGTATCATTTTTTAGCAAAGATCCGAACAGTTTTTACGCGACAAATAAAAAATCCAACTCCAGACGGAGTTGAATCAATCACTTATTGGTTGGCTTTCATTTTCAAAAATTTACCTATGTTTTCCACAGCAAAGGGAAGAGCTGCTTCATTTGGGCTCATCTTTGGATGGTGCAGGGCATAAGGGGTATCAATCCCCAGCCAGAACATGACACCCGGGACCTTGCTCAAGAGAAAGCCGAAGTCTTCTCCTGTCATCGCAGGCAGGATATCAATCAGGTTCACGTCTTCCTCAGCTGTGAAAAAGTCCATGAGTTCTTTGGCCAATTCTGGTTGGTTTTCCACAGGCAGGTAGCCCCCTTGCTTGAGTTCCAGGTCCAATTTCACATCAAACGCTGCTGCAATTCCTTCTGCAATGGCTTTGACCCGTTTTTGAGTCAAAAGATTCATCTCCATGGTCAAGGTCCGAATGGTCCCATGAAGGAAGGCTGTCTCAGCAATCACATTATTGGTTGTTCCTGCATGCATGGAACCAAAGGTCACCACAGCACCTTCAATCGGATCGACATTTCGACTCACGACTGATTGGACTTGGGTAATGAAGTAAGAGGCTGCTACAAGAGCGTCATTGGCCTCATGTGGAAAGGCAGCATGCCCTCCCTTACCTGTAAAGGTAATCTTGACTTCACAGGTCCCCGCAAAAAGGGTACCCGTATTGGTCGCAATGTCCCCCACCTTCAAATCAGGGCGTACATGCAGACCATAAAATTCATCAGGGATCCAGTCGCCAAAAGCATTGTCCTTATACATGAGCATCCCACCAGCTTCGTTTTCTTCAGCTGGTTGGAAGAGAAAGAGCAGGTTATTTTTGGGTTGCACTTGAACCAGTTGGTCCAAAAGCCCAAGGGCTGTCGTCATGTGCATATCATGACCACAAGCATGCATCCGTCCTTCGTGCTTGGAGGCAAAATCAAGGCCCGTTTGTTCCACAATCGGTAAGCCATCGATATCCGTCCGCCAGCCGATCGTTTTTTCAGGTGCAGACCCATGGAGATAAACCAGGATCCCGGTCCGCCAAGTCCGTTGCTCAACAAAGTCCTTGCCCGCTGTGATCTCTGCGATTCGCTCTAAGAGGTAGGCTTGGGTTTCAAATTCTTCCAAACCAATTTCAGGGATTTGGTGCAAATCCCGTCTGATTTTGATTAAATCCAATGTCATAGTCGTCTTCTTTCTATTAGAATAGAGGCCTTACAGCCTCTATATTTCATATCTTATAAATTACGCAAGGCGTCTTCCAACGCTGTTTTTTGTTGTGTTTTTTCATCGATTTCCTTGATGATGCGAGCTGGGACACCCGCTACGACCACATTTTCAGGAACATCTTGAGTAACGATAGCTCCAGCGGCAACGACGGATCCGTTTCCTACTTGAACCCCTTCAATCACAACTGCATTGGCACCGACCAAGACATTGTCACCGATCCGAACAGGCTCAGCAGAAGCTGGCTCAATGACACCCGCAAGAACGGCACCTGCACCGATGTGGCTGTTTTTACCAACAGTAGCACGACCACCAAGGATAGCCCCCATATCAATCATAGTTCCTGCACCGATTTCAGCACCGATGTTGATGACAGCACCCATCATAACAACCGCATTGTCTTCGATAGTCACTTGGTCACGGATAATAGCACCTGGTTCGATACGCGCATTTAGATAGCGCTTATCCAGCAAGGGAACAGCTGAATTCCGGCCATCTTGTTCCACCACATAATCCTTGTTCTCTGTCAAGTTGGCAAGAAGGGGCTCGATATCTTTCCAGTCACCGAACAAAACATTGCCAAGCTTGGTAACAGAAGCAGGAACAACTGTTGCCAATTCCCCTTCAAAGGTTACTTTCACATTTGTTTTCTTTTCTGCATTTCCAATAAAAGCGATAATTTCTTGAGCAGACATTTTTTGTGCTGTCATAAGATTCTCCATTCATTTCAATTAAAGGTATCCATATTATATCACAAACCCAAAGAGATGAACACCTAAGGCGACGTGCTTGTAGCCGAATCCTCCAGGCCTGTCATTTCACTAATGGTGCGATGACTTTCAAAGTGAATCGTAACTAAATGCGCTTCAGACAGTTTGTAGTAAAAGATTAAGAAGGGCTCTGAACTCATCATACTCGACCAAGAAACACGGCTAGGAATTCCTACGGTATTCACAAGATCTGAATAGCTGGTTCCTATTTTAATATTGGCAAAATCCTCTCTGTTCAAACTGCCATTTTTATTGGCTAATCGCTCACTGTTTAAGTTCTCAACATCAAGAGAAGATAAACGGTCAATGCCAATATTTGAAAGTAAAACTGTTACGGAAGAAGGACAGGTTTTCATCCTATCAGACAGGGAGTCCTATACATTTTTTCTCGGACCTGGAACTCTTGTTCCTCTCAATGAAACTAGACCAGCTTCTGAAATCAAGTAGGTTCGACCCTGGTGGGCCGAAGCTACCTTGATATTCATCACTTGACCTGCCAATGATTTCTCCCTTCTTATATCAACACCAATTTCTTACCTTTTTTCTTCAATTCCATCACTACTTCTGCCTGGCCTGGTATTTGGTAAGTGGCTAGAAAACCTTCTTCTCCATCCAGCAATTCCCCCCAGACTAAGCGTTGTGGAGTTCCCAACTTATTGATTAGACGGGCTAATTCTGTACCTTTATTTTCTTTTTCAGTAGTGATTTCTTTCTCACTACTTGCCTTCTCGTTTGCATCCAACAAATTCGTCGCATCTACCATCGTCAAGCGATACCCCTGATCTTTCTCTTGTTCAAACCACAAGGTCACACTTTTCTTCCCATGAACTGTTTGCTTAGCTGCATAAGTCAAGACAAGAACAGTTTTATCCCCTTTAGCTGTCTTTGTATAGCGAACTTTTTGAGCTTTTCCCCATTCCGTCACAACAGTTTCCAAGCGTGTTCCTAGTTGCTGACTCTGCTTAAGACGGACTTTCAAATTCGCCACAGCTTCGATGGTCCATTTAAACTGCTTGATTTCTTGTTCCTTGCTGACCAAATTCTTGTAATCCTTTGGCTGGAAATGAGTAAGCGTTTGATCCTCCTTGGTATCGGTTCCCTGCTCTTGCACCTGGATCCTTGCAATCGCAAGTAACAGTCCTAAAACAAAACACAAAAACGGTAGCAAGAGTTCTTTTCGATTCTTTTTCATCCACTCGATCATTTGCTTCACCCCTTCTTCGTCAAACGATACTGACCACTCTGGTCACGTTCAAAGGTCAAAGAGACCAGTCCATCTGTCACCTGATAAGACAAGGCTAAGACTTGCTCGTCCTTTGTAGAGGTCAAACTAAGAGAATTGGGAAGGCCTGATTTGTTCAAGACTTCTTCTACAGACGTTCCCTTTTCCTTTTTTCCATCCAAAGGCTTATAGCCTGCAAAATCTGCCAATTTTAAATTCTTTTTGCTCTGATAGTGAGCCGACTTGGGCGCAAATCCTTGAATCGAGCTCACATAAAAGGCATCACCCTGCTTTTGAAATTCTATGGTATAAGGATAGAGCCCCTTTACAGGACTCCCATAACCTAGCTGGACTTGCGCTCCAAAACTCGTATCTTCTTGTGTAAAACTCGCTGCTTTTCCAAATTTTTTGACGAATGCAGACAAAGTCACCCAATTTTTTTGTGTCTTTCCTTCTCCTCTTGCAAGCTCCAATAACAGCAAGTCTTCTAAAGTCGGCGCTTTGGAAGAAGAAGCAACAAATTGCTGGCTGTCTTCATGCATTTGAGACAGGCTCAACAAGCGATCTTTGGGTAAGGTTTTAACCGGATGAATCATAAATACCAGGCAAGCACCAACGACAAAAGCTAACAAAGCACTTGCAGCTTCTTTGAGGATTTTCTTATGATCTCTGACCCACTCTTTCATTTCTTCCATCCTTTATGCTCTTTCTATTCAAACTCCTTCTATTGTATAGAAAATTAGCGTATTTGTCTCGTCTTATCCGAATTATCCGAAAGAAAGAGGCGCTTGCCTCTTTCTTTTCTTCATTAATTTAGTAGCTGTCTTTACTGCTCAAAAGGAAATCTCCATTTGATTGGCGAATGAAGGTTAAGTCCACATAGTCCCCATTTTTCTTTTGGAAATCCATGACCATTTCCACCTTGTCTGAATCATCAGATGTACGGATGCTCAGGCTGACCCCATCACTGTATTTTTTTAAAATCTCTTTGTATGAGGTTCCTCCTGCACCGGTCTCACTGTTTCCAATTTTGAATCCATCTGCGAAGTTATCCTCGACGCTAAGATTTTTCCCAAATTGATTAAATTCAAACTTGACAAGCTGGAATTCTTTTCCTTTCTTAGAGTAGGTTGCTTTGACATCTTTATTATACGAGCTGTCATCCCAGCTTAAGGTTAATTCGCCATTATCAAATTGAACAGAACTAGCTTTACCATAAGCATCGACTGTTTCTTCAGGAGTCTCCCCACCATCTTTTTCAGTCAAAAACTGAAGCTGCTCGATATCAGATTGCTTCCAGCTGAAATCGGCTTCCGCATCTTCAGAAGTCAATTGCTCCAAATCGATATTGGAAGAAGAACCAGAATGGTAGCCTGACCAAGGAGCCTGCTTTCTTGATGACGAGGTGCTAGGTCTGGCATGACCAATCAAATAGCCACTGACTCCACCGATGAGAAGACCTACTAAGATCCCAAGGGCAAAACGAATAGCCTTCTTGTCTGCAGTATCCATCGGTTTTCTAACAGGAGGGAGAGGAGCTTGTGGAATAGGTGTCTCAGGAACAGGCACTGTTTGCGGACCAACTGGTTCAGCTGCCATATTTTGAGGAGCTTGAGGCGCAGGCTGGAATGGAGGAGTCGGTTGGGGAGCAGCAACTACATCTGGATTTTCTCCAACAGTTGCTTCATCCACCTTTGGAGGCTCCACTGTTTCTGAAACAGCTGGCTCGTCTGCTTCTTCTTTCATTGCTTCCGTCTCCGTCACTGAAAGGCCACTAACTTCTGGAACGACCAAGTCTTCGGCTTCTTCTTTTGGGACAAAGGCTGGCGCAGCCACATCAAATTGAGGCGCACCCTCTAAGGGCGTCTGTTTCATAAATTGTTCTTGATCTTTCTCGGACATTTCGAATTCTCCTTTTTATTCTTCTCTTCTACTATAACATAAAACCAAGCAAGGACCAACTCCTGTCTGTTAAGACTGAAAAAGATCGGAGATAGATCGGACCTTTTAGAAATTTCTATTAAAATTTCTTGCGAAGGGGGACAATAGCAATCAGTTAACCATATGATTGAGAAACATAACTAGATCGTGTTTTTATAATTGATTCCAGGGGACAAAAATATGAGTTTGTTTAGCAAGTAAAAAAACGACCTCTTACGAGATCGTTTTGTCTATTGATTAAAGACGAGCGTTGAGTTCTGCTCCAAGTTCTTCAAATCCTGGTTTACCAAGAAGGGCAAACATATTTTTCTTGTAAGCTTCAACACCTGGTTGGTCAAATGGGTTGATCGCATTCAAGTAACCTGAAAGGGCGATTGCCAATTCGAAGAAGTAGATGGCATAACCAAGAGTGAAGGCATCTTGCTCAGGAAGAGTTACGTACATGTTTGGCACGTCACCGTCAGTGTGGGCAAGAAGAACACCGTCAGTTGCTTTTTTGTTTACGAAGTCAACGTCTTTTCCTTGGAGGTAACCAAGTCCATCAAGGTCTTCTTCCAATGTAGGGATGATCACGTTCTTACGTGGTTTGTCCACGCGGACAACTGTTTCAAACATGATACGAGTTCCTTCTTGGATAAATTGACCTAATGAGTGCAAGTCTGTTGAGAAGTTAGCTGAAGTTGGGTAGATTCCTTTTTGGTCTTTCCCTTCTGACTCACCAGCCAATTGTTTCCACCATTCTGAGAAGTATTGAAGGGATGGCTCGTAGTTTACCAAGATTTCGGTTGCATAACCTTTACGGTAAAGGATGTTACGAACTGCTGCGTATTGGTAAGCTTCGTTTTCAGAAAGTTTATCTGAAGTATAGTCTTTACGAGCTGCGTTAGCACCTTCCATAAGGGCTTTGATATCTGCACCTGATGCAGCGATTGGAAGCAATCCAACTGCTGTCAATACTGAGAAGCGTCCACCGATATCATCTGGAACTACAAATGTTTCCCAACCGTTCGCATCTGCTTCAACCTTAACAGCACCTTTTTGGCGGTCAGTAGTTGCGTAGATCCGTTTGTTAGCTTCTTCTTGACCGTATTTCTTCACCAAGAGTTCTTTGAAGACACGGAAAGCGATAGCTGGTTCAGTAGTTGTACCTGATTTAGAAATCACGTTTACTGAGAAGTCTTTGTCTGCAACATACTCTACCAAGTCAGCAAGGTAAGTAGATGAGATTGAGTTTCCAGCATAAAGGATTTGTGGAGCTTTGCGTTCTTCTTTTGTTTGCAAGTTTGCAAAGTGGTGGTTCAAGAAGTCAATAGCTGCTTTGGCTCCAAGGTATGACCCACCGATACCGATCACGACCAAAACATCGCTGTCTGATTTGATTTGTTCAGCAGCTTTCAAGATGTGGTCAAATTCTTCGCGGTCGTAATTTTCAGGAAGGTCCAACCAACCCAAGAAGTCGCTACCAGCACCTGTTCCTTTACGGATCAATTCATCAGCTGCAGTCACTTGTGGTTGCATGTATTCCACTTCATGTGGGGCAACAAATTTACCCAAAACTTTTGAGTAGTCAAATTTAATATGAGACATGTTATTCCTCCAAATTTTGTTCTCCTCTATGATATCGCTTTACACGGATTTAATCAAGGGAAACCAATCTATAAAACGTTTTCATTTGCTAATTTTTTTATTTTCACAAATCAAGCAACGACGCAATAGCAATCGTTTGCATATTTGCACTATTTTTGGCTAGAAAATAAAAAAAGAAGCTTCTCACGAAACTCTATTTTTTCTCTTTTATTCTTTGGATATCAAAGTCATTTCTACATGACTCTGGTGAGCAATAGCCCTCACGTCGCTTCGATCCTCAGGGTCAATATCTCTAAACTCATCTGCGACTTTCTGGCTAATTTCATTTACGCTATAGCCCTCACGTTGCTTCGCTCCTCAGGGTCAATATCTCTAAACTCGGTTGCGCCTTACAGGCTAATTTCATGTTACGCTATAGCCCTCACGTCGCTTCGCTCCTCAGGATCAATATCTCTAAGCTCGGTTGCGCCTTATAGGCTAATTTCATGTTACGCTATAGCCCTCACGTCGCTTCGCTCCTCAGGATCAATATCTCTAAGTTCGGTTGCGCCTTACAGGCTTACCTCACTAAGAGCTATAGAAAAAAGAGCACACAGTTCACTTCGCTTAGGGCTGCTGGATTCCTCCCCTGACCCGCTTCACGCAGAACTGTTGCTCCGATAGGTATTATATCATAATTTGTTCGATTTGCAAAGGTCCGGTTTTTATTCTTGTGTTTCGGCCTTGGCTGCGAGTTTGGCTTGTTTTTTTCGTTCTCGACCTTGGCGGAAGAAGGTCTGCATGATGGCTGCACATTCTGCTTCCAAGATTCCTGTTTCTACTTCGACTCGGTGATTGAGGCGTTCATCTGCCAAAATGTCGTAGAGACTACCTGCTCCACCGAACTTCTGATTGGTCGCCCCGTAAATCACCTGGGGAATCCGAGCTAGACCAATGGCACCACTACACATGACACAGGGCTCAATCGTGACAAAAAGCGTCGTATCCAGCAGGCGCCAGCTATTTTCACGCTGATTGGCCTCCTCGATCGCCATGATTTCCGCATGCATGACCGCCCGCTGCAGCTCCTCACGCGCATTATGTCCACGCCCGATAATCTGACCATCCTTGACCAAGACACAGCCAATCGGTATTTCATCATTGGCGAGGGCAATCTCCGCCTCCTTCAGGGCTTCCCTCATAAACATCGCTTTTTCCTCTATCGTGTAGTCCATCTCTTCCTTCTTCCTTTTAGTTTCTTTGTTCATTATACCATAGGCAGCTTACGACTCACAAAAAAAGCCGCCGATTGGGCGACTCTTATGGGAGATTATTATGAAAAAGTTTAGGAGGTTTAAACAAAGTTAGGAGGTCTTTGTTTATGCTTCTAGTATAGCTGGCCTATCTTAAATAAAGCTTAAGTTCTCTGAGTATTGATGATTTTGGAAATATCACCACTTAGAATCTCAAAAATATCTGACAAATTGCTGGCTTACTACTATCCGCTTTGTCGCAGAACCAACTATTGTGGCATCGCTCATCCTTTACGTAACTCAAGGATTTGGTCATAGCGCTCTTCTTCATCAATATGATGGGCTATTTCTAGTACCGTGATCGGCAAAGAAAAGATTAGGTCTCTAACCAGACGACTATTTTTTTCGTCCAAAGCTGATGTCACTTCGTCCGCTAATAAAATATCCTTCTCGCGTAAGAGAAAACGAGCCAACTCTAATCTGACACGCTGACCTCCTGAAATGTTTTCACCATTATTATGAATTTCTACATTCAAAATATCCTGAAATTCATCTATTAAGCCAACTCGGTCCAATACCTCCATAATTCATGGTCCTGAAAAGGCTGACCAAAAGTTAGATTATAGCGGATAGTATCGTTAAACAGGAAGGGATGCTGGCTAATTAAACCGATATTCCCTTGGAAATGACTCGTTATTTGATTTCCATCATACTGAACGAAAATGTCACCCTCATCACATACTTCTTCTCCTAAAATCAAGCGAAAAAGAGTCGTCTTTCCAGACCCGCTCGGTCCTTTGATTAAGACCTTCTGACCTACTGAAATCGTCGCCGTCAAATCAGAAAAAAGCTGACGTTCAGCAAAACTTTTTGAAATATGATTTAAGCGCAACGATTCGAGATTTTCAACAAATTGATCCTTTGTCTCTTCGAAATCAGGTTCTTCCTCGATAATCTTAAACAGGCGGTTCGCAGTCGGCAAGGCACCTTGGAGATTGGCTGCACTGTACATCAGAGTTTGGATCGGTTCTACCAGCATCCCCGCAGCAACATACATAGAGATGAGGCTTGTAATAGAAATAGAATTTCCCTGTAAACTCAAATAAAAGCCTAAAGCAAGAGGAACAACCTGACTAAAAAAGACCATAAATCCATTAAAGAAAAAAATAATATTATGTGTGAAACAAAATCTTTGGATGGCTTTTTGATATTCTCCGTTTAAATCATTCACGCGCTCTTCATTCAGCCTCATGGCCTGATTAATCCGTAAGGTTTGGCTGCCTTGCATACTATCCGAGACAAGCCCATGTAATTTCGTTCTAAGCTTGGACCAGCTGTCTCCCGAATCTTGTAAACGACGATTCATGATGAACTGAGGAATAGGTCTCATAATCGTAAAAATGACAAAAATAAGTCCTAAGAGAAAATTTTGTGAAACAATATAAATGGCTGTAACAAGGGCGACAAATCCCCAACTCACCATAACATTTATATTTTCCAAATAATTATCGCCCACATATTCCATATCTTGAGTTAGCAGACTAACTTTTTCATCATTGGAAAATTTAGGATTCAATATGACTTTCTTAAATAAAAGGGCACGGACACTTTTGTTGATTTCTCTTCGGAATATATTGTGCGAATGGTTTGAAAACAGCATCAGACTATAAATAACAAGATAGACAGACAAACCAAATAAAACAAAATTGAGAATTTTTCCATAAGAAAGGCCGTCTTGATCTAACTTCAAGGCCTTCGTTAAAATCAGAGGTTGCGCCAACACCAAACCACTATTCACAATACGCCCTAAAAAATAGGAAAAAGATACTTCTTATCAATGTACTTATAAATATTTCTCATAATTATCATCCATCAAAATAGAGGGCTAGCACAACCCTCTTCTCTAATTTATTTAAAATCGTGATTATTTACAATCACAATTATAGTTAAATACTCTAGGTTTAGCATTCATTTTGTCATCGAATTTGTTATTCACTTTAACCTTCATGATATCTTCTTTTCTAGTCCACATCTAAAATGTCATTATAAGATTTTGACAAAGCGAAAAGTGCTAAATTTTTACGAATTTTTTCCTTCACACTTTTACATAGATACTTTTCGACCTCATACTCACCCTCACTTAAATATTTATTTTTATCAAGATAAGCATGAAACTCTTTCCTAATCACATCATTGCTGTCGACTACTCTATTCAATTCATTCGTAAGAAAAAATGAATGATTGGTTTTAGTATTAAAATACAACGTACCATCATCAGTCCTATATTTTAATATATATCGTGACAAATTCATATTATCACCTCTTAATCTGTGTGACTTAACCTACAGTAAGCATACACCGATAGAAATATTAAATCAAGCAATATTCAGCAGATTAGAAAAGTTCCAACTTTTAATATTTTGGAAAAGGTTATCCTATAAAAGCTGCAATTTCGCCAACTTCTTGAGCAATATAGGTGGCGCCGGCTTCTTCCAATTCTTCCCTGCTTCCAAAGCCATAAAGGACACCGATAGAATCAAGCTTTTGCGCTTGAGCGCCAAGCACATCGTGCTCCCTGTCTCCAATCATGATGGTATGCGCCAAATCTGTAATCCCATTTTGCTCCAAGGCATACTGGATAACATCGCTTTTTTTACTACGTTTTCTATCCATGGTCGCACCAGCGACAAAGTCAAAATAATCATACAAACCAAAGTGTTTGAGAATTTGAATGGAAAATTCTTCAGGCTTTGACGTAGCTACAATCAACTGTTTGCCAGCCTGCTTGAGAGAAGCCAGCAAGTCAGGAACGCCTAGATAGACCTCATTTTCATAAAGGCCTTTTTCGGAAAAATACTCATGATAGTAGTCAATGGCCTTTAAACATTCTTCCTTAGAAAATCCATAAAAGCGCTCAAAAGACTCCTGCAAGGGCGGACCGATGAAAACTCTCAATGCTTTCTTGTCTGGCACTTGAATCCCATATTTTCCTAAGGCATAGGCCACCGAGTTGGTAATCCCTAGTTCTGAATTGGTCAAGGTGCCGTCTAGGTCAAATAAAATCGTTTGATACATTTTTTCCTCTTTCTGCTTTCAAAAAGAGGCTGGGACAAAAGTCCTAGCCTCTCAATTATTTTTGGATTGTCGAGCAAGACGCAGTGGTTGAGTGGGCTCTACTACGCTGATTTCATCAGCTTTTACAGCCATACTCAACTGTGCGGAGGTGGGACGACGAAATCGAATTCTAACGAATTACCGATTTCTGTCCCACTCTCTTTTTTAATTATTTACTTGACCAGACACTTTCAAGGATATTGGTTTGGTCACGATCTGGTCCGACTGAGAAGGTTGAAATGCGCACACCAACCAATTCGCCGATCCGGCGGACATAGTTGCGGGCATTTTCTGGAAGCTCATCCAAATGACGCACACCGGTAATGTCTTCTGACCAACCTGGTAATTCTTCATAGATTGGTTTGCAACGTTTGAGTTGCTCCAAGCTAGCTGGATAGTGATCAATGCGTTCTCCATCCAAGTCGTACGCCACACAGATTTTCACCGTATCCAATCCTGACAGAACGTCGATCGAGTTCAAGCTTAGATTAGTAATTCCTGAGACACGACGGCTATGGCGCATGACAACTGAGTCAAACCAGCCCACCCGACGCGGACGGCCAGTCGTTGTACCGTATTCATGCCCCACTTCACGGATGCGCTCGCCCACTTCATCAAACAGCTCTGTTGGGAATGGTCCATCACCGACACGGCTCGTATAGGCTTTGCAGACACCGACAACCTTATCGATCTTACTTGGGCCGACACCTGATCCGATGGTCACCCCACCTGCGACTGGGTTTGAAGAGGTTACAAATGGATAGGTTCCTTGGTCGATATCCAGCATAACCCCTTGAGCTCCTTCGAAGAGCACGCGCTTGCCGTTATCCAAAGCATCGTTCAAGATGACAGAAGTATCGGTTACATATTGCTTGATTTGTTGACCATATTCATAGTATTCTTCGAAGATATCGTCAAATGACAGAGCCTCTGCATCATAGAGTTTGGTAAATTGACGGTTCTTTTCTTCCAAGTTGATGCGAAGACGTTCCGCAAAGACGTCGCGGTCCAAAAGGTCCGCAATCCGGATTCCCACACGCGCAGCCTTGTCCATGTAGGCTGGGCCAATCCCTTTAATCGTCGTTCCGATTTTGTTGTCGCCTTTAGACTCTTCTTGGAGACGGTCCAATTCGATGTGGTAAGGAAGGATGACATGGGCACGGTCAGAGATGCGAAGGCTGTCCGTTGATACTCCTTCTTCATGGAGATAAGCCAACTCTTTGACCAATGATTTAGGGTTGACCACCACGCCGTTTCCGATAACAGAAATCTTTTCAGGGAAGAAGATACCTGAAGGAATCAAGTGCAACTTGAACTTTTTGCCATCGATCACGATGGTGTGACCGGCATTGTCTCCACCTTGGTAGCGAGCAATGACTTCTGCATTGGCTGATAGGAAGTCAGTAATCTTCCCTTTTCCTTCATCACCCCATTGGGTTCCTACTACAACTACTGATGTCATAATTCTTTTTCATATACCATAGATAGTTCCCTATCTATGCCTTTCTTCAAACTAAGGGCAGGAGTCTCACCTGCAAGTTTGTCTTACACTCTATTATAAGCAATTTTTGATGTTTTTTCAAGATCCACTCGGCTATCGTTTATTTTTCTTCTTCATTTTTCACCTAACTTCTCTAGGAAACTCGTCTTTTACTTGGAATTTGCTTCTTTCTAGAAATAATGTTCGGAATTTTCTTCACTTCAATTTCTTCTTCTGAAGCAACTGATTTTCGGAACTCTCCTTGTCCCCACTTTGCTTGATTTGTGCTAAAATAGTAGGTATGGACAAAATTATTAAAACTATCTCAGAAAGTGGCGCTTTTCGTGCCTATGTACTAGACAGTACAGAAACTGTACGAACAGCCCAAGAAAAACATCATACACAAGCTAGCTCCACGGTCGCACTTGGCCGTACCCTCATTGCCAGTCAAATCTTGGCAGCAAACGAGAAAGGAGATACTAAAATTACGGTCAAGGTCCTTGGGACTAGCTCACTCGGAGCCATCATCACCGTGGCAGATACCAAGGGAAATGTTAAAGGCTACGTGCAAAATCCTGGAGTGGATATCAAGAAGACCGCAACTGGTGAAGTCCTGGTGGGACCATTTGTCGGAAACGGAGAATTCTTGGTCATCACTGACTATGGTACGGGAAATCCTTATAACTCCATGACCCCTCTTGTGACCGGTGAAATCGGAGAAGACCTGGCCTTTTATCTGACGGAAAGCCAACAAACACCATCTGCAGTTGGACTCAATGTCCTTTTGGATGACGAAGACAAGGTCAAGGTGGCTGGTGGTTTCTTGCTCCAGGTCTTGCCAAATGCCAAGGAAGAAGAAATCGCGCGCTTTGAAAAACGCATCCAAGAAATGCCTGCCATCTCCACACTGTTGGAGTCCGAAGACCATATTGAAGCTCTTCTTGCCACTATCTATGGGGATGAACCTTTCAAACGCCTCTCTGAAGAAGAACTTCGCTTCCAGTGCGACTGCAGCCGTGAGCGTTTCTTGAACGCTTTAGCAAGTCTGCCAGCTAGTGATCTGAAAGAGATGAAAGATGAAGATCACGGTGCAGAGATTACCTGCCAATTCTGCCAAACACACTACCACTTTGACGAAAATGACTTGGAGGAACTCATTCGTGACAAATCTTAATACACCTTTTATGATTGGGAACGTCGAGATCCCAAACCGGACGGTCCTCGCACCTATGGCCGGAGTGACCAACTCAGCTTTCCGGACCATTGCCAAAGAACTGGGGGCAGGGCTCGTTGTGATGGAAATGGTCTCTGACAAGGGAATCCAGTACAACAATGAAAAGACGCTTCACATGCTCCATATCGATGAAGGAGAAAATCCTGTATCGATCCAACTCTTTGGAAGTGACGAAGATAGCCTGGCACGCGCAGCTGAATTTATCCAAGAAAATACCAAGACCGATATCGTCGATATCAACATGGGTTGCCCGGTGAATAAAATCGTCAAGAACGAGGCTGGCGCCATGTGGCTCAAGGACCCAGACAAGATCTACTCCATCATCAATAAGGTTCAATCCGTCCTTGATATCCCCCTCACTGTTAAAATGCGGACGGGTTGGTCGGACCCTTCTCTAGCAGTTGAAAATGCGCTCGCTGCTGAAGCCGCGGGTGTCTCTGCCCTCGCCATGCATGGACGAACTCGGGAGCAAATGTATACGGGTCATGCGGACCTTGAGACCCTTCACAAGGTTGCACAAGCTCTGACTAAGATTCCATTTATCGCAAACGGAGATATCCGTACGGTTCAAGATGCCAAACAACGGATCGAAGAAGTCGGTGCCGATGCGGTCATGATTGGTCGCGCTGCTATGGGCAATCCTTATCTCTTCAACCAAATCAATCACTACTTTGAAACAGGAGAAATCCTGCCTGATTTGACTTTTGAAGACAAGATGAAGATTGCTTACGAACATTTGAAACGCTTGATCGATCTCAAAGGTGAGCACATTGCCGTTCGTGAATTCCGAGGGCTCGCCCCTCACTACCTCCGTGGTACCTCAGGTGCAGCCAAACTCCGCGGCGCCATCTCCCAAGCTAGCACTCTGGCTGAGATTGAAGAACTCTTACAATTAAAAGCATAGAAATACAAAAAGCGAGGCTGGGACAAAAGTCCTAGCCTCTCAATTATTTTTGGATTGTCGAGCAAGACGCAGTGGTTGAGTGGGCTCTACTACGCTGATTTCATCAGCTTTTACAGCCCTACTCAACTGTGCGGAGGTGGGACGACGAAATCGAATTCTAACGAATTACCGATTTCTGTCCCACTCTCGTTTTTATAGATTATCTGTTTGCAGGCCGAGTTGTTTGACTCTGGCGGTGTAGTAGGTCATGATCAAAAAGAGGTTGGCTGTGATCAGCCAGATGGCCCATTGGTGAATGAAATGCATGAGGATGGCCACGCTAATCGCTCCCGCAACAAAGCTTCCAACAACAATCCCGTAATTCATGGCCTGACGCCGATACTCGTCCAAATCTCCCTTTCCTCGAGTGATTCGGTACAAGGCCGTCAGCATCTTGCGATAATTTCCGGAAGTCATAAAGATCACATAAGGGTGATTTTCGATGAGGCTTCCTGTAAAGGTCAACATCATCATCCCTGTCCCAAAAGCAATAAAGGGAACTTCTATAGGTGGTATGACAGACACCAAGGGAATCAGGAGTGTCACCACAAACAAAGGAATTAACATCTTGGTCCGCCAAAAGGCTGTCTTGCGATACTCTTTGATATGGAGGGCAACCAAAAAGCCGATCGAGAAAAATAGAATAGATGAAAAACGCATGATGGTATTTTCGACACGAGGATCGTGCCAATCAGCGATGAGAAGCAGGAGGTTTCCCGTTTGGGTCGCGACCAAACTCCGATAGTGCATGTGGCAAAAGACATCGAGGCCTCCTCCGATAAAACCAAGCAGAGCCCCCATCAATCGTGTATTTTGTGGTAAAATTATTTTTTCTTCCATAGTCTTGTCTCTTTTGATCTCAATTATGTTTATTATACCACTTTGCACACAAGTGGAGCAGGAAAAATCAGAAAAAGCCCTTCCGTTACTAAAAGTAAGGGAGGGCTGGTAGAATGAACCCCGCTCGATCTACTGTTTTAAGCGATAGGTCTTGCGTGGTTTTTTCTTAGGTACCCGCTTGACGCCCACTTCTTCTACGAATTCTCCGAATTTTACGAGGAAGTTATTGCTAACGATGGGACGTCCTGGATTGATCAAATTGACCAATTCGGTTGCTTCATAAACGGTGAAAGGCTCCTCTAACAGATAGAGGAAGGTTGGATTCCAGTCTAAACGCCCCTGAATCCGCTTGATCGATTCTTGAATGATTTGATAGTGGTCAAAGGCAAAATCAGAAGCAGCTAAGGGTTCTCCATCGAGCAAACACTGGGATTTTTTGAAATCGACATCGAGAAAAACGACTTCCTTGGCATCGTCCCCTGCACAGGCTAAATCTACTGCTTCTGCTGGCAGATAGACCAGATGGGCGATGGTAATGACCCAGCCTCTGGGGTCCCGCCCAGGGGTGGAAACGGTCATGAGCTGCTCCACCTTATTCACTGGCAGATCGAGCCCGACTTCTTCTTTAACTTCTCGGATGCAGGCATGGGTCGCATCTTCATCCTTGTTCACAAAGCCCCCCACCAAGGCGAGGCGGTGTTGATAAGGGTGGGCCTTGCGGCGAATAGCTAAGAGCTTGAGCTTTCCTTCAACAAAACAATAAGCCACCATGTCCGCTGTGACACTTGGAGTTTCATAAGTCGGCAGGTCTTGCTCCTTGTACCACTTGAGAAAGTCTACTTCACTAGCGACCGTCTCAAAATACTCTTTCTCCGTCATTCCTGCTGGAATTGAGAGACTTGCCATCTAAGCCACCTCCTTCTTGAGGGCTTTGGTCCATTGGTACCAGCCCACTAAACTATTGAGCGTGTAAACCCAGTACATCCCTTGAATGTGAAGACTCTGATCCCACCAGAGATAGATACTAAAGACGTTGGTCGCAATCCAGAAGATCCATTGCTCCCGGTAAAGGCGGGTCATTAGGAGCTGGCCGACCCCATTGGTCGCATCGGTGATACTATCGCGGAAAGGGCGAGCGCTATGGATGCTCTGATACGCAAAGCCCATACCAATCCAAATCACAGCACACAAGGCCAAGTAGCGCATCCACTCAATCAAGTTCAATTTCTTGGCTTCAAAGTGAGATTCTTCGACCTTACCTTGATCATTGATCCGATTAGAGAGCCAAACATAGAGACCGATCGGTTGCATGATGAAGAAATAAAGTGTTGTCAGAACTTCCCCGTAGAAGTTCTTATTGAGGGCTAAAACGAGGTAGATCGCTGAATTCACTGCTCCAAAGAGGTAGTTACTAGCACGCCCTTCGGCAACCAGGATGACGCAGACAATGCCTGTCCAAGAGGCAAACAGTCCCAGCCAATCATGCTGTCCTGTACGATTGGTCCATTCCAAGAGGAAGGTAACGCTGGAAAGAAGCAGGAGATAGATCCATTGAAAGGCCGTGCGTCCTACAAAAAGGTCCTTCCATAGGAGTTTCATAATATTGACAAAGCCTTGCTTTTTCGCTTCTTGGTGAACATTTTTAAAGTCTTGGCTAAAAGTTTCGAATTTTTCAGATAGGTTTTTCATAAGCTGCTCCTTAGTCGGCTTGGTAGATGGCATCGATCACCTTCTTGGCTTCTTCGTAGTTGCCGAGATAGTCTGATGCGAGGAAAGTGGTCGGAATGTTCCCTAGGTATTGCTGACGCAATTGGTCTAGGTAATTTGAAAAGCTGGTGCGGATCTCTTCGTCAGCCATAGTCATGTCTCGGAAACCATCATTGACATAAGAGCCGATCGGCTGGACAAAGAGGATCAAATCCCATTTTTCTTTGGACAGAATACTGACAAAGAGGTTGTCGAAGGTATCGGTCATGCCGGTATCCTGGCCTTCGACCTCCATGTAGTAGTCGTAATAACCCTTGGTTACCAGGGAATTGGTATCGGCGATGACAAGACCTCGATTGGCACTACTATCGATGAGCTTGGAGGTTTGATCATACTGTCCTAAGAGTAGGTAATAGTAATCTTTGGGCGTGAGCTCATCATCGCGAACATTGTTTTTTATCTGGTATTCACGGGCATACTCCAGACTAACAGGTGCATCGTAAAAGCGAGCCAAGTCCTTTGCAAGGGTCGTTTTCCCGTTGCTGGCGCTCCCCATGATCAAGACTTTTTTCGTGAACTGGCGACGGAAGGGCTGAGCGATGTATTTCCAGTATTTGCTTGGATTTTCCCGGATCATGGTAGCAGAGATTCCGAAGCGACGCTCTTCTAAGTGAACTTCAAACCCTCTAGCTTCCAACTCTTCCTTATAAGCTTTCTCCCCTACATAAAAGATCAACTCTTCTGTCTCTGTTTGATACTGGATGGTATCTAGGGCTGTTTGTAACCAAGGCTCCCAGCCCAAAGGATAACGAGGAAGTTCTGTCTCATCTAACTTATAGACTTGGGTCAATTCATCATTTGAGAAGGCTTCGCGGATATAACGGAAGCGTTTTTGTAAAGTCAGTCCCACTTCTTCACCACGGTCCCCTTCATAACCGGAAACGATGACACGAACGCGATCACACTGACGCTTGGCCCGCTGGATCAGGTCAATATGCCCTTGATGAAGAGGCGCAAAGGTTCCAAAAACCAGGGCAATTCTTTCTTTTTTCATACCGACTCCTTTTTATAATTTTTTATAAATAGATTTTCTTTATGTTTTTATTATAAACTATATTTTCTATCTGTCAATAGTTTTTTATAAAAAAATATATTTTTCTTCAAGTCAACAAAAAAAGATCTGAAAAGAGAAGCTTATCTTTTCAGATCCTTTCAGATCTTTCGAATTTTATTCACGAGTGAGGGAGTGGCTGACACCGTCTTTCAGAACTGTCACACTGGATACAGAACCATCTTTTCCAACTACGATATCCAAAGTCGCTGCAGAGCCATCTCCTGCCGAGAGATTAGCATGGTAATGGCCGTCATCCAAGGTATAGTTATACCCGCTGATGCCATAGGCTACTGGTTGACCCCCAGGCAGTTGGATAGTCACTTGACCACCTTTGCCAATCGTCACACCTGTGTCACGTTTATCAGACCAGTTCCCAGCTGCTGCAGAGAAATCCCCTGCTGCTACAGAATAGACTCCCTTGTATTGGGCATTCTCCGTAGCAGAGGCTTGTTGCTTAGCCTGGGCATGACCATCTTCTAGACTTGGCAATTTTGCTTTCGCTGGTGTTGCTGGAGCAGCTACTTCTTTTGTTGCCGATGCTCCTGGTGTCTCTGCTTTTGCTGGAGCAGGAGTTTGACTAGCTGCATCTCGGTTGGTCTTGCTACCAACGCTATGGTTTTCTTCTGATTTGCTATCAGAGGACGAAGAGGCAATCGGATCCTTACTAGTAATTACTTTTTTCTTAGAAGAGGAGCTGGTTTGTTTGACTTGACTGGTCTTTGAACTGCTTGCTTCTGAAGTTTTTTCTTCTTTATTCCCGCCACAAGCTCCTAGGAAAAGAGTAGCTGTCAGAGCCAGGGCTGCTAAGGAAATGATTTTTTTGTTTTTCATAACAGAACCTCTATTTGTAATATTTGTAATATTTTGTAACACTATTGTAACACTGCTGTGTGAGGCTGTCAATAGTTTCTCAAATAAAAAAGTGAAAGTTGTAAGAAGTTTTAGGTAAGTTCCTACACTTTAGCAGAAAATAAGTCGGACAAACTGTCCAGCTTTTCTTATTTATACACTTCTTGATAGAATTCGATCTTGTCTCCTTTTTTAACGGTGGTTTCAGTGGCACCTTTTGGAGCCATTTCACCATTGATCTTGTACATCCAGTAAAGGCCTTTGGATTCATCTTGGCTGTGACCGTCAATCGAGGTGATCAGGCCATTTTTTTCTTCAATCTTGTAGTTGGCTTTGAGCACTTTCATAAGGTTGCTCTCTTCTGCCACTTTCAAGGTTTTTGATTGCGCTTTCTGACCTTCTGGCGTCACACTAATCGTAATCGAAATTTCGTTTTTCTTGGCAACTTCTTTGCTAGAAGCAGTTGTTTGATTGTTTGTACTATGAGACGGAGCGCAACTCGCTAAAAGAAGAGCTGCAAGTAAGGTCATCAAGCTAGAAATGGTTTTTTTCAACATAAAATCTCCTAAAGATTTGATAGATAATGGGATAGAAAATGATCGTCGATAGAGCATGGGCAAGGTTAAAACTAAAACCATTGACCAAAGCATAGGTCCACCAAGGAATATGGTACATCAAGGCATAAACACTATCGATCAAGACCCCATAAGCAAAGGACAGTAGGCCCACAAAAAGGACCTGAAGGACAAAAGGCAACCACTTGTAACTGATGCGCCAAATGACCATCAAACAGCCAAAGGCGACAATCTGAAAGAACACAATCAGGCTCATCCCCAGGAAAAAGGCGGAGACAGACATGGTGATCATCATCACAAGAAAAGCAAAGCTATACCCTTCAAACATCACCAATAGAAAAAAGATGGCCGAAATAGGTTGGACATTTGGAAAAGGGGCAAAAGCCTGACGTAGAGCGACACAAAGGGCCGCCAAAAGCGAAATACGGGTTAATCGCTGAAGCGTCATGACGTCCTCCTAGACAATCTCAAACTTGATCGTTCCAGCTGTCGTTCCAACCTTGATCGTTTGCCCTTCTTGGGCTTGCCCTTTCAGCAATAGCTCTGCTAGTTGATCCTCCACTTCGGTCTGCAAGACACGACGGAGTGGGCGAGCTCCCATTTCTGGATCGTACCCTTTGGTTGCTAGCAACTTGAGCGCTGAAGGCTGGAATTTGAGGGTCATGCCTTGTTCAGCCAAGGTCGCGATGAGCGGTTTGACCATGACTTTCACCACCTGCTGCATGTCCTCGCTTGAGAGACTATGGAAGACCACCTTTTCATCAATCCGGTTGATAAACTCTGGACGATAGGTCTTCTTCAACTCTTCAAACATGCGTTTTTCCATATTGGCTTGGTCAAAGCGAATATCTTTGGCACCAAAGCCAACGGTCTTATCATCCCGAAGGGCTGTTGCTCCCAGGTTTGAGGTCATGATGATAATGGTATTGGAGAAGTCAATCTTCCGGCCTTTGCTATCGGTTAAGACTCCGTCATCCAAGACTTGCAAAAGGACATTGAAAATATCTGGGTGGGCTTTTTCCACCTCATCAAATAAGAGAACTGAATATGGTTTGTTGCGGACTTTCTCGGTCAACTCGCCTCCTTCTTCGTAGCCCACATAGCCTGGAGGAGCTCCGTTGAGGCGACTGGCCGCGAATTTTTCCATGTACTCACTCATATCAAAACGGATGAGGGCCGATTCATCATCAAACAGAACTTCCGCCAAAGCTTTGGCTAACTCTGTTTTTCCGACACCGGTAGGTCCTAGGAACATGAAAGAACCGATCGGACGTTTATTGCTACGGATACCTGATTGATTGCGTCGAATAGCCCGACTGATACTTGAAACGGCTTGGTCTTGACCAATCACGCGCTTGTGCAATTCTGCTTCTAAGTTTAGGTACTTCTTGGCATCGGTTTGGGTCAGTTTTTGAGTTGGAATACCAGATAATTGGCTCAAGGTCACCAAGACATCTTGGTCAGTGACTTCTTTTTTGTAGACAATGGGAGCGGCCTCTACTTCTAAGAGCTGGGTTGCTTTCTTCCACTTGCCATCCATCAAGGCCCGATCCAAGGCGGTCAACTCTTCTTTTACGTGACCATTGGAATCTCGGTTTTGTACAGTAGCTGCCGCTTCATCCAAGAGATCAATGGCTGAATCTGGCAATTGACGGCTGGTCAAATAGCGGTGGGCATATTTGACAGCTGTTTCGATCGCTTCATCGGTAATGGTCACATGATGGTGGTCCTGGTAGGTCTCTTTCAAGCCTTGGAGAATTTGGATGCTATCTGCAACACTTGGCTCTTCAATGGTGACTTTCGCAAAACGCCGAGAAAGGGCTGCATCTTTTTCGATATGCTTTTGGTACTCATCTTGTGTCGTTGCTCCAACTGTACGCAAGGTTCCTCGTGCCAGGGCTGGTTTTAGAATATTGGCTGCGTCTAAGGTCGAATCAATACCGGATCCTGACCCCATAATGGTATGCAGTTCATCGATAAAGAGAATCACGTGACCGTCTTCTTCGATGTCCTGGATGATATTGTTCATCCGTTCTTCAAAGTCCCCACGGAAGCGCGTCCCTGCAACGACATTCATGAGATCCAATTCAAGAACACGCATCTGTGCGATTTCAGCTGGAACATTGCCACTAGCGGCCCGCTGGGCCAGACCTAATGCAAGGGCGGTTTTTCCGACCCCTGCCTCTCCCACCAATACAGGATTGTTCTTCGTCTTGCGGCTGAGGATTTGGATCATGCGTGAAATCTCTGCATCCCGACCAATCACAGGCTCAAGCTGGCCTGCACGCGCCATTTCCGTCAAATCACGGGTATAATCTTCAAGACCTCCACTGGTGCTTGGGGGCATGCCCATCATATTTCCCATGGTTTGGCGGTTAGGATTTTGGGCCCGATAAAGGCTCCGAATGGCTTTGATATCATTCTTGTCCCAGCCTGCCTTGTCTTCTAAATTCTTGCGAAGAGAGGCAATAGGAACTCCCTTGTCTTGCTCTGTAAAGGCAAAGCCGGCAAACTCCATGACTTGGCTCGCTAAGGTCCCACGGTCTGCTAGAAGAGAGAGGAGCACATGCTCTGTTCCCAAGGTCTTGGCATGAAGAACCTGGGCAATCTCCCTTGCGTGCTTCATAATGGCTTCCATCCGATAAGAAAATGGGAAGATTTCATACCGATTGTCGCTTTGAAAAGCTTGGCCTGTAATATGCTCCGCTGCATCCTGAAACTCATCGATCTGCATAGGATAATCGTTCAGTACAGAACCTGCCACGCTATAGGGATTATTGGCCATAGCCGTCAAGAGATGCCAAGTATCTAAGGTGTTCCCCTGATAGTGCCCTGCTAGTATTTGGGCCGCTTCTATACTTTCTAACAGTGCTGTTGAATAGTTCATCTAGTCGGTATTTCCTTTTCTATCTACTTGTTGAATGATTTTTTTCAGCATCGTTGCTCGTAGGATGAGAGCATCTCGACCTAGGACCTCATCGGAGGTTGTCGCAAGCAAGAGCTGAGCCTCACGTTTTGTCAATAATTTTTCTTCATAGAGCATCTGGAGGATATCATTAAAGACCTGCTGGCTGATGGCCTCTCCAATATTGGCTGCCAAGCCTTGGAGCATCTGATGGTGATCTGAAAACTGGACCTTGCCAATGCGGATATAGCCACCCCCACCGCGCTTACTTTCTACAATATACCCTCGGCTTTCGGTAAAGCGGGTCTTAATGACATAGTTAATCTGACTGGGTACAACCTGAAAGACATCGGCTAACTCACTTCTTTTGAGCTCTGCCATGCCAGCTTGAGCCAGCAAGGCCTTGATATAAGCTTCAATGCTATCAGATGTGTTCTTATTTGCCATGATACTCCTTTCTGACTTGTTTTTTTCTAGATGGATGCTCTGCTCTTTGGTCCATAAAAAATGGCCTTGGAGTGTTCCTTCTCATCATTGACCTTATTTGACTATTATACAATTTTTACGGCTGTAAATAAAGCAAAGACTCTATGGAAATAGGAATCTCTTAAGGAAAGGAGAAAAATAAGGGAGTAGGAAAGAACTCCTAAAATTGAAAACGGTTGAAAAAGTTCCCAAAACCTTTTCAATTTTCCCACCCTACATAACTTCAACAGTCTGAGAGACTGTTGAAGATTGAGAATGAAGAAAATATTGTTTCCGCCACCATAGGTCGTCTTTGGAACTTGGAAGGTGTACATAAACTTAGGAAACTTGCTTCGCAAGCCCTATCTGCCACCTCATAAGCAGTACTTTGAGCACTCAATCATTGCGTCATACAGTTATTTCTATCAAACAGTGAAGGCTGGACAGTTTTTGTCCAGCCTTCACTATCATGCATTTTCGGTTCTTGGTCATCCACTGCTTTGCGATTTTTTGGCAGCTAGTCCTCGTTCATCACTTGGACTGTCAGATCTGGAATAAAACCGACCAGGCTTCCCTGATCTGGATGCAACAATTTGACCTTAAAGTCATAGACATCGTTCGCTTTTCCAACAAAATCAAGGGTTGGGACTTGGACTGTTTTTTCCGTTTCGCCATCTGCGAACTCAAGGGTGACGTTGGTATCTTTGTAGACCTTGCCATGAACCCCTGTTCCTGGTTCTGTGATCAATTTAAGACTAGCACTTCCTTTAGAGCCACCTTTTCTCTTGACGACGACTTGCGCTGGGTCGCCTTTTTTAACAGCTAGGGTTGGCTGAGCAAACTCAAAGAGACCCTTTTCTTGGTTATTGAGGGCATAAATCCCTTCCGTTGCGATCGCATCTCCCTTGCTATTGACCAAGGTCAAGGTGTGAGATCCTACTGCCAAGTCCGGTGTTTCATAGACCTTTTGGCTACGTTTGCGGGTTGGGCTTTGGGTATTGACCGTCGCTAGCTTTTGGCCATCGACATAGATATCCATTTCCCCATGACCAGGGTCGACAGTTGCGACCACATAGGCCTTGGTGCCCTCAAACTGATAGGTTACGGAAGCTCCCTTTTCCTTGGTCCACATAGAGGTGCCTCGAACGCCTTCTCCCTCTTCATTCCATTGGCCATTGGCCCGCTCAGCTGTCCGGTCAGAATAATAGGTCAAACCAAGCGGATAGCCATCGGTTTCTTCAATGCTAGCTGGCGTCTTATAGACAGAGACTCCGTTCAAGATTGGAGTAGCTTGGGCATCGGTGATGGACACCCGGATATAGCGACTATCAACCGGTTGCCCTTTGATCAAACGGCGGTATCCTACGGTTGAGCCAGCCCCATAAGGAACCCATTGGCCATTCACTGCCACATCAATGGTGAAAGCAGAAATCCGTTGGCCTTTCTCGATCGTTTCCTTGAGCTCTACTACATCAAAATGTTGCTCTTTTCCAAGGTCGAGCACGAAAGAGCCGGTCTTAGCATCATCGGCAGGTGCCCAACTGGTCTTTTCATCGCCATCTGTCAAATGGCTAGCTGCGTAATGCGAATTGCGCCGTGTCGAGTCAGCTTCTACCAAAGCGCCCGCCGCATAGTCCACGCTGTAGAGTTGATCCAAAGTCTGGCGGAATTCTTTCAAACGAGCCACATCGGCGTCCTCAAACTTCCCATCTTGATTGGGTGGAATATTGAGCAAGAGTGGCGTCCCACGACCGACAGATTTGAAGTAAATGTCCATCAATTCACGCAGGGACTTAGGCTCTTGATTGTCATGGTAGAACCAGCCAGAGCGAATGGAAACATCCGCTTCTCCAACTGAGTATTGTTTCCCTTCTGGATCTCCATGGTTGAGATAGCTATTGGATGGATTGTTGCGAATCTTATCCGGATTGACCTTATGCCAAACTGGATCTCCAGCAATTCCCTTTTCATTTCCTATCCAGCGAACATTGGTGGGCTCAGCTGAGAAGATAGCAATATCCCCTTGGGCTTTACGGATGGCGTCAAACCACTTATCGAAGGTATAGGTTACTTTTTGAGCCCCATCGCCACGCGCTCCATCCATCCAGACTTCAACAAATTTGCCTTTGTTTCCATATTTAGGATTTTCAAGGATTTCTTTGAGCTGGTTGAGATAGTATTCGTTGTATTGGTCCTCTGTATCCACATGGTAGAGCGGGCTGTGAGCATCCCAAGGGGAGAGGTAGACCCCCATATCCATGTCATACTTGCTAGCAGAAGCCGAAACTTCGGCTAGGATATCGCCTTTTCCTTCCTTCCAACCACTTTTGGCAATGGTATGGTCGGTGTATTTAGAAGGGTACAAGAGGAAACCATCGTGGTGCTTGACGACCATGATGGTCCGTTTGAAGCCAGCGTCTTTCAGGGTTTTGATCCACTGATCGGTATCCAGATGCTCTGGATAGAAATAATAAGGGTCTTCTTGCCCATCTCCCCACTCACGATCGTAGTAGGTGTTCATCCCAAAGTGGATGAAGGCTGCCAGTTCTCCGCGATGGTATTGCATTTGGGCCTTGCTAGGAAGCGGACCGTAATCCGCAATCTCAGACTCCTCATCTAGAGAAGCGACTGGTTGGGTTGCTTCTGTCCCTTGGCCAACTGTGCGATTTTCTTTCTCACTAGTAGCTGGTGAGGGCTGTTCTGATTCTTCTTGGTGCTCGTTCATAGTTTTCTCCTCCTTTCCTTGATGATCGACATCGCTCGTTTCAACCCGTTCTTCACGTGGTTCACTATTCTCAGCTTATTCCTCTGCGTAACTGGTAGTGACACCTAAAAAACAAGTCGCTACGACTACCGAGCAGACGCCTACTGAGAGTTTACGAATGCCAATCTTATCAAATAATCTTTTTCTCATATTCTATTCCTTTATGTCACCAGGTAAAGAGGGTGGGGCTTCCCCATCCTCCTTCTTTTACCTGTGAACTTTTCACCGTTTTTTGCTAGTTTCTCTAGCTGTTTTACTTGGCCTTATTGGCTCTTTTTTTCTGATCGTCCAGCACAGCACTGGCAAGGCCCGCCGCTAGGATTCCAGCAACGAGGCTTGCGACACTTTCTTCCGTTCCCGTATTTGGTAATCTACCTTCGGAAACTGGAGCAGCTGAAACTGCTGGTGTTTGAGCTGTTTTCTCGACTTCCTTCCCTACTGCATCCGTCCCTTCCTGGCGTACCGCTTTGACCTCAAGAGATGTTTGAGGAGTTGCGGTAGCTACTGGTCCTTCTGAGACATGAGGACGCTCTGGGTCCGGAAGCGGTTGTGGATCTGGTTGTGGCTCTGGCTGTGGCTCTGGTTGTGGAGTGTCTGGAAGTACTTCTTTTGTGCCCACCTCTGTGATTTCTGCCACTGGATCTAGCTCTACAAAGGCATCCAGTTCCTTCCGGCTTTCCACACCATTTTCTTGAGAGACTTCCACCAAGCGCAATTTGCGGCCTTTTTGACCTTCTTGAACCACACGTTTCTCACCTTTTGGAAGTTCCACATTTGGACGTTCTAAGCGTTCAAAGTCCATCTCTTCTGGCTCAATCACCAACTCTGGTTTGGTATGGACCAGATTCTTAACTCCTTCTTCAGGAATGGCCGAGCCTGTAGGTGCTTTTGCGGATAGAGAAAGTTGATATACTTTTTCAAGCTTGCCATCTTCTGAGACAACCTTGACAAGAACCGGAGCATTGGCACTTTTAGCATCGATGACCGTAACGGCTGTTCCATTCTTGCCTTGTGCTGAAACGATTGGACGGTCTCCCTCATACTCTAGATGCTAATCTGTCACATCCGGTTTAAAACCTTCTAGGTCTTTGCCATTCACTTGGATCGTGACATCAGTTGTTGCCTGGGCCTCTTCTGTTGGGGCATAGGCACTCAATTCAACGATTCCAATTCCTTTTAGATGTTCATCACGGACCATTCTTAAACGGATGGCTTTGGTTCTGGTTTCGTTGAAGCTGAGGTTAGAGATATAACCAGGTTCAAAGGCATAATCCAAACTATACGGGATTTCTTCCCAGTTAGAGGCCTGGTTAAATGGATGATCTGGAAGATTTTTCAGATTGCCATAATCATCTGGGACATCAAAGTCTGGACCAATGTAGCGTTCAAGAACCGTTTTCGTTGGCAGACCTGTTTCCTGATCTGCAAAAAAGTCGACCGCTACTTTATTGACCAAGCGCTCTGTTACTTGACCATTTTTCTTGAAGATGAGACCAGCAAACACTTCTGTTTGATCCGGCTCTCTCTTCCAGTTGGTCCAACGGTAGTACTCGTTGTAGCCACCATCATTGATGTAATCGATATAGTCGATTTGATTTGGATCGAGATCGTTTGTTTCACTAGCAAATGCTCTGGTATCCTCTGCATTGTAGTCACGGTTCACAGATAGGATTTCTCCTGTCTTTTCGGACACACGGAGGGTCAGCTGAGCTGTCAAATCATAGCCGAGGACCTTTCCTTCTAACGTGAAGCTGCCTTCATGAGAAAGTGCATCAGCTGGGATAGCCTGCCAGTCCACCGTAAGTTCCTTGCGTTCGTAACCTGTGTCCCCTTTGAAGTAGACACCTATGGTAGATGGTAGAACCAGATCTTGACCGACTTTCACAAAGCGGCTACCTGCTTCCACTGCTACTGGAGCAGCTTGTTTCAGTTTTTCTGCATCGCTTGTGAGATGGAGGCGGTATTCTTGTAAGATGGTGCCGTCTTCCGCTTTATGGATGACACGGATTGGCTCCCCTTCATGGACGCTTGGGACAACCGTTGCAAGGCCGTGATGGCTGGCTGTCGCTTCCACTTGTGGATAAGCCCGATCACGCGCATCGATGTAGTAATCGGTCACACTTGGGTTGACACCTGGCAATACATCGCCATTGACGCGAATGGTCACCTGGCTCTTTTCTTCTGCCGCAACCTTATTGGCAAAGATCTGAATCTCTGAAATAGAGCTTCCACGTTTGCCTTCTGGCGTCTTCATACGGATACGAACAGCATAGGTGTAGACTTTATCAAAACTGAAATGATTCATCTTACCAGCTGCTACCGGTTCTTCAACGGTTAGGTTGCTGACTTCTTTCCAGTTAGCTGGATTGTTAAATGGATGGTCTGTTTCGTCTTTAACACGATTTGGATTGTTTGGAACCGTTGGGATTTGTTCCCCTGTATAGTACTCAATCACATACTCACTTGGAGCGCCAACGCCGTGGTCTTCATGGAAACCAACATGGAGGTTGTCCACTGCTCGCTTAGTCAAGATACCAGAATCCCCAAACAAGATACCGACAGAATCTTCCGCATTATCACGGCCCCAGTTGGTCCAACGGTTAGCTGGAGCATCGGTAAAGGAGATGACCTTATCATTGACCTTAGCAACTGGATCCGCATCGTTAGAGTCACTTGCAAAGGCGAGTGGCAAGACTGATCCTGTCCATTGCTCTGCTACATTGGCTCCCTTGACTGTGGTGCTAGAAACACGAATATGAAGACGGGTTGGAAGGTTGGTTCCTTCTACACGACCGGCTAGGACAACTTCTCCTTCTTGGGCCAAGAGTTGCGGATCGACCGCATCCCAGGCCACCTTGGCAGCATAGGTCTTGCCATTGGAGTGATAAGTCCGCACGCTTTCTGGAAGGGCTGGTTTTTCACCAACTGGCGTTGTCGTGCTGACTTCTTCTACAGCGATAATGCCTTCAACCGTTACTTGAGCTTGGGCTTCTTTTTCCACACCCTCTACATGACCTGTGACTGTAAAGCTATGATAATCCTTGACTTGATCTGCGGTTACGGCATCCCAGGTCACACGTTTTTCTTTCGGGAATCCCTTATCATACTCGACCAAGACGGTCTCTGGAAGAGCTGGCAAAACGTTTCGATCGGTGCTGATCCGTACAGGACGCACCTTGACAACTGTCTTTTCTTCTGGATTTGGCGTGATGGTAAAGGTTAATTCCCCTGTTTGTCCTTGGAAGCTAGCTTGTAAATGAATCAATCCTGCTTCCCGTAGTTCCAAACCTTTCTTGCTTGCGACCGCTTTTCCTTGACTACCAGCTCTTGTCTTCACATCGATTTGATCTGCTTTGAAACTTGCCTGGCTACCATCTTGGTAATGGGCAATGACTTCAAGTGGTACCGTTTGGTCTTCCTTGAGTTCCTGTCCTTCTGGCAGACGCAATTCTAGGCGCTGGATCTGTGGACTTTCTTCTTGGAATTGGACCACATAGGTCTGGACAGCTCCCGTATCCTGAGCAGCCACAAAGATTTGAGCCTTCAAACCATTTTCGCGGCTAGCTTGTAGGACCGTCACTTGGGCATTTTCTGCACTTGCTGTGACTTGACCAGGCTCTTGCCCATAAGCCAGCGGACGGAAAATAGTATGATTGCCACTACCAAATTTTGGAAGGGCTACCCCATCTAGCTGCACAGTTGGTTTCTTAGCCTTGCTGACTGTTCCACCTGCAACCACTAGCGTCGCTTGGACGGCTTCCCCATTGCCTAGGAGACCTGTCGCCTTCAAGCGAGCACCTGGTGTGGACAACTGATCTTCTTGACCAGCTTCCAAGGTCCATTGATCAACTTCATAGCTAACTGTTCGGCCATCTGTGAAGACCAATTGCACAGTCTTATCCACTGTCGCTAGATCTGCTCCCTGTGGGATTTGTTTGATAACTGGAAGGACTTGCTCCACACCGATCACATCGACCAGAGCTTCGACCGTCCGTCCTTGAACATGACCTGTCACCCGGACTTGGCCAGCACGACTATAGTCTGCTGCATCCCATTCAACGGCTTCTTCTTGGGCCTTGCCATCACTATAAACAACAGATACGTGACTTGGAAGTTCAGGATTTTGTCCCAAGTACACTTGAGTTCGAACCGGTTCGACTCCCAAGACAGAGCGTTCTTCCTGGTCCTTCTTACCAGTAAAGAGGCTGACTTGGTCTGACTGCAAGCGGTCTGAGTCTGCATACAGGGTAAAGGCACCTGCTTGCTCCGTTGATTTGACAATGACAACCCCTTTGCCGTTAAAGGCCCGACGTTGCCATGAGCCATCTTCCTGCGCTTTGTAGCGTTCCCGGCTGGCTTGTTCCCCATTATCGACACCGACAATTTGACCTTGTCCATGCAGATGGAAATGCACCAAGTTATTGGCAGTTGGGACCACACGACCTTCTTCATCGACGATTTCATAGGTAATATAGGTCAAATCCTTGCCGTCTGCTGCAATGGCGTGTTCTTCTTTCAACAGACGAACACCGGCTGGCTTCCCAGCTGTTTTAATCTGATCGCGGGCAATCACTTCTCCTGCTTCGTTGCGGGCAATAGCTTCCACCTTGCCTGGTACATAAGGGACTAACCACTCTAGATAGAGTTCATCCGGATTTGCCCCTTCTTGGTAGGTCCGGCCATCTGCTGTGGTCTTCTTAGTAAAGGTCTTGACTCCTTGTGATTTCCCATTGACAATCAATTCCACACTGCGGGCATTGGAGAAGGCACGAACAGGGATCCGTCCTTCTTCATCCATGACACGATTGGCTAATTCTGGATTGTCCCAGTTCCAATGTGGTAAGAGATGCACCATTGGATGTTTCTCAGCCGATACCCATTGACTTTGGTAAAGGTAAAAATCATTCTTTAGAAGGCCGGCAGTATCTACAATACCGAAATAAGAACTTTTCACAGGTGTATCATTTTGGTTGTGCCATGGGGTTGGCTCACCGATATAGTCCGTACCGGTCCAGATAAATTGTCCTGCATAGCCGGCATGATCACGGTCAAAGGTCCAAGAGGCGGTTGCTGTCCGACCCCAACCAACCCGGTCATTGCCGTAGTCTGATTGTTCATAATGGCGGTCTTCTTGGTTGCTGCCGACCCATTCTCTTTCAGGATGATAGTATGAGCCCCGTGTCCGCGTTGCAGAAGAGGTTTCTGATCCATAAATGAGCCAGTTTGGATGTTTGGCCCGTAAGCTTTCATAGTTGGCTTCTGAATAGTTAAATCCAACCGCATCGAGCTCTGCTGCTACCTTTTCATGGCCTCCTGATCCATCACCAAAGCGGAATTTATCAGCTCCCATAGTGACATAGCGGGTTGCATCCACGTCTTTGATGGTCTTGACCAACCGACGAACAGTTGCGACAGATTTGTCTGATCCATCTGCTTCACCGACTTCGTTACCGATTGACCACATGACAATAGCTGGATTGTTCTTGCCCCGCTCTACCATGGTCCGTAGATCGTAATCTGACCAAGTATCCCCCTTACGAGCTTCTGGGTGAGTGGCATCTTTTTCAAAGAAACGACCGTAATCGTATTGTTTCTTGCCACCATACCAGGTATCAAAAGCTTCTTCTTGGACCATCAAGCCCAACTCAGCTGCAATTTTTAAGGTTTGTTCACTGGCTGGGTTGTGGGTCGTCCGGATCGCATTGACTCCCATGTCCTTCATCTGTTTGAGACGACGGTATTCAGCCTTGTAATTTTCCTCAGCTCCAAGAGCCCCGTGGTCATGGTGAAGGGATACCCCGTGGAATTTCGTCGCCACCCCATTCAGGAAGAAGCCACCTTCTGGCGTCCAGTTGAGATAGCGATAACCAAAGCGTTCCTTTTGCACATCGACCAACTGCGAATCCCGATAAACACGCGTATACAAGGTATAGAGAGCTGGATGATCCGTTTTCACATCCCAGAGGGTTGGTTTTTCAACATGGAGGGTTTGAGATAGGTTGATTTCTTGACCTGCTAGAACAGCTTGTGCTTCACTGCGTGTTTTTTCGCTCACCACTTGGCCATTTTGATCGACAATTTCATATTCCACATAAATACTATGGACTTGATCATCCTGGTTGACAATGCGACTCTTCACCACTGTATCCACTGCCCCATCTTGCTGTTTCTCCAACTGAGGGGTCGTAATCGTAGTCCCATACTGCGCTAAATGAACCTTGTCCATCACACTCAGCTTAACATCCCGGTAAATCCCGCTACCAGAATACCAACGGCTACTTGGTTGTTGATTGACCACATGAACGGCGATGGTATTCTCGCTTCCATCCGCATTCAAATAAGGAGTAATATCATAAGAAAAGGCATTGTAGCCATTTGGATAATGACCGACGAATTGTCCGTTTACATAGACTTTGGAATCCATGTAAACCCCGCCAAATTCCAAGCGGACCTTCTTATCTAGATCTTTATCGTCCAAACGGAAGGTCTTTCGATACCAAGCATCCCCTCCGTTTAATTGCCCCCCTTCATTTTGAGCAGGAGAGTTGTGATCGAAATCAAAGAAAATAGACCAGTCATGAGGAAGATCTAATTTTTTCCAATCCTTGACATCCACTTGACGCCCTTCTGCACCAGGAGCCGCATTTAATTTAAAATACCAATCTTTATTAAAATCACGTTCTCGATCTTGCACAATATCCTCCGCTACACGATTTTGATCTGGAGCAGCTGTTGCTTCCGTTCCTGTACCACGCTCAGATGAAACTGAAACGGGCTGGCCTTCGTCTTGAGGCGCTGGCTTTTCCTCAGCTCTGGTAGGGGTGATGACAGCTGGAGCTTCTGAAACCCTTGCAACAGCTTCAGGAACTTTCGTTTCTGAGTTTCCCGTCACAACACCTGGTGCCTCCATTGAAGTCGGCTCACTTTCGAGGGCTGGCTTTTCTTCCGCATGGACCCTTGAAAGACCCAAGGCAGAAATCCCAATCACAACAGAACAAGCTCCAACTGAGAGCTTACGAATACTAAAAACAGGACGCTTTTCAAAAAAAGACTTTCCCATAAAAACCTCCTCTTAGGATTAACCATTCAATTTGTAAGCGCTTTCTTATACCTGCGAACGCTTACAGAAAATCACATATTAACTATACCAAAAAAATAGGAGCGATAGGCCTCGATTTCGCTCCAACTATAGTTAGATTAAGAACTCCTTTAATTAGTGGAAATCTCCTACGAAGCAAAAAAATAGAAGCCAACGGCTTCTATTTTTTTTATGATCTTATAATCCTGGTTCTTGACCAAGTTCAGCAGCCACCATCCAAATGTTCTTTTCAAGTTCTGCTTTAGCCCCAACAAAGATATCGTTGGTTACATCGTCGCCTTCAGCGTCAGTAACATCCAAAGCTTTTTGGTAAAGGCCGTCAAGGTAATGGAAGATTTCAAGAACACGAGTCAAGCTTTCTTCTACATTTTTTGTAAATGTTCCACGGCGTTCCTCAATATTGCTGTGTTCCAAAAATTCAGTCATGCTAGAATATGGCGCACCACCAAGAGTGATCAAGCGTTCGCTCACTTCATCCAAGGTTGCATCCAAACTGTCCATGTATTCGTCCATTTTTGGATGCCAGACCATAAAGCCACGTCCACGCATGTACCAGTGTACTTGGTGAAGAGCAATGTGAGCCACGTAGAGATCTGCTACCACTTGGTTCAAGAGGGCTTTTGTTTCTGGAAGAGTTTCTTTATTAGAAGGCGCAAAAGTTGCTACATCAGTAGCTGCTTCATGTTTCATAGTTGTCATGTTATTTCTCCTTTTTATAATGATTCTAATTAACTATGTCTTTATTATATGCTTCCTCCATCAGAAAGTCAAGATAAAAGATTTAAAAAGATCATTCCAAAGCTGGAATTGTTGCCAATTAGAAGAAGATACGATAGAATAAAGAAGACTAATCGAAAGGCATTACCAATGAAATATATATTTACCTTCCTGATCTCTATGGTTCCTCTCGTTGAGTTGCGTGGAGCCATCCCTTTTGCCATTGCAAATGGCATTCCCTTATGGACAGCACTCCTGATCGGAGTGATCGGAAATCTTCTCCCCGTCCCTCTGATCTTCTTTTTCGCCCGCCATATTCTCACCTGGGGCGCAAAAAAACCAGTCATCGGAGGTTTTTTTAGCTGGTGTCTAAATAAGGGGCATAGAGGCGGACAAAAATTAGAGAAAGCTGCGGGAGATAAAGGTATTTTCTGGGCCTTGTTGCTTTTCGTTGGAATTCCTCTTCCCGGAACTGGAGCCTGGACTGGTGCCCTTGCTGCTTCCATCCTTGACTGGGACTTCAAACGCAGTAGTCTTGCTGTCATGCTAGGGGTAATCCTAGCCGGCCTCATCATGGGAACCCTTTCCCTACTTTTAGGAATCGATACCTTCGCACATTAAGCAAAAGACTGAAGCAACGGCTTCAGTTTTTACTTACAAAAAAGAAGTTTCCGTTCCTCTAAGAGTATAGACAAACTGTTTTTTTCAAATCTAATAAATTCTATAAAACAAAAAAATTTATTTATTAGAATTACTCAGTCATCTACTAAAACTTTCCGCTGTGAGAAAAGTGCTAGAAACTATCATGTTTCTAGCACTCGGGAGTTTTGGAAGTAAAACAGTTCGGGGAACTGTTTTAGCATGAGCCTAAAATTTGAAAAGCGAATGGATTCAAAACGAATTGAACACGGGCTGCGGATCGTGTCAAAAAGATAAGTCTTCCTAGAATCTAAAGATTCTGCATCAAACTTCCTATTTTGACTTTATCCGCGAACGCCCTTTGTATCTTAATTTAGTCATGGAACTTCTTTGAAGTTCGCTTACGTCCGTACTCACCTAAGGAAAGTTATTTAGATGAATTTATCTTACAAAAAAGAGGTTTCCTTGTACTGACCCCAAAAAGTTAGACAATGAATTTACACAAAGGATTTAGTTCTGTATTGCACAGGACTGAGTCCTTTTAGTTTGACCTTAATTCGTTTATTGTTGTAATAATCAATGTAGTCTACAATAGCTTGTTCTAATTGCTCAAGTGACTGAAACGTCTTCTCATACCCATAAAACATTTCGGACTTAAGAATGCCAAAGAAGGATTCCATCATGCCGTTGTCTGGGCTGTTACCCTTACGTGACATGGACGGTTGAATTCCTTTATCCTCTAAAAAACGATGATAATACTGGTGTTGATACTGCCATCCTTGATCACTATGGAGAATTGTATTTGTGTAATGATTCTCAGTAAAGGCCTGGTCTAACATAGCTTTCACTTGTTCTAAATTTGGCGACGTCGAAAGATTATAAGCGACGATTTCACTGTTAAAACCATCTAATACTGGTGATAAGTAGAGTTTTTGAGTGCTTGCTGGAATGGCAAATTCTGTCACATCTGTGTAGCACTTTTCCATTGGTTTTGAAGCTTCAAACTGGCGTTGAATAAGGTTGTCGGCTTTCTTACCAATATCTCCTTTGTGAGAAGAATACTTTCGCTTCTGCCGGATTCTAGCTTGTAAATTGAGGACATTCATCAACCGCTGAACCCTCTTATGATTGACCAAAAAGCCACGATTTCTTAATTCTAAATGTATCCGACGATAACCATAATTTCCCTTGTGTTCAGTAAAAATAGATTGGATTTCAGCTTTAAGCCCTTGATCCTTATCTGGTTTGTCTAGCTGTTTCAAATGATAATAGTAGGTCGAACGAGCGAGTTTAATGGCCTTTAGAAGAATATCTAACGAAAACTCAGTGATTAATTCTTGAACAATTTCTGTCTTTCTTCTTTCTCTTTTTCCTCCTTCAATCGGAGTTCTCTCAACTTTTTTAGAACAGCATTCTCCGCTCTCAGGTATTCATTTTCTGCTTGAAGACGCTCTAACTCAGTCATCTCTTCAGGTTTCTTCTTTGGCTTACGTCCCATTTTAGGTATCCTTCCTCTTGTTTTCTCAACAATAGTATACCCATTTTTCTTGTATTGTGCCAGCCAATTTGGAAGCATTCCTTGGTTTGGGAGAGCATAATCAAGGCTTACACTTCTTTGTGAACGACCTTCAAGTAAGACTTTATCAATGATTTCTCGTTTTAGTTCAGGAGAATAGTAACAATTCTTTCCTTTTTTTACGATTTCTATTCCATAACGATCAATCAATTTAATCATGTACTGAAGATTAGAAATCTTTATCCCAAATTGATTTGAAAGTCGCCTAAAACTCTCTCCTTGCTTTCTTGATTCATATATTTGAACTTTATCTTCAAAAGTTAATTTCATAATAAAAGCACCCCAAAAATTAGATTTTTCTGTCTAACTTTTAGGGTGCAGTTCACACCTTCGAAACCTCTTTTTTTATTCTTAGTTGTTAAGAGCTGCTGCCATTGTAGCTGCAACTTCTGCTTCAAAGTCATTTGAAGCTTTTTCAATACCTTCACCAACTTCAAAGCGAACGAATTCAACAACTGAAGCAGTTACTGATTCAAGGTAAGCTTCCACTGTCTTGCTGTCATCCATGATGTAAACTTGAGCAAGAAGAGTGTAGGCTTGGTCAACTTTCGTGTTGTCCAAGAAGAAGCGGTCCATTTTACCTGGTATGATTTTATCCCAGATTTTTTCTGGTTTACCTTCAGCTGCCAATTCAGCTTTGATATCTTCTTCAGCTTGAGCAACCACTTCGTCAGTCAATTGAGCTTTAGAACCATACTTCAAGTGTGGAAGAGCTGGTTTACCAACCATTGCACGGCTTTCGTTATCTTGGTCGATGACGTGGTTCAATTGTGCCAATTCATCTTTCACGAATTGTTCATCCAATTCTTTATATGAAAGAACAGTTGGTTTCATTGCAGCAATGTGCATTGAGATTTGTTTAGCAAGTGCTTCGTCTCCACCTTCGATTACAGAGATAACACCGATACGTCCACCGTTGTGTTGGTAAGCACCGAAGTGTTGTGCATCTGTTTTTTCAAGCAAAGCAAAACGACGGAATGAAATTTTTTCACCGATTGTAGCTGTTGCAGATACGTATGCAGCTTCAAGAGTTTCACCTGAAGGCATTGTCAAAGCAAGAGCTTCTTCGTTGTTAGCTGGTTTACCTTCAGCGATCACTTTCGCTGTTGCGTTTACCAATTCAACGAATTGAGCGTTTTTCGCAACAAAGTCAGTTTCAGCGTTTACTTCAACAACTGCTGCAACGTTACCATTGACATAAACACCAGTCAAACCTTCAGCGGCAACACGGTCAGCTTTCTTAGCTGCTTTAGCCATACCTTTTTCGCGAAGCAATTCGATCGCTTTTTCGATATCACCTTCAACTTCAACCAATGCCTTTTTAGCGTCCATGACACCGGCACCAGATTTTTCACGCAATTCTTTTACAAGCTTAGCTGTAATTTCTGCCATTTTTGTTCTCCTATATTTTTTAATAAAATAAGAGGGTCGGGCTGAGCCCTGCCCTCTTAGGTTCGTTACTTATTGAATGAAATTAAGCGTTGTCGCCTTCTACAACTTCAACGATTTCTTCGATTGAATCAGCTTGACCTTCAGTAGCTGCCAATTCAGCTTCTACTGTAGCAACACTGTCTTCACCTTGACGTCCTTCGATAACAGCGTCAGCCATTTTCGCAGTGATCAATTTAACAGCGCGGATAGCGTCATCGTTCGCTGGGATGATAACATCGATATCATCTGGGTCAGTGTTTGTGTCGACCATCGCTACAACTGGGATACCCAATTTCTTAGCTTCTTTAACAGCGATTTGTTCTTTATGTGGATCCACAACGTACATTACGTCTGGGATACGAGGCATGTCTTCGATACCGCCCAAGAATTTTTCAAGACGAGCGCGTTGTTTGTTCAACAATGCAACTTCTTTCTTAGGAAGAACTTCAAAAGTTCCATCTTCTTCCATGCGTTTGATTTCTTTCAAACGAGCGATACGTTTTTGGATTGTTCCCCAGTTAGTAAGAGTTCCACCCAACCAACGGTGGTTGATGAAGTATTGACCTGCACGAACAGCTTCTTCTGCAACAGCATCAGCAGCTTGTTTCTTAGTACCTACAAACAAGATGACTGCATCGTTTGCAGCTGCATCACGCATGAAGTCGTATGCTTGGTCTGCATATTTTACAGTTTGTTGCAAGTCGATCACGTGGATTCCGTTACGTTCTGTGAAGATGTACTTAGCCATCTTAGGGTTCCAGCGACGAGTTTGGTGACCGAAGTGTACACCAGCCTCAAGAAGTTGTTTCATTGAAATTACTGCCATGAGTAGTTTCTCCTTTTTTGTTTTTTTCTCCTCTCTCAGACGTCAACTTGCAGCACGACCACAAGGGCAACGGTGCCACAATGGATCCGAGATGAGTATTTGCTGTCTTAGACAACTCTATAAGTATAGCAGAAATCACTAGAATTCGCAAGTTATTTGAGAGATTTTTTCACCATTCTTCATCTACAATAATTTGAAGCAAAAAGTTTTTCTTGACCTATCTTGTTTTTTAGGTTACAATATTATATGTTATGGCGGTATAGCCAAGTGGTAAGGCACGGCTCTGCAAAAGCTTGATCGTCGGTTCAAATCCGTCTACCGCCTTGATAATAAAATTTTTTATCATCTTTTATCTTTTAAAAATTCCCCTAGCAATAGGGGTTTTTTGTTGCACTTTGGGTCCTTTCTTAATGATGGTTTTCCTAAAGCTTTCCTCTTCTATGCCAAGCACACCTCAAAAAATCCTAACAAATACTCTATGTAAACCAAGGTTCCCCTCAAAATGATAAAATCGTAATTGTCCTATCTGCTGCAACTATCAAGTACTTAAAAGTTATTTCCGATCTGAAATAACATCGAAGAAATGAACCCTCCAAGTTTTTCTTGGAGGGTTCTCGCTTTCTTACAATTCAGCAATTTGGTTCAAGTTTACTTCTGCAACCGTATCGTTACCGAACATAGAAATGACCATTTTCACCTTGTTGTTATCAATTTCAGTGATCTTACCAGTATAGTCTGTGAAAGCACCGTCGATGATGCGAACTGTATCGCCCACCTTGACATCCAAATCAAACTCTTGAACGGTTTGACCCATAGAGAGCAAGATGCTGCGGATTTCTTCTTCCAACAATGGAGTTGGTTTTGAACGGTTCCCGTGGGATCCAACGAAACCAGTAACGTTCGGTGTATTCCGAACAACAAACCAAGCTTCATCTGTCATGACCATTTCAACCAAGACATAACCTGGGAAGCGGTTTTCTTCGATTTCTTTTGTTTTACCGTTTTTCTCAACTTGTACGGTTTGAGTCGGAATCTCTACGCGCAAGATGTTTTCTAACATATTGTAAGTTTGCGCACGTTGCAAAAGATTCTCTTTTACCTTGTTTTCATATCCTGAGTAGGTTTGTAATACAAACCAGCCTTTATCAAAACTGTCCATTTGGGCATCCTTTCTTTCTGTTTAGCCTGCTCGAGCTTTTGTGAACACACTAAAAAAAGCCTCTTGGCTTTCCTTTTCCTAGCTTCATTATACCACATTTTGCAGGAATGCAAAGAGGTTTGCTGATTTATTTTTTAGAAAAGAGCACAAAAGTGGGAGTGGGAAAGAATTCCAAGAAATTTAAAGAGGTTGAAGAGGTTGAAGAGGTTGAAGAGGTTGAAGAGCGAACAAAGACTTAGGATACTTGCTTCGCAAGTTTTATCCGCCACCTCAAAGCAGTGCTTTGAGCAATCAGCCACTGCGTCTTGTAGTTATTCCTATCAAACATCAAAGGCTGGACAGTTTTTGCCCAGCCTCATGGCTTCTTTTCTTAAAAGAAATTGATCATGTGCAATAGGCCACGTGCAATGACTTTGTCGAATAAATAAATCAATGCAACAAAGAAAGCGGTGTACTCAATCACTGAGATAAAGTTTTTCCATCTTTCCTTGCGATTTGGCCAAGTTGTATCTTTTAGTAAGACGAAAATATCTTTAATGAATTTCACAACTCTCTCCTATCGTGTTTCTTTATGGATGGTATATTTGCTGCAATGTTTGCAGAATTTATTAACTTCTAAACGTGTTGGTTTTGGCGTCCCACTCAACTTAATGGAGTAATTGCGTGACCCACAAACCGTACACGCTAGACTTGCTTTTTTTAATGCCATAACGCCTCCGTTCACCTCATTATAGCAAGTTTTCCACGTTTTGACAAGGACAGAAACCCTTCTGTCAAGAAAAAAGTAAATCTAAAGCGTTATCACTCTGGTTTTCACTTCATTTTTGGTAAAATAAAATAAAAGGAGACGAATATGAAAAGTGATAACCTAAAAGAAAGTAGAAATATCGAAGACCGTCGAGGGCAAAGCTACTCCCAGTCTTCCGGCAACAGTAACCTTGGCGGGGGCATTTTACAAATTTTGCTATCGCCCGGAAGCTTCAAGAGTAAAATCATCATCATCCTTCTCATGGTTCTTCTAGGAGGGGGAGCTAGCCTTGGGGGTCTCTTTGGAAATGGGACTTCTTCTCAGCCTTACCAGTCCACCCAAGTCACGCGCACCAACAAGACCCATGTAGACGATGCAGATGCCCAGTTCGTCAGCAAAGTCCTTGGGACAACAGAAGATCATTGGCACAAGGTCTTTCAAGCCGAAGGACGGACCTACCAAGAGCCTAAGCTAGTCTTCTATACCGGACGGACAAAGACAGGCTGTGGGGTTGGGCAAGCATCGGCTGGTCCCTTCTACTGTCCAACCGACAAGAAAATTTATTTGGACATGAGCTTCTATAAGGAATTGACAACTAAATACAAGGCCAGCGGGGACTTTGCCATGGCCTACGTCATCGCCCACGAAGTCGGCCACCACGTACAAAATGAGCTGGGAATCCTTGGCAAATACCATCGTATGCAGCAAGGACTTTCTGAAAAGGAACGAAATGCCATCAGCGTTCGCATCGAGCTGCAAGCCGACTATCTAGCAGGTGTCTGGGCCCGTTCCATTCAAGACCGAAACCTTCTAGATATCGGTGATATCGAAGAAGCCATGAATGCGGCCCATGCGGTCGGTGACGACACTCTCCAGGAGCAAGCTTACGGCTACTCGGTGCCAGATAGCTTTACCCACGGGACCTCAGAGCAACGCATGCGCTGGTTCAAACGGGGCTACCAGTACGGAGATTTGCAACACGGCGATACCTTTAGCTTGTCAGATAGTGAACTTTAAATACAAAACGATTCAGAAGAAGTTCTGAATCGTTTTTTTGATTAGAAACCAAGCCAGCCTTTGAAGGTATCCCAAGCGTTTTTCGCTTTTCCTGGGATATCGGCTTCGTCGATTGCTTTTTTCGCATCATCGACCATATTCGATGCCTTCTCTTTGACATCCTCAAAGAAACCTTTGTCTTCTTTGCTATCTGTTTCTGTCGTTTCTTCTCCGACTGGCGCAATACCATTTTCAGCATAGGAGTTCTTCACCGAGTCAAACTGAGTACCGTCTGTATAAGGCAGGACACTGCTTGCGACATTACGAAAGATCTCCGACGCCGTCCCAGCACTACTATCGGTTAGGTAATGACCTTCATCGGTCGTTGGGAAACCAAGCCATTGACTGATGACAACATCTGGCGTGTAGCCGATTACCCATTGGTCTCCAGAGAGATCCTTGTTAAAGCTGGTCTCTGTCGTACCAGTTTTCCCTGCCATAGTATAACCATATGGTGCAGCGTTGACCCCTGTACCATTACTGAAGGTCCCCAGCATCATATTGGTCATCTTATCCGTTGTGGATCCACTAAGCACCCGTGTTGATTTCTGACTGTGACTCTTGACCACTTGTCCACTTGCATTTTCAATCTTGGTAATGAGATGGGCATCATTCATGACCCCACCATTGGCGAAGGTCCCATAAGCTTGTGCCATCTGCATTGGATTGGTTGTCACACCGGCTCCCAAGGCAACGGCAAGCGACTTGTCCACCTTGTCCATGTTGAGCCCGAATTTTTTCCCGTATTCAAAGACCGTATCGAGACCCAATTCATTCGCCGTTGCTACGGCTGGAAGGTTAAGGGATTCTGCCAAAGCCTGGTACATTGGTACCGTTGGGCTCGACTGGATTCCCGCATAGTTATTAACCTCATAGCTTCCATATTGGGTGGTACTATTGTCCAACTCCTTATTAGTCGACCAACCTTCAGCAACAGCTGGGCTATAGACGACTAATGGTTTGATGGTTGATCCCGGACTACGGGCAGCCTGGGTAGCGTAGTTGTAGGTACGGAAACCTGGATTTTGATCGCTTCCGACACGCCCTACGAGAGCCCGAACCCCTCCGGTCTTAGGATCGAGGGCGACACTACCAGATTCCGCGCGCGTGCCGTCTTCCGCTACTGGGAAGAGGGCCGTATTGTCATAGATCACCTGCATGCTTGCTTGGTAATTCTGATCCAGCTCGGTGTAGATCCGGTAGCCATTTTTGACAATGTCTTCTTCGGTCAAGCCGTATTTATTGACCGCTTCATTGATAACCGCATCAAAATAGGATGGGTAGCGGTAATCCTCCGACTTGCCTTCATAGGCATCGACCAGCTGGCCATGGATATCGACAGCAGCAGACTGATCAGCTGTTTTCTGGTCAATATAGCCAGCTGCCACCATATTTTGGAGGACAGTATTGCGGCGATTGGTCGCATTCTCTACCGAATAGAGCGGATTATAGATTTCAGGCCCCTTGAGCATACCGGCGAGTACCGCGGACTGATCCAGGCTTAATTGACTAGCTGAAACCCCAAAATACTTCTTGGAAGCATCCTCAATTCCCCAAACCCCATTTCCAAAATAGGCATTGTTGAGGTACATGGTGAGGATCTCTTTTTTACTGTATTTCTTATTGATTTCAAGCGCTAGGAAGAATTCCTTGGCCTTGCGTTCCACCGTCTGATCCTGAGACAGATAAGCATTCTTGGCTAGCTGCTGGGTGATAGTCGAACCACCACCTGAGCGACCCAGGGTCAAAATCGCTAAGAAGAAGCGACCATAGTTGATCCCGTTATTCTTGTAAAAGCTCCGGTCCTCTGTTGCGACCACGGCATTTTGCAGATTCTCACTAATGGCATCGAGTTCGACATAGGTTCCTTTTTGCCCGGTCAAACTTCCCGCCTGGTCCCCATTCTTATCATAGATAATGGTGGTCGCCTTCAGTGCACTCTGCAAATCCTTGACGTTGGTCGTCTTAGCGAGGTAGAAGAGATAGCCCCCTGTCAAGAGGCTAAAGCCTAGCCCAATGATCAGGAGAATCTTGGTCAAATGGAAGCGGCGCCAAAAACGACGGAAGGGGTGCTGAGAGAGGGGCTTGCTTTTGTGCTTGCCTGAGCGACTATAGGTTGGCTCTACTGTCTCTTCCTGTAGTTCTGTTTCTGGCACTTCTTCTGCCACCGCTTTTGGGGGATGATCCTTTCTAAAAAAAGTGATCAGGTTTTCAAATAATTCTTTTATTCTATTCATATCTGTTATTTTAACACCTTATCCTTGTCCTAGCAAGAAAAGATCGCTCATTCCCTTCTCCCATTTAGTTTTCTTTAAGCTTAGATTTTGCTACAATAGGGTCATGAACTATCAATTTACCATCCCACAATCCTTTCCCCAGATGACTGTGAAAGAGCTGCTTGAGGACTACTTCCTCATTCCCCGTAAGATCCGGCATTTTTTACGAACCAAGAAGCACGTCTTGGTCAATGGCGAGACCATCAACTGGCAGAGCCCCGTTCAAAAAGGAGACCAGATCCAGCTGATCTTTGACACAGATGATTACCCTGAAAAAGAGCTCCCAGCCGGAGATCCGAGTCTGGTTGAAGAACTCTATCAGGATGAGCATGTCATCATCGTTAATAAGCCTGAAGGCATGAAAACCCATGCCAATGAGCCGACAGAAATTGCTCTTCTCAACCATGTTTCCAGCTATGTTGGATCCACCTGCTACGTCGTGCACCGCCTAGACAAGGAAACCAGCGGGGCGATTTTATTTGCCAAAAATCCTTTTATCCTGCCCATTCTCAACCGCATTTTGGAAGATAAAAACATCCAACGCGAGTACTGGGCCTTGATCCAAGGTAGCTTAGCACAAAAAACCATCGTCTACAAGGATAAAATCGGACGCGATCGCCACGATCGGCGCAAGCGCCTGGTCGATCCACGCAAGGGGCAGTATGCAGAAACCCAGGTGACGCAACTGAAAAAAATCGGGCGAAACAGCCTGGTCAAATGCCAGCTCAAGACGGGGCGTACCCATCAGATCCGGGTTCATCTATCCCATCATGGGCACCCGATTGTCGGGGATCCTCTCTATAACCCTGCACGCGGAGAACGACTCATGCTCCATGCTCACCGCTTGACCTTTACCAATCCATTAACCCTTGAAACCATCCAAGTCGAAGCCCCTTCCAAGAGTTTTGAAGAAGGGTTGAAAGATTGAAAAAAAGAAGCCATAGGGCTTCTTTGGAGAATGTAAACAAACCGTTGTTATAGACAATCTAATAACTTCCATTAAGACAAAAAATTTTATTGCTTAGAGTTATTCAATCATCTTCTGAAACTTTCCGCCGTGAGAAAAGTGCTAGAAACAATAGTGTTTCTAGCACTCGGAATTATTGAGACCTTAGGCTCAATAATTAGTCATGGAACTTCTTTGAAGTTCGCTGACGTCCGTACTCACCTAAGGAAAGTTTTTAGAATGACTTTGTCTTCATTCAAAAAAGAAGCCACAGGCTTCTTTTTTTATTATTGATAGCGAGGGGTTGCAAATCCACGAATATTGCCATGGCCGATCCGGTAGGTATTGCGACGGACTTGGTTGTTGGAGTTTCCTTCAATGGTATGAATGATCCCATTTGAGACGCTTTCGACAATTCCGATGTGATCCGCAAAGCCGTTATTTGGCTGGCTATTTTGATCCCAGTTAAAGGTGATGATATCCCCTGCTTTTGGTGTAGAGGCACCATTTTCATTCCAAATGCCCAAGCGTTTGAAGATCTGAATGTGACGTTCAACTCCACATTCACGACCAATCAAACCGCTCAAACCTTCCCGCTGGAAGACTGTTGTGACAAAGATATCACACCAATCATCGGTCGTTTTCACTGCATACCCCACTGGAAGTGGTTTGACACTGTTATAATCATTAACCAATTGATGGTGAGCTGCGGTACCGCCACGAACGCCAACTAGACTAGCTGCTGCCCGTAAGACACGGTCCCGTTGCCCATTCGGCACACGAGGACTAAAAGCAGTTTGATCTGCTGTTACACGAGGATGGAGGGCTGTTTGACCAAGGTTAAATCCTTCAACACCACCATCGACATAATCTACATAGACGTGAGTGGTGTAGTTTCCCTGTTGATACTGGTGATTGGCTGTAGAAACTTGCACTTCTGTGTGCATACCAGAAGGTGCTGTTGCATACCAGAAAAGATTTTCTTGATGTGCTTTAGACCAGACAGCAACACGGATATTCTTAATCCGGCGTCCCTGAGGCGCTTGATCCACCGTTACCGTATAGGTTCCAGCACCAGAATTAACATTCTTGATCCCTGTTTGTGTCTTTGTCTTAGCATTTCGGAATTCGACTTCTGTAGTCGTTGTTCCAACACCCACACGAGAGCCATCATTTTGGATGTAGTAGAGGTGGATATGGTACTTACCAGTAGAGTTCTTATGATCGCTCGCTTTGATGGATACCTTGTAGTCTCCATTTGATTGGCGAGTCGCTTCATACCAGCGAATATCGTCTTGACCGTCCTTATCAGACCAAGTTGGGACTTGGACTGTTCGCACACCTTTAGGGCTGTAGACATCCTTAATGATGACGTCAAAAGTCCCCGTATCCTTGTTGTTGTTTTGAATAATAAGATTGCCAGTTGGACGAGATTGATTTTTGAAATCAATAAAGGCTTTTTTGACAAACTTGTTTTGACCCTTGGCATCCACATAGAAAACTTGCGCTTCATACTTGCCATCGGCATTTTCGTGATCACTAGCTTTCGCAGTCACTGTGTAGGAACCATCTGCTTGGCGAGTCGGAGTGTACCAGACAATGTCTTTCATGCCATTCGCATGAGACCAGAATGGAATCTTCACTTCCTTATAGCCATCGAAACCTTGAAGATTCTTGGCAGTAATCGTGAAGGTGCCCTCTTTTTCTGATTTTTTTATGGTCAAATCAGCAGATGGTTTGGGAGCTGTATAATCAACAAAGGCCTTTTTCACAAACTTGTTTCGACCTTGGGCGTCCACATAGAAGACTTGCGCCTCATACTTGCCATCAGCGTTTTCGTGGTCATTTGCTTTCGCAGTTACAGTGTATGAACCATCTGCTTGACGCGTCGGAGTGTACCAGACAATGTCTTTCATACCATTGGCATGAGACCAGAATGGAATCTTCACTTCTTTATAACCATCGAATCCTTGGAGATTCTTAGCGGTGATTGTGAAGGTACCCTCTTTTTCTGATTTCGTAATGGTCAGATCAGCAGATGGTTTGGGAGCTGTATAATCAATAAAGGCCTTTTTCACAAACTTGTTTTGACCTTGAGCATCTACATAGAAAACTTGCGCCTCGTACTTGCCATCAGCATTTTCGTGAGCACTCGCTTTAGCTGTTACGGTATATGAACCATCTGCTTGACGAGTCGGAGTGTACCAGACAATGTCTTTCATGCCATTGGCATGAGACCAGAATGGAATCTTCACTTCTTTATAACCATCGAATCCTTGGAGATTCTTAGCTGTGATAGTAAAAGTACCTTCTTCTGACTCTGATTTTTTAATATTCAAATCTGCAGAAACCGGAGAATCCTGTTGAGGGACACTCTCATTTCTCGCTTCTACCACCCGTGCCCGTGCGCCATAGGGAGCGCGACTAGCTCCCACAGCAGGTGCTGGATTCTCTGATACAACCTTGTCGCTAGTTCCCTTATCAAAAGACGGGTTATTGCCAACAGTCGGTGTGACAGGTGCTGTCTCTGTTACAACAGATTTTTCTGTCTGAACTGCTTGATCAGTTTTCACCCCATCGGTTGCAATATTCTGAGTTTCTGATACCGTTGTTGTTTTCAAAACGACAGCTGAAGTATTTTCTGAGGTTTGATCGGCTGCGACTTGCTCATCTGCCTTGACCTGTTGTGTCGAAAAGGCTAATAAAACCGCTGCCCCAGCATAAACAATAAGATCTTTCTTTTTCATTTAACTTCCCTTACATTTTTTTATACGGATTCTACCCACATAGTAGTATTATAGCACAAATCGCCAGATCACGAAACAACTTCATTAGAAGATTTTATCCTGTTTTTAAAGAAAACAGAAGGCCAGATTGGCCTTCTGATTAGCTTATGCAAAAATAGAGAAGAAAGGTGCTCCAAGCTTGTTATCCATTGGGTCTTTACTCTTAATAGAGTGGAGATAATTGATCGAATACCAGCCGTTGTTGCCACTATTATATGGATCGCGGACATAGGTTCTACCATTATCATAGCCATGCAAGACCAACTCATGGGTATAAGGATCACTGGTGAATTGGCTATTGCCTACCGCAGCAAGTACATGCTTGCCAGCCATGAGGGCTTCTGCAATGCCTCCAGCTCCATTAACCAATTGGCTCTTCAAGCCCCAGTCACGAGTGGCAGCTACAATCCCATCAGAATCTGTTCCTGCTTCACCTTTGTTGAATGAATCAGTATTGTTGTAGAGATAATCAGCTACTGTTGTTGGCAAAATAGTTCTACCAAGGATATCTGTGAAAGTCATAGCAAGAGAGGTTGGTACACAACCTGACTGATCGACATTGCTCACACCGTAATATTTCCCAGCCCAACGAGGATCCCGTTGAGAATAATAGGTTGTTCGTGGATTCACCTTTTGATTTCGTGGAGACAAGGCTGTTTGACCGAGGTTAAAGCCTTCAACTCCCCCATCTTTGTAGTCCACATAGACGTGAGTAGTATAGTTGCCTGCTTCATTACCGTAATTATTAGCAGAAACTGTGATCTCTGTGTGCATACCTGTCGGCGTTGCAGAATACCAGTAAAGATTTTCTTGATGAGCTTTAGACCAAGCGGCGACACGAATGTTCTTAATCTGACGCCCCTGAGGGGCTTGATCTACAGCTACTGTATAAGTCCCGTTCGTTGCATTGACATTCTTGATAGAAGCTTGCGTCTTGGTCATGGCATTTCGGAACTCCACGTCTGTAGTCGTGGTACCAATACCAATCCGAGAACCATCATTTTGAATGTAGTAAAGGTGAACATGGTACTTACCAGTAGAGTTCTTGTGATCGCTCGCTTTGATGGATACCTTATAATCTCCGTTCGCTTGACGAGTCGCTTCGTACCAGCGGAGATCATCCTGTCCATCCTTATCCGACCAAGTAGGGACTTGAACAGTCCGTACGCCTTTAGGACTATAGACATCCTTGATGACGACGTCAAAAGTACCCGTATCCCTATTGTTGTTTTGGATCAAGAGAGTGCCGGTTGGACGAGATTGATTTTTGTAATCAATAAAGGCTTTCTTGACAAACTTGTTTTGGCCTTGAGCGTCCACATAGAAGACTTGCGCTTCGTACTTGCCATCAGCATTTTCGTGGTCACTCGCTTTGGCTGTTACGGTATAAGAACCATCTGCTTGACGAGTCGGAGTGTACCAGATAATGTCTTTCATCCCATTAGCATGAGACCAGAATGGAATCTTCACTTCTTTGTAACCTTCGAAACCTTGAAGGTTCTTAGCCGTGATGGTGAAGGTGCCGTCTTTTTCTGATTTTGTAATGGTCAGATCAGCAGATGGATTAGAAGCTGTGTAATCGATAAAGGCTTTCTTGACAAACTTGTTTTGGCCTTTAGCATCCACATAGAAGACCTGCGCTTCATACTTGCCATCAGCCTTTTCATGGTCACTAGCCTTAGCCGTTATAGTATATGAACCGTCTGCCTGGCGAGTCGGAGTATACCAGATGATATCCTTCATCCCATTGGCATGAGACCAGAATGGAATCTTCACTTCTTTGTAGCCTTCAAAACCTTGGAGGTTCTTAGCCGTAATGGTGAAGGTACCATCTTTTTCTGATTTTGTAATAGTCAGATCAGCTGCAACAGCGTTGGCCAGTTTTGTCGCTGTATAATCGGTAAAAGCCTTTTTCACAAATTTGTTTTTGCCTTTAGCATCTACATAGAAGACTTGCGCTTCGTACTTGCCATCAGCATTTTCATGATCACTGGCTTTGGCTGTAACGGTATAAGAACCATCTGCTTGACGAGTCGGAGTGTACCAGATAATGTCTTTCATCCCATTGGCTTGAGACCAGAATGGAATCTTCACTTTCTTGTAGCCTTCGAAACCTTGAAGATTTTTAGCCGTAATGGTAAAGGTACCGTCTTTTTCTGATTTTACAATAGTCAGATCCGCTGAAACCGGAGTCTGATTTTTCTTTCCAATGGCTACTGTCGTCGTTGTTCCACCCACACCCGTCAATTGTCCATTATTCTGAACATAGTACAGGTGGACATTGTAAAGACCGGTTGAGTTCTTATGGTCCGCTGCTTTTACATTGACGGTATAGGTCCCGTTTGCTTGACGGTTGGCTGTATACCAAACAAGGTCATCTTGACCACCTGTTTCTGACCAGATTGGGACAGAAACTGTTCGAACTCCATTTGGCGCCTTAACATTTGAGATGACAACGTCAAAGCGTCCCGCCATGGTATCGTTATTGACAATGTTAATTTTCCCACTTAAGCTACCTTCTGTCGGGTCTGCGGCAGGTTTTGCGTTCGCTGTGAAGCGACCTGTATAGTCCACACTGTGGTCAAATAGGTGTTTTCCTGGAAGCAATTCCGCTTGAGAAGTGAACTGCCACGCGCCAGCTTTCCCATTGTAACGCAAGCTTTTCGCATCGTTTACAGACAGTTTTGGAGAAGGGTATTGGGCAACCCAGAAATTCTGAAGACCAAATTGAGCGGTGTTGACAGGACCTTTCTTGCGAAGGTTGTTTTCATCCAACCAGCTAGCACTTGTGTAGAACATCAAGTTAGTGTAGCCATTTTTACGCATTTCGTCAGCCCAGGCTTGGGTGTTGCGGTTAATGTTTGGCTGCATCTTGGCATCCTCAAAGTCATTGACCATGAGGGTATTCTTTGGCAAACTCAAACGTTGTGCAGCTGCAATATAGAACCGCGCTTCTGCACGCGCTGCTTCCTCAGAAGTATAGCGTGAGAAGTGGTAGGTCGATACTTGTAGACCCGCAGCTTGTGCATTACGAATTTGGTTCTCCGCATTTGGGTTCTTGTACCAAGTGTCTTCTGTCAATTTGACAACGACACCGCCCACGCCTTTATTAGCTAGGGTACGGTAGTCTCCAATACTAATGTCTCCGTTATGGCTACTCACATCAACGAATGATTTTGGCTGAACCGCCACATCTGTTGAACGACCAGCTGGAGCGTGAGCGCCTGTGTTAAAGAAGGTCGTGCTTCCTGAATCAGACGGAAGAGGAGTTTCTTCTTTCTCAGTAGTCGATGCATCTGTAGCCTTTTCTACAGATGGGGTCCCACTTTCTGAAGCTGCGGCCTTGCTCACAGGTGCCACAGCTGGTTCGGTCACATTTGCTGGTGCTGCATAGTTGCTTGCGACAGGTGCTACTGACTTTTCAGCAACGGCTACTTCTGGCGCTTTTTCAGCTTGGACTTGGTTGCCTTCAGTAGTAGTGGCCTCATTTGAAACCAGCTCATCTGCACTGACTCCCTGAGCAGATACAGCCATCAAGACTGCCGCTCCGGCATAAAAAATAAGATCTTTCTTTTTCATATAAACTTCCCTTTATACAAATTTTATACGTTAATCATTTTACCACACGGTTTCAGCGATGAAAAGTTTCATAAGGTAATTTTTTAAAATTAGTGATATTTTTTTGAAAAACTAAAAAAGAAGTCCGTCTGACTTCTTTTGATCTTATGATAAATGTTTTAAGGCTGTCTTTAAGTAGTGACCATCTCTGATTTCCTGACCAACACGCTTGGCATTGTCCACCAAGGTTTGGTAATCAGCGTCTGAAAGATTGTCGATTGTCTCCTTCAAATCATGGAGCGACTCTACTGCAATCCCACAGCCCTTCTCAAGCACAAAATGAGACAAGGCTGACTGTTTCCAAACCACAAGTGGGAATCCTGAGGCCAAGTACAGTGATGCTTTATGAGAGTTGTTATAGCGAAGGTACTCGCCAAAGACACCACTACAGGTTTCAGCACTATCACCATCCCAGACAAGTCCAAAACCACCCTCAAGGGCCGCAGGAAGCTTATCCGGTAGAAAGGAACCAAAGTAAGTTTCATTCTCTAAAGCTCTACTCTCATCAAAACCAACACCATAGAGATTATAGGCAGGTTCTGCAGGAAGAGCATAGAGATAACCAGCTTTTTCTTGTGCCAAATTACCAGCCACAATAATTGGCTGATTCTTAGTTAGACCAGTCTTCTCTTGGAAATTTGGAATCAAATAGTCGAAAATGCCAAGGCTAACAATCTTATCTTCCGCTATCCCTTTATCCACCAAGATAGATTTCATAACTGGATTGTGAGCGATGATCCCATCAGCTGCTTTGAGAAAACTTGCTTCTTGAAGGTACATCCGAATTCTGTGTTTTAAAGGCAGTGAAGTCATGTTGGCATGGCGAAGCACTTCTAGGTCATGAATCAAAAGATAGACTTTAATCCCTCTTATTTGCGCTTTTTTGACCAAATGGGTGGAGAAAAAGCTATGGTGAAGCATTGGAAACTGGATCAACAACTCATCTCCTTGCTTTAGTTGATCCAAGGCTTGTCCAAAAGCTTTTGCCTTATGGCGTTGAGCCGCAAGGGTACTCATCTGATACCAATTGTCGACGGAAAGGACCAAGGGATGATAGCCTTCTTCTTTCACAATACTTTCTACGTCATTGCGTGCTTTATTTCCCGCGTTCTTTGCGTTGACATCATGCAGGAATTCTTCTTTTAAGTAGTATTTCATAGATTATGGTTTCTTTCAATCAAACTCATTTGCTACGACTTCCAAAGCTCGCTCAATAACCACGTGCATGTCGTAGTATTTGTAGTCTGCCAAACGTCCACAGAAGATAACCTTATCATTTTTGGCTGCTTCTTCTTGGTACTTAGCAAACATGGCGTTGTTCTTTTCATCATTGATTGGGTAGTATGGTTCATCCCCACGTTTCCAATCAGCTGGGTATTCACGTGTGATAACTGTCTTAGGTTGTGTACCATACTCGAAGTGCTTGTGCTCAATGATCCGAGTATAAGAAATCTCACGCTCTGTGTAGTTGACCACCGCATTCCCTTGATGGTTTTCCTCATCCAAGACTTCGTGTTCAAAACGCAGGCTACGGTACTCCAACTCACCGTGTTTGTAGTCAAAGTACTGGTCAATCATTCCTGTAAAGACAACTTTATCAGCTGAAGCTTCAAGCTCTTCACGATTGGCAAAGAAATCAACCCCAAGTTCTACTTCTACATCACCCAGCATGTTTTCAATGATGACGTTGTAACCACCGATTGGAATTCCTTGGTAACGGTCATTAAAGTAGTTGTTATCAAAGGTCAAACGAACTGGGAGACGTTTGATGATAAATGGTGGAAGGTCTGTTGCAGAACGTCCCCATTGTTTTTCTGTATAGCCCTTGATCAATTTTTCATAGATATCTGGACCGATCAACTTGATGGCTTGTTCTTCCAGGTTTTTTGGCTCAACATCTTTCATATCAGCCGTTTGATCAGCAATCTTGTCCTTGACTTCTTGAGGAGTCTTGGTTCCCCACATAGCGTAGAAGGTATTCATGTTAAAGGGAAGATTGTAAAGACTGCCCTTATAGTTAGCTACTGGTGAGTTGATATAGTTGTTGAATTCAGCGAACTGGTTGACATAGTCCCACACTTTTTTGTTAGACGTATGGAAAATGTGGGCACCATACTTGTGAACATTGATACCTTCAACCTCTTCACAGTAGATATTCCCACCGATGTGATCCCGCTTGTCAATCACTTTTACTTTTTTACCACGTTTTGTAGCTTCATGTGCGAAGATGGCTCCAGACAAACCAGCACCAACAATCAGATAATCGTACATAGTAGACTCCATTATTTTTCTATTTTAAAATATATCTAAACTCTTAGCCGTTTCGTTAGACTCGTAGCTATAGATTAGACCTTCAAATTCCCCCAATTTCCTCACTATAAGAGAGAGAATTGACCGGCTTTTTCTTGACAACTTCTGTTGCAAAGAGTGTGAACATAAAGATGTTATAAGTCGGTACAAACCAAAATGCTTCAATCATACAGTTAATCGCAATGAGGGACAAAATTGCAACAAATAAATAACGTCCCTTCTTGAATTCATATTTTGAAACAATGACATAAATACCGACTAATAAAGCAACCGGTACGATACCATATGTAAATAGCATCTGAACATAAGACGAATCGACATAATTATAATTGAGGACAGACTCCGTGCTTCCTCCGGATCCGATAAACTGAACCCCTCTTGTTCCAAACCAATTCAAAGGGTATAAATTAAAAGCATTTTTACCTAAGGCTAACCGACCAGTGATGAATTGATTAATTTGGACATAAAGTGGAGATGACCAAGAGAAATGATAGGTTAAATAGATCATTCCGGTTGAAAAAAGGATGACCGAATAGGGCAACAAGTGATACAACTTCAGCTTCTTCTCCTTTGTGAAATAAAAGAAGAGAAACAGTAAGACAGCGACCAATAGTGAGATCGCATTCATACGAGCATCACAGAACTTCATAATAAATAAAGCTAAGAGCACGCCACTTAGGGATCGTAAGCCAATATACCGATCTTTTAGCAAATAGGAGATCGCAACATAAAGGTAGAAACAATGGGCTGCGAAATCTGTTGGATAGATAAACCCAAATGAATTACGGATAACAGCACCCCGACTATATTGTAAGTTTGGAACTACCTTTAACAGTGACAATAAAAATACTGTAAGGACAATCGTACCTGCAACAAATACATACGTCTTTAAAATGACTTTCCTATCCGCATTAACCAGTAAAACCATTAAGAGAGAATAAACTAAGAAATTTAACTTATCCGTCTTGGAATAAACCATAACAGCTACCATCAATAACATGGCAGACAAGATTAGATAATGATAGGGAATCGAGATTTTATTAAAAAAACGAAGCAATAAGAGAGCTACAACCACTAAGAGAGAGCTCGCACCAACATGCAAAAAGCCCTTATTTAACATCGTAGTGGATATTGTATTAAAGAAGATCACAATCGAGACGACAAAACCAACCAGTAGATCGTCAAATTTCATTTTTATCATTAAATTACCTGATAAAGAATTTTTAAAGAAAAGCTCATTCTGTTTAGATTAGAATGCCTGCTTAGGGAACACCCCTGCTATAGCATTCTTTTCTAAAGATTTTGTTTACTTAAAAATTCATATCCTTCCTTTCTACTCTCTACTGTTTATTTAAAAATTGTTGTTTTAATTCTTTCACATCTACCACTCTCAGAGATAGGATAGCGATCAGATAAATGATCCCACCAAGCACCGCATACACGAGTACATTCAGGGTAGGGGTGAAATGTAGAAACGGTTTTACAAGTTGCAAGAGGCCATACATCAGAGCAGATGCGAACATAATTTTTGTCATCGCACCGATAATTGGAACTTCCTTGAGGTAATGACGGGTATAGTAGAGTTGAATCCCCCATACCAAAGCTTCTGTCAACACTGAGACAATCGCAGCTCCAATAAAGCCCAGTTTTGGTAGGAAGATGAGGTTCAATCCGACACTGACAATGGCAGGTACAGTAGTCGAAATCATAAATTCTTTATTTTTATTATGAGGGATCAGAATTTGAATCCCCATGATATTGGTCCATCCGATAAAGAACATTCTAAAAATCATGATGGCAATGGCATAACGCGCATCCTGGAAGTCCTTCCCTAGGAAGAACTGAACAAAGTCATCATTGACGATTAGCATGCCGGCAATAATGGGGAAAATGACCAAATTATAAATCAAAAAGGACATTTGGTGCATCTTATTAACCGCCTTGTGGTCTCCTGAGGATAAGAGACTCGATACCCGAGGCAACATGACACTGCCCAGTGAGGTCACCAAGGTCAACAAAATATTGACCAGTTTTAAGGCTTGGTCATAAATCCCCACATCCTTTGTAGAGGCGAGAGCCCCCAGCATGGTTCGGTCCAAGGTGACATAGAGGGAAATGGCAATCTGCGGTAAAAAGAGCAGAATGACCGGCTTCAAATGCACCCGTGCATAAGCCATATCAAAATGGGCTTTCCCAATGAACTCCCGAGCAGGTAGCCACATACTGAGCTGACCTAAGAGCTCAAAGATGGTCAGTAAGAATACATAGAGATACAGATCATTGGCAGATTTGACAAACAAGAAGATGGAGATGACTCCAACTAGTTTGACCGTGATATTCCGAACCGTAATCTTGCGAAAATCTTCTAATCCCTGAAAGAGCCAAGAAATGTCGAGTCCCTTAGAAACCAAACTAAGTCCTAGGATATAAGCAACAGGATTTTGCATGGAAGGTAGGGTGAGACACAAAAGAACATAAAGGGTAAGAGATAAAATCGTAGCCCCCAACTGGAGGGTATAAATCCCCCAGAAATTCTTCTGGATATCTTTCCGATGTCCTGAGATCTCTTTGGTTCCATAATTGGCCACTCCTAGCGTCGCCAAGAGGATAAAATAGGTGACGATGGAGTTGAAATAGCCATAGGTCCCCAAGTCATTCGAGCTAAAAACCCGTGTTACATAAGGGGTGGTGATAATCGGCAAGATAATCACCAGCAACTGGTAGGAGAGATTATAGGCGTAATTTTTTAACACTTTCATGACTGTCTACAATCCCCACTTGAAGACCGTTTTAAACGGTGTGATCAAATCCGTCGCAAAAGCTCGGTGAATATCTGGAATGGTTTGAACTTCTCCATCAACGTGAATAATGTTTTTCAAACGACTTTGGACTCGACGATTAGCCAGCATCTCTACAGCCCGCTCGAAATCTTCACGACCTGAGCGAGAAGACCCCACAAAGGTCAATCCCTTTTCAAGAACATCTCTTGTATTAACTGCGACCCGGTTATCACTAACCCCCATTAACATCACGGTTCCTTGAGGCTTGATATGATCAATAATATCATTGATGGCTGGTTCACTTCCTTGGCCACCAGTACACTCAAAGGCGTGATCAAACCGTTGGTCGTCTGTCAACTCGCTGGTCAAAATTGCTTGATGAATGAAATTAAACAATTGCAGTTTATCACTGTTGCGCCCAACTACAGTTATCTTCAAATCTGGGTATAGATAGTGCAAAGAAGTCGCAACCACATATGAAAGACTCCCATCTCCTAAAATCAAAACAGACTCTCTTCGTTGATGGGCAATGAGATCAAAGCGATGAATGGCATGCATGGCAACACTACTAAATTCCGCTAAGGCTGTCACAGGGCCCCGAACTTCCTCTGGATAAGCCACTACACGATCCAGTGGCAAGGCAACGACTTCTTGCATAAAACCATTAAAGCCACTAGACAAGAAGTGCGTCCCCTCCAAATAATTTTCAAAGAATACACCCTCTGTTTGATGAGGAGGTTGATTGGGAACCATAGCCACAATCTGTCCTGGTTGATAGGTTCCCGTAGGATCCGCTACCACGATACCAGACGACTCATGGATCAGGGCCATGGGTAATTTCTTTTTAAGCACCTTAGGATCCCGTTTCCCTTGATAGTAACGTTGGTCCGCATGACAAATAGCCATGTAATAAGGGCGTATTAACACCTTGTCTCCACGGCTCATGTCTTCTTCTTGGTATTTGATGGTAATATTTTTCGGCTGGGTCAGCTGAAAGATTTGGTTCAACATATTAATTGTCCTCAATCATACCGCGTGCAATTTTCAAATCTGTAATCGTCGTAATTTTAATATTGGAATATTCCCCTTTAGCAAGAGCAACTTTTTTACCATTGATGACAAAGATCTTGCAGGCATCTGTCAAGACTTCTTTTTGTTGGTCACTTAAATCATGATACAAGGCAAGAAAGTCTTTCATTTTGAAGGTTTGAGGGGTTTGACCCTGATAGAGATATTGGCGCTCTGGGATATCCGTGATAAAGGTATTATCCAAGCTTTGAACAATGGTATCGGTCGCTTCGACCACTGTATCTACAACATCATGGTTCTTGGCCAGTTCAATGTTTTCTTGGATAGTTTTTAGGCTAACAAAAGGACGAACCGAATCATGGGTGACGATAATGTCCTCATCTGTCAAAGGCTGCACCTCATCGATAGCCAGGATGATATTTTCGATGGTAGAGTTGCGGTCACTTCCTCCCTCTACAACCAAGATCCGGTCCTTATAAGAAGACAAGTACTTGTCTACCAGATCTTCCGTATAGGTCACCCAGTCCGGATGAATCCCCAATACAATCTTTTGAATCTCATGGACCAATAAGAACTTCTCAACCGTGTGGATTAAAATAGGACGTCCACCCAAATCCAAAAATTGTTTGGGCATATCCGTAATCCCCATCCGTGAGCCTGTTCCTCCTGCTAAAATCCCTGCATAAATCATCCTAAACCTCCTGATGTTGTCTCTTTTTCCTTCTCTAGAACATGGCTATTTAGCAATCTAGCCTAGTTTTGCTCTCACCTTTTGATACAAATGTGGAGAAAGGAGCAAAAGAAGGTATTTGAGTTTATTTTTTCTTGTAATATGTAAATTGATTAGAATATCTTTCCAATAGCGACGATACTCTTTGCGAATTTTGTTAACCTGATCATACATATGAGAACCCAGCATAGCATGGACCACATGCAAGCCATTAAAGACATAGCGGGCATTGACCGCTTTTTTCATTTCCGGATCATCAGGATAGTCTCTCTCGACATAGGCTCTGTTCCATTCCATGGCCTTGTAGAAATCCAAGAGCCGATCGCTATACTTCGAATTGACTGTACTACCCGCTCTTCGATAGTATTTATAAAGATTAAGATTGCTTACAGCAATCTCCTTACAAGCTGCAATATGCTCATAGGCAATGGCCAAATCTTCATAAATCATTCCTTCTGGATAGGGATGTTGGAGTAAGATCTCTTTCTTGTAGAGTTTTCCTCCTGAATGAGTCCCAACGTGGTGACCATAGAACATTTCTATCAGAGCTGTATGGCGGTCTAATTTCCTAGCGCTCTTTTCATTTAGATCTCCTGAAAAATCTTTGTCCTCATAACTTCTGACTTCAATGACCGGGGTCGATACGAGGTCAACATTATACTGGTCTTTCAATCCCATTAAATATTCAACAGTTCTACGATCATAATAATCATCTGAATCTAGAAGCATGATCCAATCAGCTGTTGCCACTCTTACACCGTTGTTGCGGGCATAAGATATTCCCCCATTTTGAAGATGGAGCACTCGAATACGGTCATCTTCCTGAGCATACTGGTCACAAATTTCTCCTGAACGATCGGTTGATCCATCATCGACCAGGATGATTTCAATATTTGAATAGGTCTGTTGTCTAAGACTACCGACACTATACTGTAAATACTCCTCGACATTATAGACCGGTATGACAATCGAAACCTTTTCCATTATGCTAATCCCTTCATGATAATTTCTACAATCTGTTGACAAGCTGTTCCATCCCCATAAGGATTACTTGCCTGGCTCATCTTCTCGTATTCATCTTGGTCTTCCAGAAGGAGCTTGAAGTTGCGATAGATGTTTTCTTCTTCTGTTCCGACCAATTTCAAAGTCCCTGCAGCCACACCTTCTGGACGCTCTGTCGTATCACGCATGACAAGGACAGGTTTTCCTAAGGAAGGCGCTTCTTCTTGGACGCCACCTGAGTCCGTCAAGATCATATAGCTTTGGTTCATGAAATTATGAAAATCAATCACTTCCAAGGGCTCAATGATTTTCATTCGCTCATTCTCTCCAAAAATCTTGCTAGCCAATTCTCTGACCTTTGGATTTTTGTGGATGGGATAGACCACCTTTACATCTTCAAACTCATCCAAAATCCGGTTGACCGCACGGAACATGTGCTCCATAGGTTCTCCAAGGTTTTCGCGACGGTGGGCCGTCAACATGATGAGCTTGCTCCCTTTTGCCCACTCCAATATAGGGTGGTCGTAGTCTTCTTTTACCGTTGTTTTTAAGGCATCAATAACAGTATTTCCTGTAACGAAAATATTGGTCCGTCCTTCTTTTTGAAGATTCTCTTTTGAAACCTGGGTTGGAGCAAAATTGTAATCTGCCACTATGGAAGTAGCTTGACGGTTAAACTCTTCAGGATATGGGCTTTGAAGATTGTAAGTCCGAAGACCTGCTTCCACATGCCCCACTTTGATGCCCATATAAAAGGCCGCCAAAGCTGTTGCAAAGGTGGTTGTGGTATCCCCATGGACGAGGACAATATCAGGTTTTTCCTCTTCTAATACCGGTTGGATTTTTTCCAAGATAGAGGTCGTAATGGTAAATAATGTTTGATTGGCCTTCATAATGCCTAGATTATAGTCTGGAACAACACGAAAAACGTCTAACACTTGGTCCAGCATTTCCTTGTGCTGCCCCGTTACACAGACTACGGTTTCAATGGTATCGTGTTGTTTGAGTTCATTGACCAAAGGACACATTTTAATGGCTTCTGGACGCGTCCCAAACACCAACATTACTTTTTTCATTTTGAACCCTTCCTCATGAATTGGTAAAAGTTGCGATAGTTGTCTAAAAAGATCGGATAGCTATACTTGCTTTCATAATCTCTCTTTGCTTGAGCAGCTAAAGAGGCTCTTTTCTCAGGATCCCCTGCTAATTGTTTAATTGCTTGAGCTAAGGCTTGCGGATCCTCAGCTGGGACGAGGAGCCCATTCTCAGAATTCACTACTTCGTTCACACCTGGAATATCTGTTGCAATCATGGTTTTGCCGTTCATAAAGGCCTCGATTGCAACCAATCCAAATCCTTCAAAAATCGATGGAAGAACACAAAAGTCAAAGCTATTGATACACTCTACCACGTCGCTCCGATAACCTAAAAAATGAATTCTTTCTTCCAAATCCAGCTCCTTGGTTTGATTTATCAAATCATTTTTCAATTCTCCATCACCGATAAGAAACAAGGATACACTTGGATTTGTCACTAGTGACATAGCTTCGATCAGATAGGGTAACCCTTTTTGTTCGGACAGGCGAGCGATACATCCTATTTTGATACCGTCACACTGAGTAATTTCATTTACTGTATGCTCACTTTGTTTCATTTTTACTCCATTATAAATCACAATAGAGTTTTTTGACCTCACATCATTAAGGATATTTTCCTGGACAGCTTGACTGACAGCAACCGTTCGAGCCTTTCCTAGGGCGAATTTATAAAGTGGTAATTTATCCTTGAAAACATTATGAGCTGTATAGACATGGAGCAAGTTCGGATGGCGCATCTGCAGCAAACGAATATAGAAAGCAGCCATCCGGTGATGGGTGTGGACAAGAGTAATCTCATTTTCTTTGATGATCTTGGAGAGACTAGCAAGGATCTTGAGCACCGTAGCTGGCTGTTTGCTATCGATGTCTAGAATCCGATGGTGTTGAATCCCATTCTCTGCTAGTTTTTCTTCCCACAATCCACCAGTTGATGCGACATGAACCTGATCAAATTCATCCTTGAGGTCTGTCGCCAACTGATAGACAATACGTTCCGCTCCACCGATATCCATGGTCCGCGAAATGTGAAGAATATTATTTTTTTGCTTTCCGTTTTTCATGTACTACTCTCTTAATAAAAGTGGCATTTCCTACAAAATAACGCTTAAAGAGCCGTTTGGGTTCGTTGGCCACACGGAACAACCATTCCAGATTGGCTTTTTGCATCCACATAGGTGCCCGCTTGATATGACCTGAGAGGACATCAAAGCTTCCTCCCACTCCCATAAAGACAGAATTGACGCCATTGTCCATAAACTTCTGGATCAAGTACTCCTTTTTAGGAGAGGTGATGCCGACAAAGACAAAATCTGGCTTCTTCTCACGAATATCTTCTTGAATAGCCTCCTCCTCTTCAGCAGAGAAATAGCCATTGCGATGGCCCACTACTCGGAGATTTGGATAATCCTTTTTAAAGATGGCCAACATATCGGTCAAGACTTCCTCTTTTGCTCCGAAGAAGTAGACAGAGTAGCCTTTTTCATTGGCTAAATGGAGCAATTCCTGCATCAAATCAATGCCTGCTACGCGCTCTGGGACAGAATAGCCCAAATAGCGCGCTGCGAGAACAACAGAAGCACCGTCTGCATTGATGATTTCAGATTCATTGACAATCTTCTTGATGGCTTCGTCTGTCGCACACTGATTGAGCTTATCTGCGTTGACCCCCATCAAATGGAGTGGTTTTTTATCTCGTACAAATTCTTCTGTAGCAGCAACGGTTTCTGCCATTGTTAAAGGGTCAATTCTGACCCCCATCATCGTAAAACTTTTCAAGCTTATTCTCCCCACGTGGATTCAAAGTGACCTTTTTGCTCTGATTCTTCTGGCAACTTCATATAATCGCCATAGATCTTTGTCAGATAAGCATCCGGATCAGCATGACCACTGATTTTAATAGTTTCAAAATCAAGGAGTTGTGGCTCCCCAAATACCTCTTTGTAGGCCAATTCTCTCTCGCGATAGGATCCTAAGACATTTCCCACGAGATCACTTGTCTCAAAGTCATATTTTTTAATCGTATTTTGTAACTTTTGATTGATTTTTTCAGTATTTAGTAATTTGTCTAGGCGAAGGATCTTAGAAACCTTCACAATTGAATTTTCAAAGAAACCTCGGTCGCGATTGTGCAATCGATTGATGACAGATATTTTGGAAAGGGCACGGTAATACTTAATTTTATTGGTGTGCAAGAAATAGTGGAAGCCATCTGATGGGTAACCATCTAAAGGAAACACATCGATAAAAGGACTACACACAACCCCACCAAATTCAATTTGAAGCGAGGTATCCATGATAGAGGTATTGCCTAAATTATCATCATGGATTCTCAAGATGACATTGCTCGGTAATTCATTTTGGCAAATTTCCAGAAACTTTTCATAGTCTTTTCTAGGCATGCCCAAATCCATATCGTCATCCCAAGGGATAAAGCCTTTGTGACGAATGGCTCCCAATAAAGTGCCCCCTAAAGCATAGTATCGAAGATTGTGTTTTGTGCAAATCTCAATATACTTTTCTAATAAGGATAGTTCTCCTAATTGAATCTGTCTAACTTTACTCACAGCCTACTTCGCTCCTTCTTTTCTAAGTACAACCTTCACGGTCTTGAGCAGGATCTGAATATCTCTCCAGATCGTCCAATCATCCATGTATGCAACGTCGAGTTTGACCACTTCGTCAAAGTCTGTAATCTCACTGCGTCCGCTCACTTGCCAAAGGCCTGTAATCCCTGGCTTGAAACTGAGTCTACGTTTTTGGGCTGGCGTATAGTCTTGGTATTCATCTACCGTTGGAGGACGAGTTCCGACTAGACTCATGTCACCGATCAGAACATTGTAAAATTGTGGCAATTCATCAAGACTGGTCTTACGGATAAAGCGTCCGATCGGTGTTACCCGTGGATCGTTTTCCATCTTAAACATCCCACCTGTCATGGTGTTTTGCGCCATCAGATCTTTTTTAATCTCTTCGGCATCCACGCGCATGGAGCGGAATTTATAGAAGTTAAAATACCGTCCGTTCTTTCCGACCCGCTTCTGTACAAAGAAGGCAGGACCGCCATCTTTGCGGATTAGAGGGACCAAAACGATACTCACTAGTCCACAAATCAAGAGGCCAAAGAAAGCTCCTGCAATATCCAAGAGACGTTTGGCAAATACGTGGCTCGGTTTGTAAAAATTGGTTGAGAAAGTGACGACGCTTAGTCCCCCGACTTCTCGAACCCGTTTATTGCCTAAGGAAGCGAAGTTAAAGGCATTGAGATTGACCGACACATCGATCCCCATACTCTCAAACTCCGAGACGAAGTCACTTATATTATAGTCCTCACTTGGCAGATTGATAAAGACTTCATCCACCACTTCCTTGGTCACAAAGTTCATCATTTGATCCGGCTGCACCACCCTGACACCTGAATGAGCAAAATCCGTATTGTCCATGACAGTGACACCGATTAGATCTCCATGATAGAGGTTGGGTGAATGCAAGATATCAAATACTTTTTCCATCCGACTGGTCGCTGTGATCAAGAAGATCTTTCTCGAACTTTTCCGCCGTGGTGAAACAGATTTCCGGTATCTCTTAAGCAAGAGATCCATGGCATAGACGGCAAAGGTATTAAAAAGAAAGAAGTAGATCATCCCCCGTCGAGAGATAGAAAAGACCCCATCGAGCATAAAAGAGGTAAAGGTGATCCCAACAGCGAAAAATACATTGTATTTCAAGACCTGAAAGAGCTCATCTAGGTAACCCCTACTGTAAAAACGATAGGAGACATTGCTAATGTAAAAGGCTACAAAGTGCAAAAGATAGAGCACCGCGATCGTCTGTGGCGTGTATTCTGCATTCTTAAAAAAGCTCACAATGTAAGCTGAAAATAGGACAGCCAAACTTTGAAAGAGAACAATCGTTAATTTTTCCAGTTCAATTCTTTCTTCTCCCATTTTCCCTCGATCCTATTCTTTACTTTTTCCCATATTCCCCGTAAGATCCATATCCACCATACGAACCATACTCGGTAGCTTTAATGTTAAATTTATTGAGCACTACTCCTAAGAAAGGGGTGCCTGTTTGTTCTAATTGTTCCTTCGCCTTTTGGACAGCCTTGCGTCCATTGGCACCAGATTCCGTGATCAAGACGGTTCCATCACAGCGTTGAGCGATAATCGCCGCATCGATCACGATTCCGATTGGAGGTGTATCGACGATGATGTAGTCAAAATGCTCACGTAGGGCATCCATCATCACGGTGAAGTTCTTACTTTGCAAGAGACCCGTTGGGTTTGGCGCGACCTGTCCAGATTCGATGATATCCAAGTTTGGAAAATCAGTAGGATATAAAATTTGGTTCAATTGGCTACGACCAGATAAGAAGTCAGTCAATCCTTGGATCTTATCACGGCTACGGAAAACCCCTGTCATGACAGAGTTCCGGATATCGCAGTCGACTAAGAGAGTCTTATAACCCGCACGCGCAAAGGCAACGGCCAAGTTGGTTGAAGTGGTTGATTTTCCTTCGTTTTCTTGAACAGATGAGACAGCGATGACTTTCAGATTCACACCACTCAATTGGATATTCGTCGCAAGAGCATTGAAATACTCCTCTGCCTTATGGATTTCTTGTAGTTTATTTTTTGAAATTTCTAATGTATTCATGCGTTCCTCGGTCTACAATTTCTTAATATCTGGCACAATACCAAGTAAGGTGAAGCCCATCAATTCTTCGATATCCTCTGGTCTCTTGACACGATCGTCCAAGACTTCTACTACGACCATGAGAACCACCATCAAGCCAGCTCCAGCAATAAAGCCAAGAAGGACATTGCGTCGGATATTTGGTGAAGAAGGTGATTGAGGCACTTCTGCTTCATCCAAAGTCGTAACATCTGACACCTTGGTCACAGAGATGATCTTTGCAGCTGCTACATTTCGAAGGCCATTGGCAATGCGGGCCGCTTCTTTTGGATCTCCATCCTTAGCCGTGATGGAAAGGATACGAGTATCTGTCGGAACGGATACACTGATCTTTTTCGACAGCTCAGCTGGTGTCAGATCGAGTTTCAATTCTTCGATGGCCTGACTCAATACATTTTGAGAAAGGATGATCTCACGGTAGTCTTTAACCAAGTAAGAACCCGCCTGCAAATCCGAGTTTGTCAAGGCATTGTTGTCTTGGTTTTGACGACTGACCACATAGATCCGGCTAGTACTTTGGTATTCTTTCTTGGCTAAAAAGGCACTATAGCCAAATGCTGCGATGGCAAAGACAAGAGCGACCAAAACGATTGAGAACTTGCGTTTCCATAGGGTCTTCAGCATAGCGAAAACATCAATTTCCACTGCTTGATTTTCTTGATTGTTCATTTCCTAATTACTCCTTCGTGTGGATCTCTCCACCTGTTTCATGGTTAGATTAATTCATCCGCTAACAAGAGTTCTTGATTGCTGACAAAGAGAGCTTGTGCTCTTTGTTCTCCGTATTCTTCCTTGATCAAGCGATAGGCTTCTGCCATATAAGGCGGTCGTTTATCTACATTGTGCATATCACTGGCAACAAAGTGTACCAAGTCTTTTTCTAAGAAGTACCGAGCTCGTTTTTTGAGTTGTTTTTGTTCATCCCCAAAGAGGCGAGGCTTGAGAACACTAGAACTATTGATCTGCATGTAGCAGCCCATGTTAATCATCTCTTGCACGCGCTCCTCATTTTTCTCCAAGCACTTGTAGCGCTCGATATGGGCCACAACTGGTGTCACACCTAGATGGAGTAAGCGGTCCAAAGCGGTATGAATCTCCTTGTAAGGTGTTCCCATGCTGAATTCGATCAGAGCAAAGCGCGTATCTGCCAAACGTGGAATGATCTTTTCTTCCAGTTTTTTCAAGACATCATTGGTAAAGTAGATCTCTGCCCCATAATGAATCGTTAAATCTGGCGCGACCTCTGCCGCAATTTTTTTCACTTCTTGAAAATTTTCAGAAATCTTTTCTTCGGGAGTTTCAAACATCCCCTTGCGGCGATGAGAAGTGGAGATAATGGTCCGTACCCCTTGGCGATAGCTTTCTTCCAATAAGGCACGCGTATCTTCTCTTGTCTTTGGTCCATCATCCACATCAAAGACGATGTGCGAGTGGATATCAATCATTTTTCTTTTCCTTCCATTACTTTTTGAATGGTTTCCTTAGCCTTGGTCAAGCTGGCTTGATCCAACTCCATGACATAGAGGTTGTAACCAGGCATGGCATAAGATGGTAAGTCGGTGCGTCCTTGACCGGTGATCGCTTGAGAAGTCACCTCATAAGAGCCACCCGATTCTAGCTGGGTATTGATCAAGTTCATCATAGTCGGCAACTGCATGTTGGTTTGGACAGAATCTTGGAGGTTTCCGATAATCTCATTGTAGTTGCTTAAAACCTTAGTAGAGGTCAACTTTTTGATAATAGCTGCAATGACTTTTTCTTGGTTTTTCCCACGGTCATTGTCGCCACCTTGAAGAGAGTAGCGTTCGCGAACAAAACCGAGGGCTTGCTCCGAATTCAAATGGACTTTGCCAACTGGGAAATGGAACTTGCCATGAAGGCTCGTGAATTCCTGGTCATTTTCCACATCGATTCCCCCTAGAAGGTCAATCAACTTGAGGAAGGATGTGAAATTGAGACGAACGTAGTAGTTGAGCTTGATATCATAGAGATTCTCAAGGGTATGGATAGAAGCATCCACTCCGTAGATCCCCGCATGGGTCAACTTATCATTTTGGTTATTACCACCATCTGCAATCGGTACATAGGCATCCCGTGGTGTCGTTGTCAATAGGACTTGCTTGGTCTTCCGATTGACCGTCATGATGATATTGACATCTGAACGAGAAACCGAGGTTACCGGACCATAGGTATCGATCCCGCTGACATAGATGTTAAAGACATCCGCATTGGCAGACACCTTGCTCGTCGCTGCCACTTCTTTTCGGATCTTGTAGGAATAGATTTTCTTCAACTTCTTCGCATAGTCCGCATCTTCTGCGGCAATGGTATCCTCAAAGGTACTGTTGAGGACCATAGCAGAGGCATTCCCTTCCTGCAGACTCTTATAGGCATCTAGATAAGTCGGTGCATCCACTACAGAAATTTCCTGACCCTTGGTCTTTTTGATGTTGTCCAAGAGGGCAGTAAGATTGGCTTCGTTATTGTTGCCCTTTGGTGCCACCACTTCCTTGATTTCTTTGATATCTTTGATGTCACTGTCTTTCTTGACATAGACAGCCATCTCAAACTCTGTATAGTTAGAGTGGCCATTGACATTACTGGTCAGATTCAAAAGCTGTTGGCTAGCAAACAAAACTCCTGAACTAGCCAATAAGCCGACAAGAAGCAGGACGAACGTTGTCTTTTTGGCCTGATTTTTGATCACAAACCAAGCTGACAAGAGCAAGAGAAGAGCTAGTAGTACAATCACGAGAATATTAACATAGCGAAAAGCCAAGATGTTATTGGCCAACATGGTATAGGTCGCCCAACTTGCACTCATAAGCAAAAAAATAAGCAATACGGAATTAATGATTCGCAATTGCCCCCACTTATGTTCTGAACGACGGCACCGTCTCCTTTGTGACATAAATACCTCCAATTAGTCCTAATCATATTTATTGTAACATATTTTTATTAAAAAATGCATTAATTATCACCATTTTGTCCATTATAGACATTTATAAAATAAGCGTTTTCTAAAACTTGAGAAATCTCTTGTATACTTATGCAGAGAATCCAAAAAAACCGAGTGCAAAACCCGGTTTTTTGAAGTGATTACAAAAGATCGTCCCGCTTGACCTGCTCAAAACTTTCCCTTCCGTCATTGAGCTTATCCCAGATGACGACTTTTCCTTCTTTCAATGATTTTTGAACATCAATGATCCGCTGGTTAGAAGAGCCACGGAACTGCAACATGAGGTTGCGCTTGCTCTTATCATAGCGCCCATCGACCAGAATATCAATCAGTGATAGAAGCTCTAGTTTGTCTGGTGTCTCTAGCATCATTTCTTCCCAGGTGTAGCCTGTCCAAGACCAGATATCTTTATCAGGCAACTCTTTTCTCACGCGCTTGACCAAGGGCAGAAGGATGCCAGTGTTGAGAAAGGGTTCCCCTCCAAGTAGGGTCAAACCCTGGACATAGGGTTGGGCCAGATCTGCCATGATCTGCTCTTCCAACTCTTTGGTATAGGGAATGCCTGCATTGAAAGACCAGGTCGCTACATTGTAACAGCCCTCACAGTGAAACATGCAACCCGCCACATAAAGGGAATTGCGCACCCCTTCGCCATCGACAAAGTTAAAAGCCTTGTAGTCGATGATGCGACCTTGACTCAGTTCTTCACTCTTCCACTCACCTGGTTTTGGTGTATTCCATGTCATCCTTCTACTCCACTTCTATCCAATAACGCTCCGTTCCATTTCGAACATCTTCAAATTGACCGCCATTAGCTAAGATAACCGCTCGACTGGCAGGATTTTCCGTGCTACATGTCACCAGAGCACGATGGATGTTCTTTTCTTTAGCTAGTTGCAGACCTTGATAGAGAGCTTCCTTGGCATAACCTTTTCCCCTTTCAGAAGGGCGGATGGAATAACCGATATGGCCAGCATAATTCAACAACCCCTCATTTAGTCTCAGCCGTAGATTCAAAAAACCTAAAGCATGACCTGATTCATCAAACAATACGAACTGAATTGATGGAACGCGATTTTCAGGCAATCCTATTCCCATTTCTTTATTAAGGTTAGTTTCTAGCCACTCCTCATAATCAAAGTTCTCAGCATCCCAAAAGCCGCCGTCGTGGGCCGACTGGGTCTCTTCGAACTCTGTCATCATGTTTAGAATGGTTTCTTTATCTGCTAATGTTGGTCTACGTAATTCCATCTTTACCTCCCCCATACGAGAAAAGCGAGAGCGGACTCTCACTTTTTTTTTATTCTTATTTAAAAATTGTTCTCTCAGGCTGGCTACTCGGTCTTTTTTATTGATTCCACCCTTTGAATGCTTCTCGTGGAATCGTTGAACCTGAGCCTTACCTTTATCATCTAATTGGTATTTTCCCATAATGTCCTTTTCTAATTTGTCACTTGGTGTCCAGCTGATTTGATAGTGGATCCATTCATGTGTTTGACCCGTGCAGCAATTTCCTTATGACGGCCATTGACCATCGGACGAGCTTGAGGGTTTCCTAGATAACCACAGGTCCGTTTGACCACATCAACCGTTTTCGGATCGCTATTGCCACAGTTTGGACAAGCAAATCCGCGCTCAGTCGGCGTGAAGTCTCCCTCAAAATCACACTTGTAACAACGGTCAATCGGCGTATTGGTTCCGAGATAACCGACCCGGTCATAGGCATAATCCCAAACCGCTTCAAGGGCTTTTGGATTTTGTTGGAGCACAGGGTATTCACAGTAGTGGATAAAACCACCAGACGCCCCAGCTTCTGGATAGACTTTTTCAAAATCCAACTTCTCAAATGGCGTTGGGTTCTTACGAACATCGTAGTGGAAACTATTGGTGTAGTATTCCTTGTCTGTGATATCTGGAACCTTACCAAATTTCTCCGTATCCAGGCGACAGAAGCGGTCTGTCAAGCTTTCTGACGGAGTCGAATAGATAGAGAAGTGGTAATCATACTGGTCAGACCATTCTTCCACGCGCGCTTTCATATCCTTGATGATATCGATCGTGAATTGTTTGGCTTCTGGATTGTGTTCCCAATTTGGACCATAAAAGACGGTTGCAACTTCATAGAGTCCGATATAGCCAAGAGAAACGGTTGCTCTGCGATGACGGAAGAGCTGATCTACCTGATCATATTTACCCAAGCGTTTCCCGAAAGCCCCATATTGGTAGAGGATCGGCGCATTGGCTGGTGTCGCTTCTTTGGTGCGTTCCACGCGGTAAACCAAGGCATCTTCAGCGATGTTCATCCGTTCATTAAAGATTTGCCAGAACTTCTCCTTGTCTCCGCCCGATTCCAAGGCAATCCGAGGTAAATTGACGGTCACGACCCCAAGATTCATCCGGCCAGAATTAACTTCCACACCATTCTCGTCCTTCCAACCTTGAAGGAAAGAGCGACATCCCATCGGCACCTTGAAGGAGCCTGTCAACTCGACAATCTTGTCATAAGACAAAACGTCTGGGTACATGCGCTTCGTCGCACATTCCAAGGCCAATTGCTTGATATCATAGTTGGGCGTTCCAGGTTCTAGGTTGAGCCCCCGCTTGAGGGTAAAGATCAGTTTTGGAAAGATGGCTGTCCGATGTTCCGATCCAAGTCCCTTAATCCGGATTTCCAAAATCGCCTTTTGGATTTCCCGTTCGAAGCGATTGGTTCCAAGACCAAAGCCAAGCGAAGTAAAGGGAGTTTGCCCGTTCGAAGTAAAGAGGGTATTGATCTCATATTCCAGCGATTGCATGGCATCATAGATATCTTTTTGAGTCTTGCTCCAAGCATAGTCCTCTTGCTTTTCAGGAAGCACCCACTCTTTGGCATCTGCCAAGTGTTTTTGGTAGTTCTTTTCTGCATAAGGGGCCAGGACCTCATCGATCCGGTCAGCCGAGCAACCCCCGTACTGACTAGAAGCTACATTGGCAATAATCTGCGAGATTTGAGCCGTTGCAGTTTGGATGGACTTAGGACTTTCGACTTCTGCATTCCCAATTTTAAAGCCATTTCTGAGCATGCCTTCAAAATCGATCAAACAGCAGTTGGTCATCGGTGTATAAGGGCTATAGTCCAAATCATGGTAGTGGATATCCCCTTTTTGGTGGGCATTGGCTACGTGTTTAGGCAACATTTTAAGACCAATAGACTTACCAACGATCCCTGCCGTCAAATCCCGTTGCGTATTAAAGACATCGCTGTCCTTATTGGCATTTTCATTGACAACCGCTTGGTCCTTGTTGAGGAGTTTTCCAATCGTAAAGTTGATATCCGTCGCTTTTGAGCGCTCAAAATCCCGTTGAGTCCGATAAGTAATGTAGCTCTCAGCAATCGCATATTCATTGGCTTGAAGCAATTCATGTTCGACAACATTTTGGATCTCATAAATCTTCACGCCATTTGGAAAACGTTCCAAAATCTCTGCGATTACACGATCGACAATGGCTTCTAGTTTGGCTTCCATCACTGGAGTGAGAGAAGTCACTTCTTCTGTCGCCTTCAACAAGGCTTTATAAATTTTTTCAACATCGAATTGAACACGACGGCCATCTCGTTTTTCAACAAAAATATCCGGGGCCATTCTCAGTTTTTCTTCTCTCAAGGTGATCATACCAAACATGCCTCTCTTCATTTATTTACATACAAGTTGTATTATACCACTCCAAAAATAAAAATCAATATCTTGTGGTGAAAATTCTAAAAAACTTTCTAAAACACAAGATATTGATTTTCTTAAGAGCGTTGATAGAGTTTGAAATGACGGTATTTCTTCTCAACTAGACGATAATTTTCTTTGAGCAAGTCCTTCATATTGGAGGTCAACTCTACCTGATTATTGACCACAATATACTTCGGTTCAGACCGATCGATTTGTTGGACTACATTGGTCCGATTTTCATTAATTCCCAGATAAGACGTCGGGGTCAATAAGGCCGAAGCTGCCAAACGATCACTTTCTTGATAGATGGTAGCCGTTGTATCCCAAGCATAAATGGTATCTTTCGACTTGGTATGATGTTTAATGTAGCTGGCAATAGCGCTCCGTTCACTCGATTGGCCAGACTGAAGCACGACATCTTGAACCACTGGATTCGCCAACAGATAGACAAGGGCTACTAGCGGTAAGAAAACTTGGCTCGTAAAGTAAGCGGCCCAAACTTCCTTGTTTTTCTTCTTCCGACCACGACGTTCGATACCGTCGTTTTCTTCCCCATCTCGTGAGAACCAGATCGCAAACAAGGGAAGAACAAATGGCAACATTGGCAACAATTGGTAAGCGCCTTGTTCAGGAAGACCAATAGACACGACGAGGACTACCAGGCTACCTGCCCATCCCATAAAGCGGAAGATCCGGCGAGCACTGCTACTTTGCTTAGTAAAGGACATCAAAAAGGCAGAGACTAAACCAAAGGCGAGCGCCAACAATCCGTAATAAATAACATTACTGAAGGTCTGTCCATTCGTGAAATTCAAGGCATTAAAGACATAGGTTACTTGGTTAATGGCATAGCCAAAAGTCTGATTCAAAACGGTGATATAGCCAATTGGATAAAAGACGAGTGAAAAACCAAGGAGAGCTGCTAGCAGTTGATAAAAGCCACGCGCCCATCTCTTCTGCTTGATATTAAAGGCTGTTAATCCAAGGAAGGCCAACAAATAAAACAAGGCACTGGTCATCGGATCGATCAAGAAAGCCACAGCTGCAATCGCACCATAAAGGATAAAGCCTTCATCCTTACGATACCCAATCAGATAAGCCAAAATGAAATTCATGCTGGCAAATAGGATTGGAAGGCTAAAGAGAGTCACATAAGTCCCTCCAAAACCAAGGCCTAGCACCAAGAAATAAAAGAGCAACTGGACATTCTTCGCTGTATCTTTATCAGACACCAGCAAGCGCACAACCCGATAGAGGTAAGTCCCCGCAAAGAAGAGGGCAATCGCTTGGAGGATCATCAAGATCCAATGTCCACCAGCTAAACTTCCCAACCAGTTGATTGCATAATAGAGGAGACCATTGGTTCCGTAAAAATCACCAAACGGTACTTGACCCTTTGTCATTGCCCAGCCAGCATACAAATTTTGAGATTGTTGATTGGTGGCAAAACGGGTTAAAAATGGCACCCCGACATGCAGTAAACTAATCAAGAGACTCAACACAAGAGGAATCTCCATAGGGACTGGACGCTTCCATTGACGGCGCACAGACCCAGCTACTACATCTGCCTCTAACTCCTCCGTGTTCTCTTCTACGCTAGGTACTTCCGCTTTTGTTGCTTCAACTCCCGCTTTACGCGAACGACGACTCATCCGACTGAGCGGTTGCTCCGGTTCCTGGTCTGATTCTCGTTCAGGTTCTGCTACTAGTTCTGACTTTGCATCACTAATGGGCTCTAATCCTTCCATTGCAACCGGCTCCTCCAATACTTCTGCCTGCTGGCTATGAGTCGGCTCTTCTTCACGAAAGACTGATTTATCTAGCACTTCGCGAATTTCACGTGTATCTTGAAAACTAACTCCCACGTGAAGCCCTAACTTTTTCGAAGTCATTTCTTGCTCTTTTTCGCTCATTCTTTTTCCTTTTCTTCCATGTTCCTCTGCTTTTTCCTTTTAAAAAAGCTCGCTATCTTTTCTAGTATACCAAATTCTGCCGACCGTGTCAGCCTCTTGCCACATAGTCCTTCGAAAAAAGAGTCAGATCTCTTAGCTTCTGACTCTTTCTTCTGTATGTCCACACCTATTACAACATCGGTGCGAACAATTGCATAATTTCCTTGATTAAGCTTTGGTGCCATGTAAAGCGGAAGGTATCCTCTGTAATTTCTTGAGACACTTCAAAGATATGGTCAAAGTCCTCCCGAATCTTTTTCAAGGCAGGCGTCCGATACATCCAGACGGCATTTTCATAGTGATGGGCCAAACTGCGATAATCAAAGTTAATCGACCCTACAACCGCCATTTCATCATCTGCTAACACTTGCTTACTGTGGACAAAACCAGGCGTGTACTCATAGATTTTCACACCAGCATCCATCAAATCCAAGTAAGCCCCACGAGTTACGATTTGGATTAATTTTTTATCCGGAATATGCGGAGTCACGATTCGAACATCCACCCCACGAAGGGCTGCATTGCGGATATCCTCTGTCAAATCATAATCGATGATCAGGTAAGGAGTCGTGATATAGACGTAATCCGTTGCCTGGTTGATCATATTTTGATAAACCGTCTTTCCGACCTGCGACTTGTAAATCGGCTTTGGTCCACTCCCATAGGGAATGTAGAGTCCTTCGCCTTTGACTGCCTTGTTTTCAATATGGTAGCGGTCAAAATCCTCGATTTCCCCACGGTTAATGTACCAGTTCATGAGGAAGAGTCGCGTCAAGGCCTTAACAGCCCGTCCATCCAAACGGATAGCACTGTCCTTCCAGTGGCCAAACCGCTCAATGTGGTTGATGTACTCGTCTGCCAAATTGACACCACCCGTATAGCCGATCTGCCCATCAATGACCAGAATCTTGCGGTGGTCTCGGTTGTTATAAGCCACTGTTAGACGGGGAATCACCTTGTTGAACTTATGGGCATCAATCCCCATCTTTCGCAACCGTTTGGTATAGTTCCCGGCCAAGGTCGCCATACAGCCGATATCATCATAAAGGAGTTTGACTTCAACCCCCTCTTTTACTTTCTGTTCTAAAATCTCTAGGATGCTGTTCCACATCAAGCCCTCATCAATGATGTAAAACTCGATGAAGATAAATTTTTTCGCTGCTCGCAGATCCTCTAGTAGTTGCGCATACATCTCCTCCCCTAGAGGGTAAAAGGTCGATGCCGTCCCATTGTAGAGATCCGCATTGTGGTCCATGGATAAAATAGACTTAACCAAGCCATAGACAGCCTTGCTTTCTTGCTTGAGCTCCTTACGCAACTGATGACTATTGTCCTCTCGAAACTTCATGGACTCCATATTTTCCAACTGGATCATTTCCTTCTTGGACAAACGCCGCTCTCCAAACATGAGATACAAGAGTGATCCAAAGACAGGAATGACCGCAATCAAGAGCCAGGTAACCTTATTTTCAGGCGGGGTATTTCGATTAACAATAGCTAGAATCGTCGACACATATAAGAGCCCAATGACTGCAACAGATAGCCAATGCGGGAACCATCTATTGAGCCAGAAGAAGGCCGCAAAGGATGCCCATAGTTCAAAGCCCATAAACAAAATACTAAATCCATATTTGGACATTAATAGACGTAATTTTCGAAAGGTCACAGCATCCTCCTTTTTTCTTTCTACTAGTATACCAATTCTTTTTACCCGATGCAACGACCAACCAACCCCCTTCTTGACAAACAAAAAGAGAGTGGGACAGAAATCGGTAATTCGTTAGAATTCGATTTCGTCGTCCCACCTCCGCACAGTTGAGTAGGGCTGTAAAAGCTGATGAAATCAGCGTAGTAGAGCCCACTCAACCACTGCGTCTTGCTCGACAATCTAAAAACAAAAGAGAGGCTAGGACTTTTGTCCCAGCCTCTCTTTTGTTTCGCCCCTTATTGCTTGGTCAAAACGATAATCCCTTGATCATCCTCTGCCTGTTCCAAGTCTTCTAGCGATAACTGATCTCCTTCGATCCGATAGCGATAAGGCTCATCCCCGATACGCATGGATTGATTGACCGAATCAATACTGACCTCTTTGGTTTCTTCTTCGCCATCAGCATCTTGCACCGTAAACGTGCCTTTTTGACCCGTCACAACTAAGAGAATCGTATTTTCCTCGTCCTGTCCTCGATAACTACCATCTATGGACACTCCTTCTTTCTGTTCTTCACTCGCTGAAGTCACAGTCTGTGATGAAGCAGACGTCTGTTTGCTCGAAGTCTGTGTCGCTTTTTCTTGCTGGCTACAAGCAGTCAGGAAAAGGGCTACTGCCAAGGTCAGTATAGACATGATTTTTTTCATTAAGATCGGCTCCTTTCGCCATAACCGTATACTATCTACCACCAGTATACGCCAAGAAAGTCTTTAGGTCAATTGTTTACCCCTCTAATAAAAATGCCCTTACTTCCGCAATAAAATACAAGGATCCTGTCACAAATAAGACTTCATCTGGACGACTCTGATCCATAAATTCTTTGATATAGGCCTTGTAGTCAGCTACATAGGGCAAGTCTTGTCGGTCACCTTGTGCTACCACTTCTCCGTAATGAAAGGTCGTCAAAATCAATTCTGCTTCTGGCAATCCCGCTTGAAGTGTTTGGAGCATCCCGCTATAATCTTTTCGCTTGAGGGCCCCAAATAAAATTTTCACGCGTTTTCCTGCCAAGCTATTGACAAACTCGATCAAGCGCAACATAGCATGAGGATTATGGGCGCCATCAAGATACACCTGGTCACCAAACAACTCTAGACGTCCAGGCCACCGCGTCTCTTGTAAGGCCAGTTTGACCTGATCCATATCCACTTCTTGATCTAGCCCCTCCATATAGAGGAGAAAGGCCTCCAGAGCTACTGCAGCATTTTCCCGTTGGTAATCACCCTTCAAGCCCAGAGACGGCAAGACAAGATCCACACTTTCATTCCAAAAACAATCCTGCTCTAAGCCAAAATCTTTCTGGAAGGCGTGGAGATCCACATCCAATTGCTCGGCCCTTTCTTGACAAACAGCTACAGCATCATCCGACAAGGGACCCACCACAGCTTTCTTGCCCTTCTTAAAGATTCCTGCCTTTTGCTGGGCGATTTCCGCAATCGTCCCTCCCAGTGTTTCCTGGTGATCCAGGCCGACCGAAGTGATCACTGCGATCTCTCCCGTCACTACATTGGTGGTATCTAGAAGCCCACCGATACCAACTTCCAACAAGACCACGTCCACAGCTTGTTCCTTAAAATACAAGAGAGCCATGAGGCAGATAATCTCAAAATAAGAGAGTTGGTCCTGGGTTTGAAGCAAGGTCTGCTCCATTTGTTGGACTTCTTGGCCAATCCGAGTAAAATCTTCATCTGAAATCGGCTGATCCCCAATACAAATCCGATCATGGATACTGATCATATGAGGAGAAGTAAAGGTTCCAACCTTCTTTCCGTGAGCCATCAACAATTGACGCAGAAAGGCGATTGTGGATCCCTTCCCATTGGTTCCTGTCACATGAAGGATCGGATAAGCCTTATCCGGCCTCCCTAAAAGGCTCACTGCCTGCTCCATACGATCCAGTCCCGATCGAAAATTCAGACCGATCCGATTATTCATCCATTGCTCAATCTTATTCACATCTTCCTCCTAAAAGAAAAAAGCGACAAAACCTCTTCTGACGTTTGCGCTCCTTTCTTTTGTAGTTATTTCTTTCTCATTTTTACAGCAAGTCCATCGGACTTACCAGCTCTCTCGTATTTCTAGGAGTTGGGCTAAAAACGTCCCCCGGACGTTTTTACTCCTCCATAAAGCTGTTGAAGACTTCTTCGATCATATCCCATTCTGCATCTGAGTCTTCTGAGATTGGTTGAAGGTCGCCTTCTGTTCCGTCTTCGTTTTCTGTAAATGAATATGCTTGGATTTCAACTTCGCCATTTTCATCTTCTTCTGCATTTGCAGGGATCAAAAGAACATAGTTCTTTCCAAATTCTTCTTTGCCATCAATGGTCAAAAGAATTTCAAACAAGGTTTCATTTCCTTGTTCATCCACCAATGTGATTAATTCACGTTCTTCATGGTCGTGGTTATGATCATGTGCCATACTATTCTTCCTCGTTTTCTTTCTAAAAATTGCGATCTAAATAATTTTGTAAAATAAGCTGCGCCGCTAACTTATCAATGACTTTTTTGCGTTTGCTACGGCTAATATCTGCTTGCTCGATCAACATCCGCTCTGCAGCAACTGTCGTCAACCGTTCGTCTTGGTAGTCGACTGGCAAGCCAAACTTTTCAGCAATCATCGTGCCATAAGCCTGACTGGCTTCCACACGCGGTCCGCTGGTGTTGTTCATGTTTTTCGGCAAGCCCACAACAAAACGGTCCACCTTGTATTGAGCTACTAATTCGGCTAAGCGCTCCAAACCGAATTCTCTTTTGTCTTCATCGATTTGGATGATTTCAAGACCCTGAGCTGTAAAACCGAGAGGATCACTCACAGCAACCCCAACGGTCTTTGAGCCAACATCCAATCCCATAATTCTCATTAGAGGTCTATCCCTTGCCCTTTCAAATAATAACGTACCAATTCTTCAACGATTTCATCTCGTTCATATTTACGAATTTGGTTTCGTGCATTATTATAACGAGGTACATAGGCAGGATCACCACTGAGTACGTATCCTACGATTTGATTAATTGGATTGTAGCCTTTTTCATCCAGTGACAAGTAAACATCTTTCAAGGTCTCGCTAATTTCCTTACGATTTGAATCATCAAGATTAAAACGTACTGTTTCATCTGTAAATCCCACAAGAACACCCTCTTTCCTTAGAATATTACTATTATACCATAATCAAGAGTTTTCCACAATGGTCAAGCCCTTGATTTTACAGCTTTTTCAAGCATTTTTGAGCTATTTTATCTAAACTGTTTTTTTATTTTTGCTCACTTGCTCCTGCATTGATGAGATTATCCGCAAATTGGCTCGGTGTCAGCTTCAACAACTCTGGTAAGTGATTGTTTTTGAAGTAAGTCATACCTTCGGCCTTCTTCACATCCATCGCTTCAAAGTTATAGGTGATCGTTACCTTGTATTCATTCTCATTTTCCAAGGTCAAATCAGCTGTGAAGCCAGGAACTGTCAACGCTTCCTTAAAGGCATCATCCTTGTTAAAGGAATCTCTCAATTGCTTTTGCGCTTCCTCAACTCCAACCTGTTGAATCCCTTTTTTCAATTCTTCATTGGTTGCCGTTACATTAATGGTCTCCAACTTTTTGAAAGTATTCCCCACATAGGTGACGATTTGCGTCTGTTGTGTCCCCTTATCATCTGTTGGAAAGACAAAGGTTCTTGTGACCACTTGATTTTCTTCTGCCTTTTGCAAGATACTCTTATTATCCTTTTGTAGCTGTTCTGCTTTCGCTTTGATTGCTTTTTGCTCACTTGAGGTAGGAGTTTTTGATTGCTTTTTTTGACTGCATCCAGCCAAACACAACACAAGCGCACCCAATAAGAAGATTTTCCTTTTCATTTTCCATTCCTTACTAGTTATTGTTTTCTAAAATATTGTATCATAGATTTCGTAAATCGGTGCAGTTAACTACTATCCATTTCTATTTTGAACAAGAAAAAATCAGAAACAAACTGTTTCTGATTTTCAATCGTTTTAAAGGGCTGCACGCATCCGCGCTTCTGCATTTTCTACATTTCGAACTGATCGTGGCAAGAAGGCACGAATATCATCTTCTTTGTAACCCACTTGGAGACGTTTGTCATCTACCAAGATCGGACTTTTAAGAATACGAGGTGTTTCCATGATGATGTCAATGACTTCATTGACACTCAAGTCTTCGATGTCCACTCCTAGACTTTTAGCGTATCGATTTTTTGAAGAGACAATACTTGCCACTCCATTTTCAGTCTTTGTAAGGATATCCAATAATTCTTCTTTGGTGATCCCTTCCTTACCGAGGTTTTGTTCTTTATAAGTTAGCTGGTGAGCGTTGAGCCAAGTCTTTGCTTTTTTACAACTCGTACAACTTGACACTGTATAAATTTTAATCATGCATGCACTCCTTTCGCCACACGATAATACTATCGTATTAAATTATAACACAAAAACCATCAGTCTAGCGACCTATTTTGAAAAAAATTAATCTTCAATTTCAATCGCGTCATCTAAATCTAGAGTTACTTCTTCTACGACAGGAGCTGCTTCTTCAGTTTTATCAAGGGTTTTCACTGCTTCGTCTTCTTCGATCAAACCAAAATGAACCCGAACCTTGTGGTCGATTTCGTCAAAAATTTCTGGGTGGTCAGCCAAGAATTTCTTAGCATTTTCAGATCCTTGACCAATTTTTTCGCCGTTATAGGAGTACCACGCACCCGCTTTTTGGATGATATCCAAATCTGTTGCAATCTTCACCAACTCACCTGTACGTGAAATTCCTTCCCCGTACATAATTTCAACCATAGCTTCTTTGAACGGTGGAGCCACCTTGTTCTTCACAACCTTGATCTTAGTTTCCTTACCAACGTTGGTATCTTTTTGGTCCCCAGTCCCCTTGATTTGAGTATTTCCACGAACATCTAGACGGACAGAAGCATAGAATTTAAGGGCACGACCACCAGGTGTGGTTTCAGGGTTCCCAAACATGACCCCAACTTTTTCACGTAATTGGTTGATAAAGATGGCAATGGTCTTCGTCTTATTGATAGAAGCTCCGAGTTTACGCATAGCTTGGCTCATCATCCGCGCTTGCAAACCAACGTGGCTATCTCCGATATCTCCATCGATTTCCGCACGTGGGACCAAGGCCGCAACAGAGTCGACAACCACCAAATCAACCGCACCAGAGTCGATCAATTTACCAGCAATTTCAAGTCCTTGTTCCCCTGAGTCTGGTTGAGACAAGAGAAGTTCGTCGATATTGACCCCAAGAGCTGCTGCATAAGATGGATCCAAGGCATGCTCGGCATCGATAAAGGCAGCAATGCCCCCTTCTTTCTGTGCTTGGGCTACTGCATGGAGGGCAACGGTTGTTTTACCAGATGATTCTGGACCATAGATTTCGATGATCCGACCTTTTGGATAACCACCAGCACCCAAGGCAATATCAAGCGCCAAGGAACCAGAGCTCATGACTTGTACCTTTTGCTCTGCACGTTCGCCCAAACGCATGATCGATCCCTTACCAAAATCCTTTTCGATCAACTTCAGGGCATCATTGAGCGCTTTTTCACGCTCATCTCCAAATTTTTTAGAGATATCATCTAATTTTTTCTGTTTTTTCGCCATTCTTTTCTCCTATGTTTTTACTATACAGGAAATTCATGCAACTCACCAACGGTTTCCGCCATTTGAAAGGCATATTTCCTATCCATTTTTAGAATTATTCTTCATTTGGCACAAGCTTCATTATACCAAATTTTCACCATTTAATACAGCCAAGCGCACCAAATTAAAGGCATGAAGGACTGCAATTTCGCGGACATCCGCCCGGCTACGTCCAGCGATATTAACTTGGACACTATCCACTCCATTCGGAGTCGCAAGTCCGATAAAGACAGTCCCTGCTGGGTGCCCTTCTAGACTATCTGGCCCCGCAACTCCGGTCAGGCTAACACCATAATCGGATCCTGTTAACTTACGGGCCTGTGAAGCCATGGCTTGAGCTGTAAAATGAGACACCACTCCATGTTGCTCTAACTCTTGAGCTGGAATAGACAACATCTTGCTTTTTTCTTCCAAACTATAGGTGACAAAACCACCCGCGAAGATGCTGGACGCACCTGAAAAATCTGCCAAAGTCGCTTGGAAAAGGCCGGCCGTCAGGCTTTCTGCAGCTGTAATGGTCTTACCAGCCTGTTTCAAAAGATCAAAGGCCACCTTGGCCATCGAATTGTCATCCCCATAACCGTAAAACAACTCTTGCAAGGGTTGATGATCCAGAGTATGACGGGATAAGATTTCCTTTTCTAAGACATCGAGCTTAGCATCCGCTGAAGCTTGATCCTTCGCCTTTGTAGATAGACGCAAGGTTACTTCTCCCGTCTTGGCATAAGGGGCAACCGTCGGATCACTCTGCTTTTCAATGATATCTGCTAGGATCGTAACCAGCTGGCTTTCCCCAATCCCAAAGAAGCGCAAGACTCTTGAAAAAAGCTCTTCCCCTGTTGTCAAATGAGGCACCAATTGTTCATTGACCATGGGTTTTAACTCACTTGGTGGACCAGGTAGAACGACATAGGTCACACCATTGACTTCAATCAAACCTCCAACCGCGAGACCTGTACGGTTTTGAAGGGGGATTGAACCGGCAATCAATTGTGCTTGTCGCTCATTATTGGGCGTCCGGACATAATCAGGGCGACTGGCAAAGAAGGTGTCGAGTTTGGCAAGCGCTGTTGGATCAAAAACCAGTTCTTTCCCTAAAAACTTAGCAAGGGTTTGCTTGGTCAAATCATCCTCTGTTGGCCCAAGTCCACCACATAAAATCACCAAATCACTGCGTTTTGAAGCCGTCTCAATGGTCGAGAAGAGACGACCTTCATTGTCTCCTACCGCCACATGATAATAGACATCAATCCCTAAACTAGCCAATTTTTCAGACAAGAATTGAGCATTGGTGTTCACAATTTGTCCTGTTAGAATTTCTGTTCCAACTGCAATAATTTCCGCCTTCATGGTGCCTCCCACTTATACTATTCGTAATTTTCATTTCATTTTAACACAATTTCCTAAATTATTTAAAAAAGTCGCAACCTGCGACTTTTTATTGTTCCTATTTCCATTCACAATCATTCTCATGGTCATCAACTAGGCCTGCTGCTTGTAGGAAGGATAAAACTGCGACTGGTCCGGTGAACTTAAAACCACGTTTTTTGAGATCCTTGGATAATTTCTCAGATAAAGTCGTCTTAGCTGGTGCTTTACTGTAATCTGAAACATCATTGACGATGGTTTTCCCATCGACAAAAGACCAAAGATAGGCATCAAACGATCCAAATTCTTCCTGGACTTGTAGAAAGGCTTGAGCATTAGCCCGTGTCGCAAAGATCTTGGCACGATTGCGGATAATTGCTGGATTATTCATCAAAACTTCTAGCTCTTCATCCGTCATCTCTGCAACAGCTTGAATTTGGTAACCATGAAAAGCTTGACGGAAGGCCTGGCGTTTATTGAGCACCGTTTCCCAAGATAGGCCAGCCTGATAGGCCTCCATACAGAGCAACTCAAAAAGCGCTTGGTCATCATGGAGAGGTTGGCCCCACTCCTCATCGTGGTAGGCTACATAGAGAGGGTTGTTCATTTTAACCCATCCACAACGTTTTGGCATCCTCTTCTCCTATTTCACCAACATCTTAAGGGCAGACTTGATGTAGTTTTCAGCTGTATCAGAAGTTCCTTCAAAGAATTTCTTGATTTTCTTAAGTTCCGTTGCCTTGTAGCCCAATGCCAACATGGCTTCCATAGCTTCTTCCAGGGCTTGATTTTCTTCTGCAACTTTGGCTTTGGACTGAGCCGGTGCATCTTCTAGATCAAGATTGATCTTACCTTCCAAGTCCAGCACCATCTGTTGGGCTGTTTTCTTGCCGATCTTTGGAAACTTGGTCAAGTAGGTGATGTTCTTGCTTTCGATGGCTTGGACAAGGCCTGCATTGTCATCCGCAGCAATGATGGCCAGAGCTGAGACAGGTCCAATCCCAGAGACTGAGATCAAGTTTAAAAAGAGCTGTTTCTCTTCTTCGGTCGCAAAGCCATAGAGAAGGTGAGCGTCTTCCCGAACCACTTGGTGCAGATAGACGTGCACCTCTTGGTTCATTTTACCAGAGTAGGCATAGGGATTGGCCACATGCAAGAGATAGCCAATTCCAGCTGTTTCTACCACGATGTATTTAGCGGTGATTTTTGTTAAAATTCCTTTAATGTATTCGTACATAATCTTCCTTTATTGTTTGATTAATATTTGCCCAATTCCCGTAAACTGGTGTGATTTTCCTGAATACGTCGGAACATCTTTTCCATATCTGACTTGGTAAAGTTAACCAAAACCGGACGGCCATGAGGGCAGTTATAAGGGTTGTCACATTGGGACAGTTGATAGATCAGGTCGCGTGCAGAGTAATCGTCCAGCATGTGGTTGGCCTTGATGGAGCGTTTGCAGGACATCATGATGGCCAACTCAGCCCGGTATTTCTTGATGGACACTTCCTTAGTCAAGAGGAGCATGTCACACATCTCATAGATGCCCGACTCGATCTCTTCTTCCTTCATCCAGATCGGATGCTCCCGCAAGATCAACTGGTTAGCTCCGTATTCTTCTAAGTAGACGCCCACTTCCTCTAGGAGGTGTTTGCGCTGTTGTAGGCGGATTAGATCGTCTGCAGGGAACTCAAAGATATAAGGCACTAGCAGTTGTTGCTGACTGCCGTCTACGTCCCCGATGCTCTCCCGGTATTCTTCGTATTTGACCCGCTCTTGGGCCGCGTGCTGGTCAATGATATAAAGGCCCCCATTGCCTTGGGCAAAGAGATAGGTTCCATGCATCTGACCAAAATATTCCAACTCTGGGAAAGTCGAATGTTCTTCCCCATCCAACTTATCATAGGCCTTGTCTAGACTAGCCAGATCCAGCTCTGGGTGATCCAGTTCATCATAAACCACAGCCTTTCTTTCCGCAAACTTGATCGCGCTTGTCGGTTTTTCTACTGGGTTTTCTTGGATTCTAGCTTCAGTAGCAGTCTCATCTGCTAGAGCCCGTTGAGGATCTGCCACCTCTGGTCGAAGCTTGAAATCTTGACTCTCTCGGTCATAATAGAGGCGGTTTTCTTTTAAAGGCAGGGTCGTCTGTACTGGCTTTTCTGTTCGACGAATAGTCGACTTGGCTAGATTTTCTAGAGCATCCGGAATCAGGTCCTGCTCTTTCAAAGCGTTCGCAATCGCTTGGGAAATCAAGGCCATCAGTTCTCGTTCTTTGGAGATACGAACCTCTTGCTTGGTCGGGTGAACATTGACATCGGCTAAGTAAGGGTCGATCTGGATATTAATGATCGCGAGTGGGAAGCGCCCCACCATGAGTTTACTACCGTAGCCATCTAAAATAGCCCGATTGAGCAAGAAATTCTTGATGTAACGGCCGTTGATAAAGAGACTGATGTAATTGCGATTGGCACGAGTCAATTCAGGCAAAGACACAAAGCCCGTCACTTCAAAATCTAGGTCGCGATTTTCAATAGCCACCATCTTCTTAGCAGACGCCAGGCCATAGACACCTGCAATGGCTTGCCGGAGATTACCCGTCCCCGCTGTTTTGGTCATTTCTTTTCCATCATTGATCAAGGTAAAGGCAATCTCAGGATGGGCCAAGCTCAAGCGATTGAGAATATCCACGATATGGGATAGCTCTGCCTGCTGGCTCTTTAAATACTTGAGACGAGCAGGTGTATTAAAAAAGAGATCTTCTACTGTGATCTTGGTCCCGACAGGACTTGTCGCTGGCTCCACTTCCTCAATTTCGCCACCCTTTGCGACTAATTTGGTCCCGTGGGCAGCTCCTTCTTGCGCCGTTAGAAGGGTTAGAATACTGACAGAAGCAATGGAAGGCATGGCCTCACCACGAAAACCAAGCGTTCGAATACGAAAAAGATCCGCTTGACTTTTGATCTTACTGGTCGCATGTCGACGGAGGGCTAAAGCGACCTCATCATGCGCAATTCCTTCCCCATTGTCTGTAATCCGAATCGACTTCAATCCTGCTTCTTCGATTTCAACAACGATCTGGCTAGCTCCAGCATCGATCGAGTTTTCAACCAATTCCTTGACCACGCTTGCAGGTCGTTCAATTACTTCACCTGCCGCAATCTGATTGGCGAGGACTTCTGGCAATTCAATAATCTGTGACATGTCTGCTCCTTTACCTATTTTTTCACCGATACATGTAGCTCTATTATACCACAGATCTACAAGACTCCCTTTCTTAAAAAATAGAGGACAGTCCCATCTTCTTCCTTAAAAACCGCATAGGCAAAGAAAACGACCACATAGACAAATCTCCTTGTCTTCCCTTTGGAAAAAGTGTTTAATAGTAGTGTAAAGAAGGAGCCGGGCTAGCAGACCAACCGACTTTACCCAAAGGAGGGAGAAAATATCTTATGAAAGTAGAAGTACACATTGATTCCAACTTCCAAGAAGAAGCGGTGATGATCACAGCACCTGCACTGTCTGCGCGTGTTGAGAAAATCCGTGACTTTGTGGAAGAATTGGATCAAAAAGGGCGCTTACGTGCCAAAAAGGATGGGGAAGCTTACCTGATCGAAAGCCAGCTATTCCAACGTTTTTACATTGAAAATCGGCAAGTAATTGGTGAGACCATGACAGATCAATTTATTCTGACTGGACCACTCTATCAGCTATCTGAAGACTTGCCGACCTTCTTTCTCAAAATTTCCCAATCTGAAATTATCAACACCCAATCCATCGATCACCTGCACTTTACCGGTGGAGGATCTGTGCAAATCCATCTTAAAAACGGGAGTCTGACCTACTCCTCCCGTCGTTACTTGAAAGCCATTAAGGAGAAATTATCATGCTAAAACAATCTTTTTCTGACGCCCTAAAAGGGATTTTCATCGGGCTCATCTTATCCATCTTCTTTTCCTACCTCTTCTCACCTGAGTTGTACCTTCCCTTAAGCCCCAACTCTGCAGTCGGCCGCTGGATGTTCTTGCATCATGTTCACGGCTCACTGGTCATGCTCTATTGTGCCCTCGTTTGGGGTGCAATTGGGGTCCTCTTTAGCTTCGGAAGTCTTCTCTTTCAAAAAGACTGGAGCCTCTTACGGGCTACTCTGAGCCACTACTTGCTCATGTTGCTTGGCTTTATTCCCCTAGCTACGTTAGCCGGCTGGTTCCCAGCAAGACTCGGATTTTACCTCTCACTCATTGTCGAATTCACCCTCGTTTACGTGATCATCTGGTTGGTCTCCTATCATTTTTATAAAAAACAAGTCCAAGAAATCAATCAAAGCATTGCTAACCACTAAGCAAAAAGATCCTCAGTGCTACGAGGATCTGAAAGTGGAGATAAACTGTTCATTTATACAAATCTAATAAATTCTATAAAAATTATACTCGTTATAGTTATTCAATCATCTACTGAAACTTTCCGCTGTGAGAAAAGTGCCTGAAACACAATTGTTTCAGGCACTCGGAATTATTGAGACCTTAGGCTCAATAATTAGTCTTGGAACTTCGAAGAAGTTCGCTGACGTCCGTACTCACCTAAGGAAAGTTTCTAAGATGACTTTGTCTTCAATAAAAGATCCTCGCTATTACGAGGATCTTCTTTTTACAATTTCTTTTTCAATTCGGCGACTGCCATCATGACTTCCATCGGAGTCATATTGTAGAGATCCAGATTCTTCAATTCTGTGATCACCGTATTTTCTGTCTCCTCCTCAAAGAGGGACATTTGTTCAGCAACCTGCGAAGACACTTCCTTTTTAGGAGTTGCATCCGCAAGCGGTACTTGCTGGGCTTGTCCTTCGAGCTTGGTCAAAATCGCATCCGCCCGCTTCAATAATTCTTCTGGCAAACCAGCGATCTTGGCCACGTGAATCCCATAGGACTTATCCGCTGGGCCGGGTTCAATCTTGTGCAAGAAGGTAACCTGACCATCTCGCTCCAAGGTCGCAACATGAACATTTTCCAAACGGGACAAGGTCTCTGAGAGAGACGTCAACTCATGGTAATGGGTCGCAAACAAGGTTTTGGCTCCGGTCCGATCATGGATATATTCGATGATGGACTGGGCGAGAGCCATCCCATCATAGGTCGCCGTTCCCCGTCCCAACTCATCAAATAAAATCAAGGACTGAGGCGTTGCCTTGCGAATGGCGTGATTGGCTTCCATCATTTCCACCATGAAGGTAGACTGACCCGATACCAGGTCATCAGCAGCTCCGATCCGGGTATAAATCGCATCAAAAATTGGCAATTCAGCCCTTTGCGCTGGAACATAAGAGCCAATTTGGGCAAGAATCACAATGATCGCCAATTGGCGCATATAGGTAGACTTCCCGCTCATATTTGGCCCCGTAATCAGCTGAATGTCCCGTTCTTCATCCATAAAGATGCTATTAGGAATATAGGACTGGGCTCCCATCACTTTCTCAACAACCGGATGGCGGCCTTTGTCGATCGCGATTCGTCGTTCTTCATGAAAGAAGGGACGATTCAACTGTTGCGACTCAGCGACACTGGCTAAACTTTGTAAAACATCAACCGTCGCAATCGCCTGAGCTAACTGTTGCAGACGTTGGATATACTTACCAACTTCTTCACGAATCCGCATAAAAATCGTATATTCCAGATTAGCAGACTTCTCACGCGCCTCTAGCATATCTCCTTCAATGCGTGCCAATTCCTCCGTACCAAAGCGTTCTGAATTTTTCAAGGTCGCCTTGCGGAAAAAGTGAGCAGGAACGTGACTCAATTGAGAATTGGTGACATGGAAATAGTAGCCATCCTTCTTGTTGTAATCGATCTTTAGACCTGTAATGCCGCTGGCTTCGCGCTCCTTGGCCTCAATCTCAGCAATCCAACCAGTACCATCCCGGAGAACAAGACGGTACTGGTCCAATTGGTCGTCAAACCCAGTTCGGATAATATTTCCCTCTGTAATAACAGCAGACGCTTCCGGAGCAATAGCTGAGGTAATCAAGCGGTGCAACTCGGGAAGTTCATCCAAGCGTGCAATCAAGACATCTAAGACCGGATCACCAATCCCCAGTAGAATCGACTTGATCGTCGGCACATGACCCAGAGTATCTCCTAGCTGCAAGAGATCCTTAGGATTGATCTTACCAAAGGAAACCCGACTCGCTAAGCGTTCAATGTCATAGACCCCTTTGAGGCTGTCGGTCAAATCGCTCCGTTCAAAGAAATGATCCATAAAGACCTGAATGATGTCCTGGCGCTCTCGAATCCGTTTCAAATCGACTAAGGGTTTCTGAATCCAGGAGCGCAACAAACGACCTCCCATGGCCGTCTTGGTTTCATCCAAATACCAATACAAGCTACCATGCTTCTTCCCAGTCCGAGCATTCTCTGTCAAATCAAGACTAGCCTTGGTCGCAAAGTCCATCTGCAAGAAATCGCAAATCTCATAATGATGGGCTTTTTTGAGGTGGCTCAATTCCCGCATTTGTGTCTGGTAGACATACTGGAGAAGTTTTCCAGCCGTTTTCTTTTCGAGCTCACTCAACTGATCCCCTAAGAGTTGAACATCGTCGAGCGCCGTCTCTACATGTGACAGCAAGAGATTCATCTGGCTCACAAACACACGCTCTTCCTGTTCTGGCAACTCATAACCCAGGACCACCTCACGCGCACGTAAATTGCGGATTTCTCCACAAACCATGCTAAAGTCATTGAGGGTCGTCACCTGAAACTCTCCTGTCACCAGATCCATATAGGCTAGCCCATAATCATTTCCTGAACGATCCAAAGCAACCAGGAAGTTGTTCTCACTATCTGGCTTGGTCGAATCCACCACTGTCCCCGGCGTAATCACCTGTACGACTTCACGCTTAACGACCCCTTTGGCTTCTTTGGGGTCTTCCATTTGTTCTGCAATCGCGACCTTATACCCCTGTTCAATGAGAACATCAATATACTGCTGGGCCGAGTGGTAGGGAACACCCGCCATGGGGATCGGATTCTCTGCATTTTTATTCCGTGAGGTTAAGGAAATCTCTAAAATTTGAGCTGCATTCACTGCATCTTCATAAAATAATTCGTAAAAATCTCCCATTCGAAACAGCAAAAAGGCATCCGGATAGTCTTTTTTGATATCTAGATACTGCTGCATTCCAGGGGATATTTTCTCTACTGCCATACTTCTTTATTCCTTACTCTCGCATCATTTTCTGACGCAAGCTCCATAGATGAAAACAGGAGTAGATAGCTCACTATCTTCCTCCTTTTGACATCTCTCTTTCTCTCCAACGGGGCTTGACTACTGCATCATCCCTAAAATTTCATTTTGAATTTCAATGGCTGCATCTTGGTCTCGACAAACAATCAAGAGGGTATTGGCCCCTGCTACTGTTCCCAAAATACGCTCATCTGACATTTCATCTACACCGTTGGCCAAGAGAGCCGCTTCTCCTAGCTCTGTCCGCAAGACCAAGGTGAATTCTGCCCGTGAGACAGACTTGGCATGGCTGGACAGCATAATATAAATCTCTGCCACCTCAGGCTCATTTGGCAAAATATAATACAATTGATCTTTTCGCTTCACCTTGACCAGACCTAGATCCCGCAAATCACGTGAGAGGGTCGTTTGAGTTACTGCAATTCCTTTTGCTTCTAAACGATCCTGAATCTCTTTTTGCGTGGACAGTTTTTCATTTCGAATCATCTGTTGAATCAAAAGGTGTCGTTCTGTCTTTTTCATTGGACCTCCACTTTTGAATAAATATACTTTAAATTATACCAAAAAAATTGAAAATTCGCTCAGAATTGTGTTAAAATAATAGTTAAAAGGACTAAGGAGCTAATATGAACAATAAAGAACTCATTGCTAGTGAATTGGCCAAAGTGATTGAATCTCTTGACCAAGATGCTATTTTAAACTTGCTTGAACAACCAAAATCATCTGAACTTGGTGACATTGCTTTTCCAGCCTTCTCACTTGCAAAAGTGGAACGCAAGGCTCCTCAAGCAATCGCTGCAGATATTGCTGAAAAGATCGACCAAAGCGCCTTCGAAAAAGTCGTTGCAACTGGACCTTACGTGAACTTCTTCTTAGACAAATCTAAGATCTCTGATCAGGTGATCAAATCTGTCATTGAAGCAGGAGCAGACTACGGCCAACAAGACGAAGGACATGGTCAAAACATCACCATCGACCTTTCAAGCCCAAACATCGCAAAACCATTCTCAGTTGGTCACTTGCGTTCAACTGTTATCGGGGATGCTCTTTCAAACATCTTCCGCAAAATGGGCTACAACACGATTAAAATCAACCACTTGGGAGACTGGGGTAAACAGTTCGGCCTCTTGATGGTCGCTTACAAAAAATGGGGTAGCAAGGAAGCTGTCGAAGCCAACCCAATCGATGAATTGCTAAAACTTTACGTTCGTATCAATGCTGAAATTGAAAACGATCCTGAGCTTGATGAAGAAGGACGTCTCTGGTTCAAGAAATTGGAAGATGGAGATCCAGAAGCGACTGAATTGTGGCAATGGTTCCGTGACGAGAGTTTGGTGGAATTCAACCGTATCTACAAACTACTCGGTGTTGAGTTTGATAGCTTAAACGGAGAAGCTTTCTACAATGACAAGATGGATGAAGCTGTCCAAATCCTTGAAGAAAAAGGCTTGTTGAAAGAGTCTAAAGGGGCTAGCATCGTTGAGTTGGATGATGTCAACCTTCCACCAGCTATGATTAAGAAATCAGACGGTGCCACTCTTTATATCACTCGTGATATCGCAACCGCTATGTACCGTGCTCGGACTTACAACTTTGTGAAAAACATCTATGCTGTAGGTCAAGAACAATCCAACCACTTCCGTCAGTTGAAAGCTGTTTTGAAGAAAATGGGATTTGACTGGAGCGATGATATGGTTCACGTTGACTTTGGTTTGGTGACAAAAAACCGCCAAAAATTGTCAACTCGTAAAGGAAATATCATCCTGCTCGAACCAACTCTTCAAGAAGCTATCTCTCGTGCCAAAGCTCAAATCGAAGAGAAGAATCCTGAACTTGAAAACAAAGAAGAAGTGGCACATGCAGTCGGTGTTGGTGCGGTTAAATTCTATGACTTGAAGACTGACCGTCGCAACGGGTATGACTTTGACCTTGAAGCCATGGTATCCTTTGAAGGAGAAACTGGACCTTACGTTCAATACGCTTATGCTCGTATCCAATCCATCCTTCGCAAAGCTAACTTCACCCCATCAACAGATGCAACTTACAGCTTGAGCGACCCAGAAAGCTGGGAAATCATCAAGCTTCTCCAAGATTTCTCTCGTGTTGTCAAACGTGCCGCTGAAAACTATGACCCATCCTTGATCGCTAAATATGCGATTAACTTGGCTCAAGCCTTCAACAAGTACTATGCTCACACTCGTATCTTGGATGAAAGCCCAGAACGCGATAGCCGTCTTGCTCTTAGCTACTCAACAGCAGTTGTTTTGAAAGAAGCCCTTCGCTTACTTGGTGTCGATGCACCTGAGAAAATGTAATTTCTTATCTAATTGTTGATCAGTAGAATATCTCTTCTGGGAGTGAGAAAGAACTAAATGCATTTAAACTTAGTTCTTTCTCACTCCTTTTCTCATGTCCAATGCCCTTCATTCTCTACCTTTTCAGATCCTTTATATACAGGAGAAATCTATGAATCAAACCGTTTACATCTTAATCCTCATCAGTTTAGTGGTCCTCTTTTTATTTAACAAGTACGAAAGAGAAAAACTACAACGGCTCTTACAAGAACAACTCTTGAAAGATCAAGCTTTCAAAGATAGCATCAAGGAAAAAATCCAAGAGACCGACAATATCAACGATGTTATCCATGCCATCAACAAAGACTATCGATTAGGGCTCCTACTTGCTAAAGAAATCACAGAAAAATTAAAATAAAGCGTAAAAGAGGAGTCATACAAAACATGACTCCTCTTCTATTCAGTCGCAACAAATAAGAACCAAGCTTAGGCTTGGTTCTTCTGTTTTAAAGATGGTATAAATCTTCTACAATGGCCGCTACTTTTTTAATATCTCCCAACATCCCCCGCATTTCAAAATCGGCTAACATGGGGAAACCAAAGCGTTGGCTGTATTGCTTAGCGGTTAAACAATATTGATTGTTAAAATTCCGATTGCCTGATCCAACCACTCCTAAGCACTTGCTGGCATTGTCTCCATAAGCAATAAAATCTGCGACATCTGTCGTCAAAATTTCCACATCGCCATTGTCAACACCATTTCCACCCTCCAAATAGGTTGGCAAAAAAGTAATAAAAGGATTGGTCATTTCAAAGAAGGGCTGGCCCTCTTTGACCAGGTCTTTCACATGAACTTTCTCGATTTCAAGTTCAGGATGGGCTTCCAGCAAATAGTCACTTAAACGGCGGACAAAACTCTCTGTATTCCCACTCAGACTAATATAAACAAAGGATACTTTCATCTTTTTTCTCCAATCAAGAAGCTCTCTTATCCTTTAAGAGAGCTTTATTCACACTCATCTATTATGCCCTAGCTTGAGCTTTTCTCAAACGCAAGGTTTTATACAAGATAATCCCAAAGAAGAGAAGGTTCAAAGCGGTCAAGAGTAACAAAGCAAGGAATGAAGATGCTAGATATCGTTGACGAAGCGCTGAGTTTGAAAAACTAGCTAATAGTGGACGTCCTGCAAGATAATTATAGCAAGAGAATACTTGGTTTAGCAAAATCTGCCCCAAATAAGTATAATGGGCTGTTAGCAGATCCTCCTTCATAAAGAGGAAATAGAAAGTTGCAAGCAAAGCGATAAGAATCAGCGAAACAAATAAAAAGGCAAGCGGAGACTGATTGGCTTGTGCTGATTTGCCATAATAGGCTAAGTAGTCCGCCTTGTCTTGAGCTGTCGTTAAGCCAAGTTGTTTTGCAAAGTCATCTGTCAATTCAAAGCTCTTTGAAGCTCCAAAGGTTGACACAGCTGATGTTAGGGTTCCAACCGTAGAGAAAAATAACAGGATGTAAAGATAGATAGGTTTCTTTTTCATACAAACTCCTTTTCATTTCTTACAACCTATTATATCGCGATACAGATAGAAAGGCAAGCGCCTCAAACTATGGAAGCACTCGCCTGATCACTGATACGTTCAAATGAAATTCATTTGGAAAATAATGTGTGCAAAAGATGAAAAAGACATCGCAACTGTATAATTGGAATGATTAGAGATATAACGGAGTCCTATAAACTTTCATTCGAACAGGACTAGTATAGCTGATTTTTCTCTATTTCAGTAGATTATTTCTATTCTGCTTCATTTCTACACTATTTGGTCTTTAAAAGCCACGTTCTTTCCTTATCCAAGAACTATTCTGTCCTTTTTCACAACTATTTGGTCATCACTCCATCAAAAAAGCCAGAAGGACTTGCCTTCTGACTTTCTCTATTTAGATGAATGAACGAATGAAATAAGAATTAATCTTCTTTTTTCTTGCGAGCAAGCAATCCAGCTATCGCACCTGCAAGAACAGCTGCAGTTGAGCTTTCTGTACCTGTATTTGGAAGCACAGGTGTTTGTGGTTCCGCAGGTTGTACAGGCTGTTCTGGAACTTCAGGAGTTGGGACTACTGTGTAGCTTTCGATAATATCATCATTTCCTCCGTATGTGTATTCATCCTGGCAGAGAGGAAGTAATGAAAACGCAAGTGGCTTACTAAGAGAATATTTCCCAAAGAAAACAGACTTAGCCACTATCTCTGATGAGGATTCGAACAAGGCTTTATATGATATCAATCACCGACCATGAAAATGTTTAGCTTACAGGACTGCTTGTGAAGCTCTAGAGGATGAGTTCAAGTAAATGTTGCACTTATTCTTGCAATTTATCGTTTTAAAAAATCTCACCGTAGAGGCTAAAATACGCTACTGCCAGTTAACTCTATTGTATTACAATCAACTATTTTAAAATATTTGTTAATTTATTTTACTTTAAAAAATTTAGCAATATAAAACTCCTAACTTTCAGATTCTTCCCTATCATTTATTTGAAAATATCTATAAATATCATTGAAAAAATCCTTTATTTTCAAGATATTTTCACCAACATATTTTTTTTATAAATTTCATCGGAACGCTTTTTAAGAGGAATCATTTTTTTATACCAACAGATTAAAGTTGAAGGTTATAGCAAAAAATTATGTAACATACTCCCCTTCAAGTCTGAAAAAATCAAAAAACAGCACTTTTTACAGAAGTGTCCATTCTCTAAATTTCTTCCCCTTTCTGTTCTCAAATAAGAAGTAATGAAAAAGACCAGGGTCTTAAGAACCTTGGTCTAACAACTAATGATTAGTTTAAGTGCCAGATATCTTCATTGTACTGAGCGATCGTACGGTCAGATGAGAAGAATCCTGCTTTCGCAATGTTAACGATCACTTGATCCAACCATGCATCACGGTCTTCGTAGTCAGCCAACATGCGTTCTTTGGTTACAATGTAGTCTTCCAAGTCAAGAAGGGTCATGAACCAGTCTTTATTGATCAATTCCTTGTGAAGACGAGTCAAGCGTTCCTTGTTACCAACTGCAAGAACGGCATCGCTGATAATGAAGTCTACCAATGGTTTGATAGCTTCACGTTCATAGAAGTCCGCTGATTTGTATGCTGATTTCGCATATAGATCGATTACAGTTTCTGAATCTTCACCGAAGATGTAGATGTTGTCACGTCCAACCAATTCAGCGATTTCCACGTTTGCTCCATCCATAGTACCAAGTGTCAACGCACCATTCAACATGAATTTCATGTTACCAGTACCTGAAGCTTCCTTAGAAGCAAGGGAGATTTGCTCAGAAATATCGCTAGCTGGAATCAAGTAGCTTGCAGCAGTCACGTTGTAGTTTTCTACCATAACGACTTGCAAGTGTGGAGCTACTGCTGGATCGTTTGCAATCACTTCAGACAAGCAAAGGATCAAGTGGATGATATCTTGTGCAATGGTGTAGGCAGGAGCTGCTTTACCACCAAAGAGAACAGTGATTGGACGAGCAGGGATATTTCCAGCTTTGATGTCCAAGTATTTGTGGATCACATACAAAGCGTTCATTTGTTGACGTTTGTATTCGTGAAGACGTTTGATTTGGGTATCAAAGATAGAGTTAGGATTGATTTCCACACCTTGATGGTCTTTCAAGAAACGAGCCAATTTCCGTTTGTTGTGAGACTTGATGTTTTCCAATTTTGCTTTGACTGCATCTTTATCTTCATAAGAAAGAAGGTCTTCCAATTTAGATGCATCATGGTGCCAGTCACGTCCGAGGATCTCATCCAAGTAATGTGACAAGGTTGGGTTGGCATGCATGAGCCAACGACGGAAGGTGATCCCATTTGTTTTGTTGTTGAATTTTTCAGGGTAAATGTCGTAGAAGGCTTTCAACTCAGAATTCTTCAAGATTTCTGTATGAAGTGCTGCTACCCCATTTACGCTAAATCCATAGTGGATATCCATGTGGGCCATGTGTACGCGATCATTCTCATCGATGATTTGAACAGCTGGATCTTTGTATTCAGCGCGAACACGGCGGTCCAATTCTTCAATGATCGGAACTAGGTGAGGGACCACTTCTTGCAAGAACTCAAGTGGCCATTTTTCAAGGGCTTCTGCAAGGATTGTGTGGTTAGTGTAGGCCGTCATGCTGCGAACGATTGAGATGGCTTCATCCATTTCAATACCACGTTCTGTCAAAAGACGGATCAATTCAGGGATGACCATTGATGGGTGAGTATCGTTGATTTGTACAACAGCATAGTCAGCAAGGTCATGCAAGTTGCTTCCTTTTTCGATAGCTTCGTCGATGATCAATTGCGCTCCATTTGATACCATGAAGTATTGTTGGAAGATACGGAGCAATTCCCCTTGACGGTTACTATCATCTGGGTACAAGAAGAGGGTCAAGTTGCGAGCGATATCTGTCTTGTCAAAGTTAATACCATCTTCAATAATAGATGAATCAACTGAATCCAAGTCGAACAAACGCAAACGGTTCTTCGTATCAACCTTATAACCAGGGACATCGATATCATAAAGGGTAGAAGTCAATGTGAACTGTGCAAATGGCACTTTGTAGCTACGACTTGAACGAACGAGCCAGCTTTGGTCAGTCAACCATGCGTTTGGAATGGTTTCTTGTTGGTTGTTTTTAAATACTTGTTGGAACAAACCAAAGTGATAGTTCAAACCAACCCCATCCCCTGTCAAACCAAGGCTTGAGATAGAGTCGATAAAGCAGGCTGCCAAACGTCCCAAACCACCGTTACCAAGTGATGGTTCCAATTCCACTTCTTCTACTTCGATCAAGTCTTTACCAGCATCTGACAATTCTTGTTTGACATCGTCGTAAAGACCCAAGTTGATCAAGTTATTAGACAAGAGTTTACCGATCAAGAACTCAGCTGAGATATAGTAAACTTTTTTCTTACCAGTATTGATTTTCTTTTGAGCACTTGCTTGCTTCGTGTAATTTAGCAAGGCAATGTACAATTCTTCATTTGAACATTCTGCGATTGTTTTTTGATGATGATCAATCACATATTTTTGTAATGATTCCATGTTGAAAGTCTCCTTATATTTCAATAATTTTTTAATAGGGGAAAGATTATTTTTCTGCTTTTTTAACTTCTTTTTTCAAGTCTTTATTTTCACGACGATAGATCGTAGTGAAATCAAGCAATTCTTGCTCGACAGCTGGAGTCAGTTGATCCGCTGTCATTCGCCATGACCAGTTACCACCAAGAGTTGATGGGAAGTTCATCCGAGCTGAACCATCCAACTCGAGCAAGTCTTGCATAGTAGCAATCGCCATGAAGCTGACGGAAGCAAAGACTGTTCGAAGCATCGCATGCGGTACAGATTCGTACTCTTTCCGGTTAGTATAACGAGCAAGGTACTCACGAGTTGGATCGTCGATTTCATTGCGGTACCATCCAAGAACTGTGTTGTTATCATGTGTTCCTGTATACATCACAGAATTGTTTGGTGCCAAGTGAGGGCTATCGATACTTTCATCGTCCGGATTGAAGGCAAATTGAAGAATCTTCATTCCTGGGAAGCCAGTACGTTCACGAAGTTCGATGACTTCATCCGTCATAAAGCCAAGGTCCTCAGCGATGATGTTCAAATCACCGAGCTCTTCCTTCACAGCTGCAAAGAGTTTGTAGCCAGGGCCTTTAACCCATTTACCTGGTGCTGCTGTATCTGATCCAGCAGGAATTTCCCAGTAAGACTCAAAACCACGGAAGTGGTCGATCCGAACGATATCGTAGATCTTGAAGCTTTCACGCAAGCGTTCAATCCACCATTGGTAGCCATCTTTGTCCATTGCTTCCCAGTCATAGATCGGATTACCCCAAAGTTGACCAGTTGCTGAGAATTCATCTGGCGGGCATCCTGCGATGCAAGTCGCTTTCACGTTTTCATCTGTTTTGAAGAGATGAGGGTTTGCCCACATGTCACTTGAATCTTCCGCTACATAGATTGGCATATCTCCGACGATTTCAATGTGATGATCATTGGCATAAGCTTTCAAGGCCAACCATTGTTGGAAGAAGAAGAATTGAGTCACACGATGGTAAGTCAATTGATCCGCCAATTCTTCACGGTATTGAGCCAAAGCTTTTGGTTCACGTGCACGAATAGCTGCATCTGGCCATTCTGTCCAGGCTTTTAAATCAAAGTGTTCTTTGATAGCCATGTATTCTGTAAATAGGTCCAACCAAGAAGCATTGGCTTCGCAAAAGGCTTGGAATTCTTTTTGATCACCTGATTTCAAGAAGTTCGCAACGGCTTTTTCAAGTAGCGGACGACGTTGTTCGAAAACCTTTGCATAATCCACTTGAGTAGGATCTTGACCAAAGTCCACTCCTTTAAGATCTGCTTCTGTCAACAAACCTCGTTCAATCAAAAGATCGAAATCAATAAAATGAGTGTTCCCAGCAAAAGCTGAGAAAGATTGGTATGGAGAATCTCCATAACTAGTTGTACCAAGCGGCAAGATTTGCCAGTAACGTTGCTTGGTCCGAACGAGGAAATCAACAAAATCATATGCTGATTGACCGAATGATCCAATCCCGTATTGTCCAGGAAGGGAAGAAATGTGCATCAAAACACCACTTTGACGTTTTTTCATGGGTTACCACCTCTTTTTATTTCTTTGAAACCTGCGATTCGGTGCACGGTATGGGTATCGTTGCAGAGTCGTATCCAGCTCTCAAGCGGCTCTACTCTTTGTTAAAAATCGAACAGGCGCAACTCAGTTTACGCAATTTTTGCGAAAACGTTTGCGTACCATGTTATTATAAACTTTTTCCCTATTTTCTGCAAGGGATTTCTTAAAAACTTTTTTAACTTTTTTCAGAATGTCCTCACCCCCTTAGTGTATTCTTTCCTTTGGCTAATGTCAACAAATTTGATGTACTTTATAGAAGAAAGTTCGGAATTAAAATATTTTTAAAAAAATTGTTTAAAACTACTTGCAAACGTTTTCGCCTTGTGATATACTTAAGATGTTTTAGGAAAACGTTTGTCTAAAACGGTTTCTAATTATTATCTTTTTTTATTCTTTAGGAGGAATAAATCATGAAACGTACAATTTTACGTAGTGCTGCTGTACTTGGTACAGTTGGTTTTGCCGGCTTCTTACTTGCTGCTTGTAGCAATAGCTCATCAGGTTCTTCTGAGGCAAGTAAAGAAATCAACGTCTATGTAGACAAAGGCTACAAATCTTATGTTGAAGAAGCTGCAAAAGCTTTTGAAAAAGAAAATGGCGTAAAAGTTAAAATCAAGACTGGTGATGCTCTTGAGGGATTGGATAAGCTTTCTCTTGATAACCAATCTAAAAAAGCTCCAGACGTAATGATGGCTCCATACGACCGTGTAGGTGGTCTTGGTAACGATGGTCAATTGGCTGAAGTTACATTAAACAAAGATAGCCATACAGATAAAACAACTGAAGCTCTTGTAACAAACGGTGGTAAAGTTTACGGTGCACCTGCTGTCATCGAAACTTTGGTTCTCTACTATAACAAAAATCTTGTAAGCGAAGCTCCAAAAACATTTGCTGACCTTGAAAATCTTGCAAAAGACAGCAAGTACGATTTTGCTAGCGAACCTGGTAAAACAACTGCTTTCTTAACTGACTGGACAAACTTCTACTATGCTTACGGTTTGCTTTCAGGTAATGGTGGTTATGTATTTGGTAAAGATGGTACAGATCCTAAAGATCTTGGATTGAACAACCAGGGTTCTGTCGACGGTATCGAATACGCAAAAACTTGGTATGCTAAATGGCCAAAAGGTTTGCAAGATACAAAAGGTGCTGCTAACTTCATCCAAACACAATTCCAAGAAGGTAAAACAGCTGCTATCATCGATGGTCCTTGGAAAGCTGCTTCATTGAAAGAAGCTAAAGTAAACTACGGTGTCGCAACGATTCCAACTCTTCCAAACGGAAAACAATACTCTGCCTTTGGTGGTGGTAAAGCTTGGGTTATCCCTGCAGGTGCGAAAAACCTTGATGGTGCTCAAAAATTCATTGACTTCTTGACAAATACTGACCAACAAAAAGCTTTGTTTGACAAGACAAATGAAGTTCCTGCCAACACAGAAGCTCGTAAATATGCGGTTAGCAAAAACGATGAATTGACAACTGCCGTTGTTGATCAATTCAAGAACGCTCAACCAATGCCAAATATCTCAGAAATGAGTGCTGTTTGGGATCCAGCTGCAACTATGCTCTTCGATGCTGTAAGCGGTAAAAAATCTGCTAAAGATGCTGCTGACGATGCAGTGAAATTGATTAAAGAAACCATCGAACAAAAATTCGGTAGCAAATAAGACAGTTTTTAGGTGTGAGTAAGAGGTTGGAGACAAGGTCCCAACCTCTTATGTTCAATTATGAACCTTCTACTAGATCACTGTCAAACTTGTCTTCTTGCTCTCTGGCAAGGACATTATAAGGAGATTTGAATGACTACAGAACAAAACCCTAAAAAGGCTATGTGGCTCTCTTTGATCCCGGGTCTTGGGCAAATTTATAACAAACAAAAAACCAAAGGCTATATTTTTCTTGCCGTAACTGTTCTCTTTCTCGCCTATTTCCTAGGAATCGGAGCTGGAGAATTAGCGAAATTGGTTACACTTGGAACCGTCCGTGGGCAAGATAATTCTCTCTTTATCTTGATTCGTGGCGCCTTCCACTTGATCATTACCATTGTTTACTTCCTATTTTATGTCTTAAATATTAAGGATGCTGGAACCGTTGCAAAACGTATCAACAATGGCATTGCTGTTCCAAAAACTGGAAAAGAAATGGTTCAAGCCATCTATGAAAATGGCTTCCCATATTTATTGATCATTCCTTCATACATTGCTATGACATTTGCGATTATCTTCCCAGTTTTAGTAACTTTGATGATCGCCTTTACCAACTACGACTTCAAACATACCGCTCCAACAACCTTGCTGGATTGGATCGGGTTCCAAAACTTCACTAATATGTGGACCTTGAGTACCTTCCGCTCAGCCTTTACATCTGTTCTTGGCTGGACCTTGATTTGGGCACTCGCAGCTTCTACTCTTCAGATCACACTCGGTATCTTGACCGCTATTGTTGCAAACCAACCATTCGTAAAAGGAAAACGAATTTTTGGGGTTATTTTCTTGCTCCCATGGGCTGTTCCAGCCTTCATCACTATCTTAACTTTCTCAAATATGTTTAACGATAGTGTCGGTGCCATTAATGCACAAGTTATCCCATTGTTTGCGAAGATCTTCCCATTCTTAGATGGCCTTTTGATTCCTTGGAAAACAGATCCTACCTGGACAAAAGTTGCTTTGATTATGATGCAAGGTTGGCTCGGCTTCCCTTACATCTACGTCTTGACTTTAGGGATTCTTCAATCGATTCCAAACGATCTTTACGAAGCTGCTTATATTGATGGTGCCAACGGTTGGCAAAAATTCCGCAGCATCACTTTCCCAATGATTATGGCTGTTGCAGCTCCAACTTTGATCAGTCAATATACCTTCAACTTTAACAACTTCTCCATTATTTACTTGTTTAATGATGGAGGACCTGGTTCTGTTGGAGGAAACGCTGGATCTACAGATATCTTGATCTCTTGGATCTATAAGTTGACAACCAATACTTCTCCTCAATATTCAATGGCCGCAGCGGTAACCTTGATTATCTCTGTGATTGTGATCTCAATCTCTATGATTGCCTTCAAGAAACTACATGCATTTGATATGGAGGATGTATAAAATGAAAAATTCAGTTCAATTTAAACGCCGCCTCAATCATTTCTTGACTTACCTGTACATGGTGGTTCTTTCAATCGTTATCATTTATCCATTGTTGATTACGGTTCTATCAGCCTTCAAATCAGGGAATGTCAGTGCCTTTACACTTGATTTTAGTGGCAATCTTAATTTTGATAACTTCTCAAAACTTTTCTCTGAAACTCCTTATGGCACTTGGTATATGAACACCTTGGTTATAGCCATTATCACCATGATTGTGCAAACCAGTATCGTTACCTTCGCAGGTTACGCATACAGCCGTTACAATTTCTTGGCGCGTAAACAAAGTTTAGTCTTCTTCTTGATCATTCAAATGGTCCCAACCATGGCAGCCCTCACAGCCTTCTTCGTTATGGCTTTGATGCTGAACGCCTTGAACCAACCTTGGTTCTTGATCTTCCTTTATGTTGGTGGTGGTATCCCAATGAATGCTTGGTTGATGAAGGGATACTTCGATACTGTTCCAATTTCCCTCGATGAATCTGCGAAATTGGATGGAGCTGGACACTTCCGTCGCTTCTGGCAAATCGTCCTTCCTCTTGTTCGTCCAATGATTGCCGTTCAAGCACTTTGGGCTTTCATGGGGCCTTTCGGAGACTATATCTTGTCTAAATTCTTGCTTCGTGACGAAGTGAACTATACGGTAGCCGTTGGTCTTCAAACCTTTATCAGTGACCAAAAAAATCAAAAAATCGCCTTCTTTGCAGCCGGTGCGATTTTGATCGCGGTTCCAATCTGTATCTTATTCTTCTTCCTACAAAAGAACTTTGTTTCAGGCTTGACAGCTGGTGGGGATAAAGGATAAAATAGAACCTTATTTCAAACACATTTTATTTTTAAGTTAAGGGTAGTATGGTGGATGCTTTACTACCCTTCGTTAAGAATAAAATCAATCAAAGAGATTTCTCTTTGCGTTTCTGATACTCTTATGTTTAGAAAGGTCATCTTATGCCCTATCCTTTTAATTATTTCGCAAGTATCTTCAATTTCCGCTCTTCTTTTGCAAACCGCAAAAAACTGAGCTGGTTCCAAATGATTTTTACATCTTTCTTTCTGATCTCTATCACACTAATACCAGTGGCTCTTCAAAATGCTCAACTCAAAACCTATCCTTTGACAACCTTTGTCAGTGATGTGTTTGATCCTTTGTCAACAGACGTGATGAAAGATATCCAAGAACACGTCGTGATCAAAGACCAAGAGCTCACCTATACAGGGACTAACCCTGTACACAAGACTTCAAAAGGACAGGTTGTCTTAGGCCAAGAATCAAAGGCGAGTGAGGGCAAGGAGTTAACACTCCATTTTGATCGCAAACAGTTGATCATCTCAAAAGAAAATAAAGAACTCGCTACAATCTCATACCAGGCTATCAATCAAGAGAGCCTCCGGGATAAAAAAAGCTTCACTCAAGCTATCTCTAGCGATTGGTTCCGTGAAAATCGACTCCCTGTCAGTCTCTTTCTCGTGATTTTCTCTGGCTTCTTATCGACAGTCAATTATTTGATTCTCATCGTAGGGGCATCTTTCTTCCTCTACTTGACACGAAAATCTCGACTCTTTTCACTACAAACTTTCAAGGAATGTTTCAATTGTATTCTGAATTGCTTGGGACTCCCTATTTTACTAAGTGTCCTCATCAGTTTACTATTCCATCAAGTATTTACTACGACGATCATGATCCAAAATGTCTTATTTGTACTCTATCTTGCTATGGTATTTTATAAGACCCACTTCCGTGATCCAGACTATCACCGCTAGGAGGTTTTCTCATGCGTGTTACCATCAAAGATGTGGCGAAACTCGCTGGCGTCGCGCCTTCAACTGTCACGCGCGTCATCCAAAATAAATCCACGATTAGTGATGAAACAAAAAAACGTGTCCGTGAGGCTATGGTCGAACTGGACTATCATCCCAATCTTAATGCTCGTAGTCTTGTCAGTCAATCTAGTCAAGTCATTGCTTTAGTCCTTCCAATCGATAGTGACGTTTTCTACCAGAATCCTTTCTTCCCAACTGTTTTAAGAGGGATTACCCAGATCGCTTCAGACAATGATTATGCCATCCAAATCTGTACGGGGCAAAATGAAGAACGTCGGCTCAACAACCTCAAACAACTCATCTACGGAAATCGTGTAGATGGTTTGATTTTCCTTTATTCCAACCCGAATGACCCCCTCGTTGACTTTGCGATCAAAGACAAGTTCCCCTTCCTCATCCTTGGAAAGGCAGCTTCTCCTTTTGTATCGCTAGTGGATAATGATAATATTAAGGCTGCATTTGATGCGACGGATTATTTCATTCAACAAAACTATCGAAAAATTGCTTTTATCGGGGGAAACAAAGAGCTGTTTGTATCCCAAGACCGCTACGAAGGTTATAAAGAAGCTCTCCAAAAAGCAGGGGTTCCTCTCGATGAAAAACTTGTTCATTTTTCATTTGGTTTTATGTTGGAAGACAATTCTTATCAAATGATGGAGAGCCTTCCCCTAGCAGAGTTAGATGCTATCATGACAACCGATATTCTCGTTGCTGAAGGGGTGCGCCAATACCTATTAGAACACCAGCTGACAATCCCGATTATTTCCTTTGATTCGATCAAGCCACGACTCGATATTGAAGCCTATATTGACATCAATGCGGTGGAACTCGGACGTGAATCTGTTCGGACAATTCTACAAATTATCAAGGATCATAAAGAAGGAAAAACCGTTTGCTACCGTCAATTGATTGACCATACCATTACGAAACTTTAGGAGTCTCTATGTCTTCATTTACTGCTTATTTAGATGACCAAGACCTGATTCGTATCCAAAAAGGAGAGGAGCATATCCTTCCTTTTTATTTGGAAACAAACCAAGGTCGTCTTGCCTTAATCCCTGTCAAAACGTCAAGTGGAGCGACTGATACAGGAGACTATTTCTTAAGCCCTATTCCGCTTGAACTTGGAGAAGAGTACACCATCTACGATGCTGCTGGAAATTCTTCTATTCTCCACTATCGTCAAATTGTTCGCAAACCCATTTTTGATCAAACCTTCACCTATAGTGGAGAAGATCTAGGAAGTTTCTACACATCAAGTCAGACGCAATTTAAATTCTGGGCACCCATTTCGCAAAACGTGACCCTTCATATCGAAGATCAGGTCTATCCAATGAATCGTACGGAAAACGGTGTCTGGGAACTCGTACTCAAAGGGGATTGGGAAGGAGCGGCCTACCACTATGAGTTTCGTGTCAATGGCCTAGAACGTCGGATTCACGATCCCTATGCTCTATCCTCTTTGGCGAACTCTGGAGATAGCTTCGTCATCGACCGGAAGAAGATCACACGTCCTATCACGCGTGCCACTCGTCAATTAGACCCGACAGAAGCGATCATCTACGAGATGAGTGTTCGTGATTTCTCTGTCCAAAAAGAGGCTGGCTTTAAACACCCGGGTAAGTTTAAAGGCTTGACAGAGTCGCCCCAACTCAATGGCCAGGTCCTTGGATTTGATTACCTTCAAAAACTGGGAATTACCCATGTACAGTTACTTCCTGTCTACGATTTCGGTAGTGTCGATGAAGAGGATCAATGGAAAGCCTACAACTGGGGCTATGATCCTGTCCAATACAATGTTCCAGAAGGAAGCTATGCGAGCGATCCTAACGATCCTTATGCGCGAATCCTGGAGCTCCAAGACACCATTGACACCTATCATCAGGCCAATCTGAGTGTCATCATGGATGTAGTCTACAATCACGTCTACAAGGCAGATGAATACGCTTTTGAACAGATCGTTCCTGGTTATTTCTACCGCTATAATGCAGAGGGAGAGCGGACCAATGGAACCTTCTGTGGAAATGACGTGGCAAGTGAACGCTCCATGGTGAGACAGTATATTAAGCAATCCCTCAAACAATGGGTTTCCCTCTACGGCTTTGATGGTTTTCGCTTTGATTTGATGGGAATCCTAGACATTCCAACCATGACAGAGATTGCAGAAGAACTCCGTGAACTCTATCCTAACATCTATCTCTATGGCGAAGGGTGGAAGATGGATACAGGCCTCTCTGAAGAACAGCTCGCTCACCAGTACAACGCGAAACGATTACCGGCCTTTGGCTTTTTCAGTGATAACTTCCGGGATACGGTCAAGAGAACACTTGTAGCCGGTCACCGTCGTGAGAGTCAACATCCTGCAAATGATTTTGCTAACATTCTAACAGCAAATGTCGGGAAGCTAGGACCTGCTCATTTCACCCAACCTCAACAAGCCATTCAGTACGTCGAATGTCATGACAATGCAACTGTTTTTGATTATTTCCAACTTGAAAAGGAAGAGATTCGTCTAGAAGATCGAAAAGCTCTCTCACGCCTCGCGCTTCATTTGGTACTATTATCTCAAGGAGTGCCTTTTATCCTTGCTGGCCAAGAACATTACCGCACAAAAGGGCTCGAAGATAACACCTATAACTTGCCAGATAGTCTCAACCAATTGGACTGGACATCCCTTTCAAAATGCCAAGAAGAAATTGCTTTTCTTGAAGAATTGATTGCTTATCGGAAGTCACAGCCACTCCTTCATTTGAAAAAAGGGCAAGAGATTCGCGACTACTGTGATGTCAAATGGTTGTCTGAACATCATTTGATCTACACGATTGAAAAAAATCGTGAAAAAATAACGATTCTCGTCAATATCGGCGATCAAGAACAGACCTATCAACATCCGAGCGATAGTCAGCTGTTATTTGCCTATCCTCATGCCAATCTAAAAACGCCTATTCCTAAAGGAAAGGAACTTTCTATATCTGCTCATAGTTGGCTCCTTCTCCACGAAACTGAATCAACAAAATAAGGTCACCACAATGTGGTGACCTTATTTTTATTCTTCTGTTTCCACAAAGCGTCCAATGATATGAACGTTTTCTGAAATGGTGATAAAAGCCTGAGGATCAGCGTTTTTCATAATATATTTGAATTCATTAAACTCTGCACGCGTAATAACTGTCAGCAGAACCGCTTTTTCCTGGTGGTTATAGGTTACTTCTGCATTGTGGATAATAGTCGCTCCACGATGCAATTTTTTATGAATCTTTTCAATAATGGCATCTGGCTGGCTCGTTACGATCATTGCCTGCATTCGTTTTTGCTTGGTAAAGACAGCATCCGTTACTCGACTCGATACGAAGATGGTAATCATAGAGTAAAGAGCATAATTCCAACCAAAAGTCAGACCAGCAATCAACATAATGGTCCCGTTGACCAAAAAAGAGATGCTGCCGACATTCTTTCCTGTCCGTTTTCGAATCGTCAAACTGACAATATCCGTTCCCCCACTGGAAATGTTGTTCCGAAGAGCAAAACCAATCCCTGTTCCCATGACAACCCCACCAAATAGGGCATTCATGATCGGGTCATTGGTCAAAGTTACCACTGGCACGAACTGAATAAAGAGGGAACTCATCGAAACCGTAATAAAGGTAAAGATGGTAAATTTATGGCCAATTTGATACCAAGCCACAATCATCAAAGGGATATTGATGGCATAAAAGGTTAAGGAAACGGGAATCGTAAAGCCAATAAAGCGTTGGCTCAGAACAGATAAAATCTGAGCTAGACCTGTTGCACCGCTGGAGTATACATGTCCTGGTTGAAAGAAGAAGTTGACGGCAATCGCTGATAGAAAACCATACAGCAAGGAAGCTGACACTTTTTCATCGTATTTCTCACGGGAGATGCTCTTCAGCACACGCAATAATTTAATGTTATAAGCTAGTCGCCGCACATGATAGCGAAATAGCTTATGAAAGCGAGTTTTTTTCATTTTCAATCCATCGATTAGAAGAAAAGGAAAATCTTAGAGCAACTGATTCCTAGACGTTCCCTTTTCTCTCTTGTCCTATTCTTGCTCTGCTACTTCTACTTGAAGATTTAACTCATCCAATTGCTTTTCAGAAACGACAGAAGGAGCTTGTGTCATTGGATCTGTCGCCTTGTTATTCTTAGGAAAGGCAATTACTTCCCGAATATTATCCTCACCAGCAAGAAGCATCACGAAGCGGTCCAAGCCAAGCGCCAATCCTCCATGTGGTGGGAAACCGTAATCCATAGCTTCCAACAAGAAACCAAATTGTTCATTCGCAGCTTCTGCTGTAAATCCAAGCGCCTTAAACATCCGTTCTTGCAAGTCTTTATGATTAATCCGTAGGCTTCCTCCACCTAATTCATACCCATTTAAGACGATATCATAGGCAATTGCTCGAACTTTTGAAAGATCGCCTTCCAATTCATGCTCTGTTTCAGCTTGTGGGAGTGTAAATGGATGGTGAGCAGACATATAACGGCCTTCTTCTTCAGACCATTCAAACATTGGCCAATCCACTACCCAAAGGAAGTTGTATTGATTGTTGTCAATCAAGTCAAGTTCTTTCGCAAGACGAACACGCAAAGCACCAAGCGTTGCATTGGCTACTTCAAGAGTATCCGCTACAAAGAGAACTAGATCTTTGTCTTCTAACTGTAAAGCAGCTGTCAAGTCACTTGTCAAGTCTGTCAAGAACTTCGCAACAGGACCGTTCAAAGTACCCTCAGCATATTTCACCCAAGCAAGACCTTTTGCACCGTATTGCTTCGCAACTTCTGTCAATTTATCGATATCTTTACGAGAGTAATGATCTGCTGCACCTTTAACGACAATTGCCTTAACAGCCGGAGCTTCTGAGAAGACTTTGAAATCTACACCCTTGACAAGTTCTGTCAAGTCTTGTAGCAACATTTCAAAACGTGTATCTGGTTTATCTGAACCATACAAGGCCATCGCATCATCATAATTCATCCGTGGGAATGGGAGTGTTACTTCAATTCCCTTGGTTTCTTTCATGACACGTGCAATCAAGCCTTCTGTGATATCCTGGATTTCTTGATCACTCAAGAAAGAAGTTTCCAAGTCGACCTGTGTAAACTCAGGTTGACGGTCTCCCCGTAAATCCTCATCACGGAAACACTTCACGATTTGATAATAGCGATCAAAACCGGCATTCATCAATAATTGTTTTGTAATCTGAGGACTTTGTGGAAGGGCATAGAAATGACCCTTATTGACACGGGAAGGAACCAAGTAGTCACGTGCTCCTTCTGGAGTTGACTTAGAAAGAAACGGTGTTTCCACATCAATAAATTCTAATTCATCCAAGTAATTGCGGATTGAATGGGTTACTTTTGCACGGAGTTTGAGGTTTTCCAACATCTCAGGACGACGAAGGTCTAAGTAGCGGTAACGAAGACGGGTATCATCATTGGCTTCGATTCCGTCCTTGATTTCAAATGGTGTTGTTTTGGCAGTATTGAGAACCGTAATAGCTTCTACCTTGAGTTCTACTGCTCCTGTAGGCAAGTTTGGATTAGCTTGTTCACGAGCTTCCACAAGACCTGTCACTTCTACAACATATTCACTACGGATGCTTTCAGCTGTAGCCATTACTTCTGCACTAACTGTTTCTGGATTGATCACCAATTGCATGATTCCTTCGCGGTCGCGTAGATCGATAAAGATCAAACCACCCAAGTCACGACGACGGCTAACCCATCCTTTCAAGGTAATACGAGTTCCAATGTGTTCTTCACGAACACGTCCAGCATACATTGAACGTTTCATTTCTAATTAATCTCCAAACTAATATTCTTCCTTCTATTTTACCATAAAGACCAGCAGAAAGTAGCCTTTAGCTCAACTTTTTCAGTCACCAACTTCTTTAGTTATCGTGGCTCTCTTCTTTCTTTTTGGGATCATCGTAAAGAGTGGGTGCCAGCACCTTCATTAAAGTCGCCGTCCCAAATCGCAAGACAGCTGCTGCTAGTCCAAAAATAGGGGATAGGTAGCGGAAAAAGAAATCTCCCCTAAGTACATAGGTCATGCCACCCACAATAAAAAAGATCACAATTCCTTGAACGATTGCGTAAAACCAAAATTTTTTCACACTATTCTCCTTTTCACAAACCAGCTGACTTATCCACTGTTTTTTATCACTTATCCACAAAAATGTGGATAACTTTCACCTTTTGCCCCCTCAAAAGAAGAAGCGTCGTCAGCATCAGGACTTGCTTTCATCCATTTACAAGGAAGTTTCCCACAACCTGTGGATAACTCTCTTGCTTATTTGTGACTTTCTCGTCACTTTCCTCACAAATCAAGGAGCCAGGATTTGATCCTGCCCCCTTTGATCAAGCATTATTTAAATTCGTCTGGTGTCCCTTTATATTGGGCCCAGTCTTTGCTGAAGAAGCGATCATTTAGATGGTAAGTTGGTGCTTTTTCAGCCTTTGTGACAAAGGGATTGACCGCTTTATCAAAGGCTAGCCAACCATTCCATCCCATATGAATCGTATCTTCCATAAAGTAAGGCTGACCACCATCTTTAGAAAAGTCTGCAATATTGGTGAATCCTTGACTTTCCAATTGGTAACGAATCTTTTGAACAGCCTGTTCATACTTTTCTTGGCTCAAGCCTGTGTATTTCATCCATTTGGCATTAACTGGAGGAATGACAAAGATAACATTGGTCCGAGATTTAGCAAACTGGTCTAGAACCAACTGCAAGTCATTGTACTCAGGAGATTGAACATAGGATTCGTTTTTTTGGAAACCTTTTAGTTTCTTCAACTTCATTTTTAAACGAGTATTGTAAAAATGATTGCTGATTCCAAGGTCGTTGTTATTGGTTTTGACTTTTGCTTCAGCCGTTGCAATTTCTTCCAATTTCTCATATGAGAATTGATCTGGTAAATCTTGTAGACGTTTTTTGACCTTCTTATCGTAATTCCCGTTTGTACGCGTTGCAAGATTACTAAACAAAGCATCTTCGCGTTGGACAAGGTGGGAAACAAGCTGGTTCAAAGACTGATCAAATCTGGAAATTTTCTTTCCTTGAGAAATGTTCGTTACAACACTTTGAAAGGCGACATTTGGATACTGTTGTAACAGACGCTTTGCAGCATACTGGGATGCAGCATCCTGTTGGTGATTGGCAATAAAGCTATTCAACTGATCGCTATTAAAGAATTGTTGAAAGGCAGAGGAATCATAGCCCTTCTTGGTGAACCATTGCGGAGAAACTACATAAACAGCTGTATTGTCCTTGAGTTCTGGCAAAATCTGTTGCATCCCAAAATACTGGTTCAAAGAAGCCGCACCACGTTCTCCTAAAAAGTAGGGTCTGTAATTGCGGTCATATTTTTCAGCCAAAACCGCTGGATGCACCACATCAAAACGCAACCATTCACTGGAGCCGAAATAAGGAACAAAGCGATGCTGTGGATCAGAAAGTGCTTCTTGTTTCTTTGTACGACTCTTGAATCCTTCTGCATTCAGACTTACCGCAGCTTTTTTCTCTTCGGTATAGTTGTGCTTATGATTGATTGGATAAAAGAATAATAAAGCTGCCACCATGAGGAGCGCGCAAAATACGGGCCCTAAAATCAGCCACAAACGCTTAAGCATTCTGAAGCTCCGTTACACCTTCTACGATCTTGTTAGCAGTATTCCAATCATCGCGTCCAAATTCAGATACAGGAACACGGATGCCAAAGCGGTTTTCCAGTTCCACAATCAATTCGACTGTCCCCATACTATCAAGGACACCCGCATCAAAGAGATCCTCATCCATCATGTCTGAGACATCTTCCATAAACAATTCGTCAATAATTTCAATTACTTGTGATTTTACATCCATTTTTCTATTCTCCTTTTATTTCAATTTTGGAAACCATTGTTGATCCAAGAATCCTGAGAAAATCAGGAAGGACAGCATCACTGTGTTAAAGGTGATAAAGATCCCTAAAGCTTTGGTCCAACGATTATCCGGTATAGGATCCAATCCTTTTGCTTTTCTTTCTTTATTGATGGTCTTTTTCTTGCGAATCCAAGCATCATTGATGACCAGTCCAAGCCCATGGAAGAGCCCATAAGCGATGTAGTACCAGGTCACCCCGTGCCAGAAGCCCATAACCAACATATTGATAATATAGGCAACATTTGAGGTGGTAATCCGGCTCTTGAATACTTTATTGCGCATCAATACCATCACGAGACGCATAAAGACAAAATCACGGAACCAGAAAGATAAACTCATATGCCAACGATTCCAGAATTCCTTTAAGTCACGTGATTTAAAGGGACGATCAAAGTTGATGGGACTTTTAATCCCCATCAGATTGGAAGCTGCTAAAGCAAACATCGAATAGCCCGCGAAGTCAAAGAAGAGGTCAAAGCCATAGACATACATGACTCCCAGCGTTCCGATATTGAAGAATCCACCTTGAGACAAGGCATAGGTCTGCACATGACCTAATAATAAGTGGCCAAAAATATGAGCTAGGATAAATTTATAAAGGAAGCCATACATGATATACTTAACAGCTTGCTCCAACATATCCAATAATTCTTCACGCTCAGGAATGGCTTTATAATCCTCATTAAAACGCTTGAAACGATCAATCGGCCCACTTGAGAAGGTCGGCATAAAGAGCATAAAGCGTAAGAATTCCCAGAGTGTGAATTCTTTCAAGACACCATCTCGCATTTCGATGATCATTCCGACAGCTCGGAAGGTTAAATACGAAATCCCTAAAAATCCAAACAAGGATTGGTGCCCATTCTTGATCGCTGGCTCTACCTTAACAAAGATCAGGGGCAAGACAGACAAGAAGGAATGAAGATAGAAAATCCACTTATTGTCCGCTTTCTGACGATAGATCTTGTAAGAATACACAATCAAGATTTGCCAGACTACGTAAAAGAGCAGGGCATAAATTTGCTTGAGATTCGAACCTGTCAGCATCAAAATGATAAAGATCAGACTCACCAGTCCTTCATAGATCGGAAATCTCTTTTTGAAAAAGAGGCCCACAAAGATCGGCAAAAAAGCTAGAATGAGGTAGATAAAATAGATCGGTGTTCCATAGTGTTCTAAATGAGGGAGCTGTTTCAAAAACTCGATCATCGGTTGTTAACCTCGCTAATCAACCCTTTGATGTCGATTTTCCCGTTTGGTGTTAATGGCAGGCTGTCACGATAGAGGAATTTTGAAGGCATCATATAAGACATCATGATGTTTTCTAAATCTTCCTTAATGGCTTTCGTGATATCAATTTCGCGCTCAAATTGTTCTTTGACGCCCTCTTTTAAGATGACATAGGCCAAGAGATTTTGGACTTTGTGATCTTTATTATAGCGCGGCACTGCGACTGCTGAGTCAATATACTTCGATTTGTTCAAGTTTTGAGAGACATCCTCTAGCTCGATACGATAACCGTTAAATTTGATTTGGAAGTCCATCCGTCCACCATAGAGAAGGAGGCCTTCGTCCGTCATGGTTCCGACATCTCCCGTATGGTAGGCTGGAAGACCTTCAAATTCGAAGAAGGCTTCCGCTGTTTTCTCTGGATTATTCATATAACCTTTTGAAACAGCCGGTCCAGACACGATAATCTCCCCTTGCTCTCCATTTGGCAATTTGTTCCCTTCCTCATCAATGATGAAGGTCGGAGAATCTTCTTTGGTATAGCCTATTGGCAAGCGTTTAAGAGTCGCTAACATCTCATCTGTAATAGCAACTGCCGACAAAGCAACTGTTGCTTCTGTTGGCCCGTAAGCATTGATGATGCGCGCATTTGGGAAACGCTCGCGCAATTTCTGAGCGGTTTTAACGGTCAACTCTTCCCCATCAAAGTAGAAATGGGTGATCCCTGGCATTTTTTCAGCATTGAAATCTTCAGACAACATGGCCATATCTGCAAAAGATGGTGTTGAAGTCCAGATAGCAATCGGAAGAGAAAAGATCGTCGCAAAGAGTTGTTTGAAGTCTTGAGTGATAGCTGATGGAAGAGCAAAAAGCGTTCCTCCAAGAGCTAAGGTCGGTGCCCAGTACATGACAGACAAGTCAAAAGAATACGGTGGTTGCGCCAACATTTGCGGACGCTCTGGCGTTGCAAATTCCTTGTCCGTAATCATCCAGTTGGTAAAGCTGAGCAAGTTATCGTGCGAAATTTGCACCCCTTTTGGTTTCCCAGTTGTCCCTGAGGTAAAGATGATGTAGTAGTTATCATCCCCTTTGACCGGATGTTGCAAGCCATAGGCATTCTGAGCCGCATAAGCTTCACGCACTTGTTCCAAGGACATGATTAGAGCAGCTGGGTTTTCCAATGGAAATTCATTGATGGCAATAATCAAGCTTGGCTCTGCTACTTCAACAATGGCAGACACGCGCTCCAAGGCAGAGTGGCTATCAATTGGGATATAGGCATGGCCAGATTTTGTCAAGGCCACAAAGGTTGCTAACATTTCATATTCTTGTCCACCAAAGACCACTACAGGTGACTTTTCAGGAAGTCCCATTTGGTCGATGTGGGCAGCCAAGCTATCTGAATCAGCCTTCAATTGGCCATAGGTATGCTCCTCACCAAGGACATTGTAAACCGGATAGTCTGGTTGTAGTTGCGCATAACGTTCAATTGTCTCGATCATATCAGTAATTGGTTGGTTTGACACGGTTAGGAGTCTCCTTTTCTAAAATTCGTTGTAGATAAAGCCACCCTGACCTTGACCAAGGTAACTAAAGAAATAAAGTAGGGCTAGGAAAATGGCGAAATACAAGACCGTCTGCCCGATAAATTTATAAAGTGTTTTATGTTTCATAAGTTTCACTCTTCATTTTGATTGTTATTCACTATTTTACCATTTTTTATACCAAGTAAGCAATTTTAAACATAGTGAGAATGTGGTAGAAAACGTTATCATTTCAGATCATTCAAGCCGTTTAACGAAAGCATTTTTTTTTAATCAGTTTTCTGGTTGAAATCCTATTCTATTTCACAGTCCCCTGATGAATCAACTCCAGACACTTGTCCAGATCCACATCTCTCTCGAAATGGCTAGGTGTCCAAGGAATTTCTATATCTGGTAGAACACCCTGATCCGTCATTCCTTTACCTTGATCCACGCTTAAACAGCGAGAAGTGGGAAACATTAAACAAAAATTATCATAATCAACCGTACAACAATTAGAGTAGTCTAGAATTCCGAGAGTTGGTCGACCCACCACCGTTACCTTCTTAAACTGCTTCATCATCTGAACAAAGTTATCCCCAGATGAAGCACAATAAATATCTGATAAGATAAAGATCTGTTCAGGATAGTGGCCACCTCTAACCTCTGGGAAGAATTCCTCGCTTTCTTGCTGATATGTTACATAGCCTTTCCCCCGATGGTGGATCAAATTCTCTTTCATATCTTCAAGCAGCTTAACTGTTTCAGGGCTAATTTCTTCCTGTTGCATCCAGTCCTCAAAGTCTTTCAAGCGCAGGTCAACATTGCGTTCCGTATAGAGAATTTCCATGCCATCATCGTCCCAGTCAAGCGAATCATAGCCCTGATCCTTCTCTAAGGCTAGATGTAATAGAGGGATATATAAAGAGTCTGTCCCTCCGCCGTTCTGTCGGACATCAATGATAAGAAACTTGACTTCCGTCATCATAGGTAAACACTCTTGATATACCCGACTAATGGCTCCTTCATCCATAAAGTTATCCAGACGAAGATAAAGAATCTCATCGTCTAATCGTTTCCAAAAAATCTGATCCTGGATCGGTTCTCGACTGGGTACTACTTTAATGGTCTTTTCTATCCCTTCTCGAAGCAGGGTGACACTCGTTGACTGAGAGACCAAATCTGCCCATTCTCTATAATGTCTTTCTGGGGTCTTGCTGATAAAATAGGCTTTATGAAGAGAAGCTATCTGATCCAAGTCACTTCCATCCAGAGCTAGGATCTGATCTCCTACTTGAAGACCCGTATCTTCATTAGCTTCCTCAACATACAGTTTCTGTCCATTTATTCTCAAAAGGAACCCTTTTTGACTGGCCTTTTTATCTCGAAAGGAAACATGCCCGATCACCCCAAAACTAGCTAGGTAAGCCTTAACTTGATAGAGAAAGGCATCATCTGTCATATCATCTGTAATGTTTTCTCGAAAAGGCTCTGGATCGCATCCTTTTCGATCCTTGCTGGTAGATGAATCATGGGTCATAATAGAGACGACATCTTCAAAAATAGCAGTCTTTTTCATAAAGGATTCCTTCAATTTTTTAGAAACAGTATACCACTTTTTCTTAAAAAGTTCTTAAAACCCTAAAAAACTATCCTCAAAGTAGGATAGCCGTTATAGATTCTTTCTTTTCTTCGCTTTCTTTGTCAGAGCGACATCACAATTTTCAATCTCGCTAATCAATAGATTGGCAAGGCCAAAATCATCGATGTTCGATTTCATATTTACCTCATAGTTCAAGGTCAGTTGTTCTCCAGCTTGGGCCGTTGTGACAGAAATAAAGTCAATTTCTGAACAACTTTGGTCTAACAACTGGCTGATTTGTTCTGCAACAGAATCCTGTTTTGAGACGGTAATAGTCAAATGGCGGCGTCGTTGATAGTCTGCCTTACTCTGTTTGTTCTCTAATACCAGCCACACCCCTAGTAAAGAAAGGGTTGATAAAATCGCCAATAAAAGATAGCCAGATCCAGCTGCCAGTCCTATAATCATAGCTAAGAAAATGGCAATCAACTCTCTAGAACCACTCGTAGCCGAACGAAAACGGATCAAACTAAAGGTCCCTGCCACTGCAATCGAGGTTCCCAAACTTCCATTGACCAAAAAGATCACTAAGGTCATCATACAAGGAAGCAAGGTCAAACTAATGACAAACTCTCGAGTGTAAAGCGTTCGGTATTTATAGGTCCAAGATAGGGCCATCCCTAGAAAGAGGCTGACCAAAAGGGCCAGCAGTAAGCGCACCGGATCCACCGTTGCTGTAGCATTATTAAAAATAGAATCAAATAGATTAGACATAGGCAGCACCTACCGTTTCTTGAACTGGTCTTGGGGCATAGTCTAAGCCTTGTGACTTATGGTAGGCACAACTGTATTTCGAAAATTTCTGTTTGACCAAACCATACTTCTCTAAAATATCCTTTAACCATTGAGGTTCTTGGCCAGGAGCCTTAATTTCCATGATCACGAAGTCATCCTCTAGTAGAGGTTCTCCTTTCTTCCCATCAAAAAGGCTAACAGCCTGATCTCGAAAGACTAGGTTTTGATCGATTGTCACGCGAATCTTCTGATAAGGATAACCCTGAATGGATTTCTTTTCTTTGAGAGACAAGCGATCGTAGTAAATGAACATCCGCGGTTCCAATCGATGACCATAACGTTTGCGCAATCTCTGAATCTCTTCTACTAAGTCTGGATCTTGTATCTGATGATCTACTTTCCCATCTGTCATCAAGTTGATAATGGCTTGCGAAGTGGCAACTAGACGGAATTTATGGCCAATTCCTTCTTCATCTTTTGACTTCACCTCTAGAAACACTGGACTGTCTGCTTGAGGTTTTTCTATATAAGTCCGCATCCGAATTTTTTCGCGGCTATGTTGTTTGGCAAGAGCATCTTGAATGACATCAAAATTTTCCGTATCAAAATAAATGTTTGAAATGGTTGAGGTTGGGTAATCATCTTCTACGACGTATTCTTTTAAGTCTTTAATCAAGTCCTTCACGTCATCTTTTGCGACGATATATTTTGTTTCGATTCGTTTGAAACTTGTCTCAATTGTTTTTTTCATGTTTCTTCTCCTTTAAGGGGGATCTATTATTTCTAACCTTCAGTCAGTATGAATACGATTTACGTGCTTTCTAGTTTAATGGGACTTTCTTAACTGGTCATTAAGCCAAACTTAAAGAAAACTAAAGTTAAGGTTCCTTTCAGAAAAACTTTAGGAAACTTTCAGCTAGCAACTTTAGACTAGGAGCATATCAATTGAACGAGAGGAAAAGCTTATGAAATCAAACAAATGGAAATTTTTATTAACGGGGGCCGCAACCCTCACCTTACTGACAGCTTGTACCCAGGCGTCATCACAATCAACTACAAAAAGCAATACTGCACAAACAACCGCTACTTCTACTTCAAAAAATAAAACAAACAATTCCAACTATTTTACAGATAAGGACAAGGACAGCTCTTATGATGAAAGCAAAGCCTCTACTGTAAAGCTATCTGGTTCGTCTGCAAGTGTATCAGGTGACGGCGTAGCTGTTTCTGGATCAACTGTGACCATCTCAAAGGCTGGAACCTATATCATCTCTGGTGAATCCGATGGGGTTCAAATCAAGGTCGAAGCAGGTGACTCAGATGATGTTCACATCGTCTTGAAAGGCGTTACCATGACAAACACCAACGCGCCAATTTCTGCTACGAAAGCAGGGCATGTCTACCTGACTCTAGCGGATGGCACGACCAATACCTTGTCTGATTCAAGTTCAAACAATGATGAAGATGCCGATGCAGTGATCTTCTCTAAAGGCGACCTTACCATCAATGGTTCAGGTACGCTCAACATTGATGCCAAGAAGAACAACGGTATCAAGGCCAATGACACTCTCCACATCACTGGTGGAACCTATAAGATCACGGCTGTAGGAGATGCCTTCAACGTCAATGACGAACTCAATATCACTGGTACGACCATGACCATCGATGCAGATGAAGATGCAGTCAAGGTGGATAATGATGAAGATACTTCGGTCGGAACCATGTATCTTTCAGATAACAAAATGACCATCACCGCAGGAGACGACGGAATCCATGCTTCTGGAGATCTGATCATCGATAGTGGAACCTATGAGGTGACAGAGTCTGTCGAAGGTCTCGAAGGAAAATCGATCACCATCAACGGTGGTGATATCACCATCTATGCAACCGATGATGGTGTCAATGCAGCCAATGCTAATGCCAACCAAGATGAAATTTTCTTCACCATGAATGGTGGAACACTCAACGTTGAAGTTGGCCAAGGCGATACCGATCCAATTGATTCGAATGGAAATATCACTGTTACCGGAGGAACCATTAAATTAACGGGTCAATCTGGATTCGACTTTGATGGTACTGCTACCTACACTGGCGGAGACATCTATATCAACGGTGAAAAACAAACGGAAATTGTCAACTCCATGCCTGGAGGCGGTGGGGCTCCAGGCGGTGGCGGACCTCAAGGTGGTGGACCTGGAGGTGGGCATCCATAATAACAAATAAAGGCAGGATTTCTTCCTGACCTTTTTTTGTTACCCTTTTTATGATAGAATAGAAAATCAATCAGCTTATCGAAAGGAACATGATGAAAAAACAAATACTCCCTCTTTTCTTCACACTCTTGCTGTCTCTTCTTTTTCTATCAGCCTGTGTGCCGGATCTTAAGATCAACTTTAAAAAAGAACCAACAACTACCAGTTCAAAAAAGAAAACCTTTAAAAAAAGTAGCTCGAGTCGTTCTAGCCACCCGAGTCGTTCAACTAGTTCAAATAACTCAAGCAACTCCTCTAGCTCTCCTTCAACCACTACACAGCCCTCTTCTGACATCGTCACAACCGAAGGACTCCCTAAAAATGCTCAAGAAGCTCCAAAAGATAAGATTTATGCGACAGGGAATCTAAAAGTGGCCTACTCTAGAAATGGTGATAGTATTTTTGCCCAGACGCCAGATTATGAAGGATATACTCCTGCTCTTGTCCAAAAAATCCTTGGAAAGCCAGAGAAACAAATAACAGAACCTGCTTATATTGCCAAATCTTTTGAAAATACCGAATTAGAAAATATTAAAGATCTCTACCACAAGGGAAAAATCACAGGGGAACAAGCTCACGCCTTTGTAATGGGAGCTGTTGATCTCAAACAAACTTCTAAATTCGGAGTAGACCTCACCATTTACACCTATAAAAACAACACCATCCAACTGGTCTTTAAAAACGAGCAACTTCTCTATATTACACCGAATCCTGATGTTGTCTTCTTTAAATAATGAACATTCTCGCTTAAACAAGCGAGAATTTTTGTTTCACATGAAACAAAAAACTCCCAACACATTCTGTTGGGAGTTCCTGAAGATTAGTCCTCTTCATATTTTTTTGGATTATAGAACCACATTCCTAGCCCTGCAAAAAGAACAATGGTTATCAGAAGAAAGGCCACTTGATTCCCAATTTCTCCTGTCATCGAAATCGTTTGACGAAGACCAGAAACGGTATAACTCATTGGCAAGAATGGATGAATGGCTTGGAAAAAGCCATTTGTCAAAGCAAGAGGATAGGTTCCTGCACTAGAAGCCAATTGCAAGAGCAAGAGGATCAAGGAAAGGAATGCACCGATCTTTCTTTGCCATGTTGTCAAAGCAGTCACGATGGACATGAAGGCCACACTACCAATCACACAAAGGAAGAGCGTAGCCATTTCATGATTGGCTGATAAACCAATTAAGTGAACGGCACCATAGACCAAGACTCCTGCAATCACCGCAATCGTTCCATTGACCTCAAAGCGAGATTTAAACCATGCCCAGCGACTTTCAGGATGACGACCGGATGGTAATTTTGCAAAGATCATGTTGGTTGACAAGGCACAAACAAAGAGAGCTACCGAGATCATATAAGGAGCCATTCCGACACCATTCACAGGGGTATTGTCATGGTCTGTTTTAGACAAAGTGACAGGATCTGCTAAGGTTTTAGCGTTTTCTTTTTCAGTTGTAGCCACATTCAATTGTCCCTTAGCATCGTTTAATCCTTGACTCAAGGTTTGGCTTCCTGTTGCTAATTCACCTAAACCATTTGTCAATGCTTGGCCACCTGCTGCTAATTTGCTAGACCCATCTGAGATTTGATTTGCACCGTCGGCTAGTTTATCAGTCCCAGTCACCAATTGACTTGATTTTTCTGTCAACTGATTGACACCCGTGACAAGTTTGTTGACACCACCTGCCAATTCTGGAGTTTTGCTGTTCAATTGTCCTACACCGTCAGCTAATTTTCCAGCACCGGCAACCAATTCACCCGACTTACCTGTTAATTGAGTCGCGCCTGAAGCCAGTTGATTCATGCCTGATGTCAAGGCAGGCATCTTCCCATTTAACTCACCTAGACCAGAAGCTAATTGATTGCTTCCTGCAAGTAATTCTGATGATTTACTATCTAGTTGACCAATACCTGCTGCTAACTGACTAGCCCCATTTGTTAAAGTACTGCTATTCGTCTGAAGTTGGGTTGCCCCACTAGCAATTTTATCAACACCAGCTGTATAAGCGCCGACCCCTTGACTGATGGTTTGGCTAGCTGGCAACAATTGTCCACTAACTGCGGATTGGATCTTAGACAAGCCACTTGACAAGTCTGTCAAGGTTGAAGAAGCTGTCGGTAAAACTTGATTGGCTGCATTTTGCAGTTGTGTCAAGTTATTTCCTGTATTCAAACTACTTTGGATCGTTTGAATCGTAGTCAAGATCCCTTGAGCCGACGTTTCACTCGAGCTTGGGCTCGATGAGATTGCCGCATTGATTTCAGCTTGTTGGTCAGCTGTCATTGCTTGATAGGCTGCTGTCCCTTGTACACTTGCAAGGGCATTTGCACGATCTGCTTGGGCTGAAGCAAGGATCGCTTGGGCTGAATTCGCAATACTCGTCAATCCAGATGAAAGTTGACTGGTATCTACCGAAGCATTTTGAATCGCTGCATTTAATTGGTTCAAACCAGCTGCCAATTGATCAATCTGAGCGGATTGGCTTGTAGAAGCTTGTAGCTGACTTGATAATGTTTGAATACCTGATTCTAATTGGGAAACCCCATTTCGAAGAGTAGCGGATTGACTACTTAATTGACCTGCGCCCTCTGATAAAGTAGCAACTCCATTTGTATAGGTCACCAAACCATTTGAAAAGTTTGATAGGCCCGAATTCAATTGACGCACGCCATTGGTATAATTCCCAAGACCATCATTGAGGGTCCCCATACCGCTGGTTAATTGACCAACTCCTGAGGCCAACTGAGGGGTTTGACTCGCCATTTGATTGAGACCATTTCCTAATTGATCTACTCCGGTAGCGTAAGCCATCAAGCCTGTATGAAAAGTACCAAACCCATTATTTAATTGATTGACGCCAGATACCAAGTTTGGAAGTTGACCAGCCATTTGATTGAGACCATTTCCTAATTGACCAACACCATCTGTATAGGCTGCTAGACCTGTACGAAGAGTAGTCGCACCATCTGAAAATGCTAAGCTTGAACGAGCCAATGTATTCAAATTAGTAGATAGTGTTTGACCACCATCTTCCAATTTACTTGCACCATCTGCTAATTTAGCACTTCCATCTGCCGCTGTCCCCATACCAGTTTTAAGCGATCCCATTTTAGAAAATAAAGCTGTTGTATAAGTATTGGTCACTTTTTCAGCCACTGACTGCTTCATTTTTGTCATCGCAGTATCGCTCATTTTTCCTGCGATAAAACTATGACCACTGGACGTTTGGTAATCAATGGTCATCTGTTCTGGATGATTGGTTAGAATGGAGCTAGCCTTCTTTGAAAGATCCTCAGGCAGGGTTACAATCATATAATAATCGCCATTTTTGAGACCATCTTTCGCAGCTTTCTCATCTACAAAATGAAAATCAAGTGAGTCATTGTCCTTCAAATTGGACACCATGTCTTTCCCGATTTCCATTTTTTGTCCATTATATGTAGCAGATTGATCCTTATTGACAACCGCTACAGGAAGATCCGAAACCTGGCCATATGGATCCCACATGGAAGATAGAAAAATAATATTATAAAGAGCTGGAATCAACGCAACTCCAATCATGACAATGATAAATGTTGGCTTTTTAAGAATAGCCTTCCATTCTTTCATCATATTTTTGTCTCCTTTTTATACACATTGTCTAAATTTCTGATATAATAGATTATACAGTTTCTAGAAATTTTCACAAGTATAAAATCTTATTTTTAGACACTGTGTATAATTTTGTGCAAAAAGGATGAACAGATGACTGAGAGCAATAAACGATTAAAAACAAAACGAAATATTGAGGAGGCGATGGTTCGACTACTCGAAAAGGAATCATTCGACCAAATCACAACGGTTGAGCTAGCACAAGAATCCGGCATTAGTCGCTCTAGCTTTTATACCCACTATCGAGACAAGTACGACATGATCGAGCGCTACCAACAAGCACTCTTTCACAAGCTTGAATATATTTTTGATAAACACCAAGACGACAAGCGCCAAGCGATTACAGAAGTGTTCGAATTTCTAACCAAGGAGCCACTCTTTGCGGTTCTTCTGACAGAGAATGGAACAAAGGAGATCCAAACCTTCTTACGACATAAATTACAGATTCTTCTGGTTGATAGTCTGCAAGAGCGCTATAGTCATAAATCATTAACAGATATTGAAAGAGTCTACAGTTCTGTCTATCTGACCAATGCCTTCTTCGGAGTCTGTCAAATGTGGGTTTCGCGCGGAAAAAAAGAAAGCCCTCAACAAATGGCTGAATTTTTAATGAAAATGTTACGGTAACAGTCTCTCCTGATCGATCTAGATCAGGAGTTTTTTTATTAGCAGGTTTAGGTTTTAAGAAAACAAAAAACTGTCTCATGTAATGAAACAGCTTTAGGTAGCTTATAACTGAACAAACCCAGAAATCAACCCTTTAAGACAAAACAAAAAGCCCACTGTTGTGGGCTTTCTGTAAGGTATATCTTAAAATTAAAGCATCTTGTTATAGAATTCAACGACAAGTGCTTCGTTGATTTCTGGGTTGATTTCATCGCGTTCTGGAAGGCGAGTCAATGAACCTTCAAGTTTGTCAGCATCGAATGATACGAATGCTGGACGTCCAACTGTAGCTTCAACAGCTTCAAGGATAGCTGGAACTTTAGCTGATTTTTCGCGAACTGAGATCACTTGACCTGGAGTTACGCGGTATGAAGGGATATCAACGCGTTTTCCGTCAACAAGGATGTGACCGTGGTTAACGAATTGACGAGCTTGACGACGAGTAGTCGCAAGTCCAAGACGGTAAACAACGTTATCCAAACGACGTTCCAAAAGAAGCATGAAGTTGAAACCGACAGTTCCTTCTTTAATTTTAGTAGCTTGTACGAACAAGTTACGGAATTGTTTTTCACCAAGTCCGTAAGAGAAACGAAGTTTTTGTTTCTCAGCTAATTGCAAACCGTATTCTGACAATTTTGAACGGTTGTTTGGTCCGTGTTGACCTGGTACGTAGTTACGACGTGCCAATTCTTTACCTGTACCTGTAAGTGACAAGCCCAGACGGCGAGATTGTTTCCAAGATGGTCCTGTATAACGTGACATGTGAAATGTCCTCCTATAAAAATAATTTTTGTAGGAAATAACGTTTTAGACAAACCTGATTCGTTCAGAAAGCCTTCGCCCAAACAGCAAAGGTTACTTTTCTAGCTGACTTCCTGTTGACGAGCTTCATTTTGTCCTGCTGTCATTTCGCACAAACTCTATTCTATCACGGAATAGAAACTTTGTAAAGTCCTTCAAAACAATTTCAATGAAATTCAGCCAATAATTCTATGATTCGTTTTTTATATTGCAATTGTTGCCAGTCTCTATCCGTTGCTGGATCCCATTTTAAAGGAAGATCTGCAATAATTTCACCGGGATTATGATTCAAGATATAGATCCGGTCACTCAAAGTCAAAGCTTCTTCGATACTATGGGTGATCACTAGAGTGGTGAGACCAAGACGTTCCTTACTGTCTAGATACCAGTGATAAAGATCCTGCCTTGTCAATTCATCTAAGGCACTAAAAGCTTCATCTAATAGGAAGACAGAATGACCCAGAAGATAGGTTCTCAATAGCGCCACCCGTTGCCGCATCCCCCCACTCAGCGCATTGGGATAAAGGTTGGCGATACTTCCCAATTTAAATTCATCTAACAATTTTAGAGCTGTAGATGCCGCCTCTTCCTTAGGAACCTTTTTTAATTGAAGGGGAAGAATAATATTTCCCAATACTGTCTTATGTTCCAACAAAAGATCCTTTTGTAGCATATAGCTGACTTTCCCAAAGGAGATCGGAGCATTATCTACTTCTATGGTACCCTTTTGTAAGGGAAGGATCCCAGCAATTAAATTGAACAAGGTTGATTTCCCTACCCCACTCGGACCTAGAATAGAGACGATTTCTCCTTTTTGCACTTCTAGTGATACATTATTTAAAACTGCTTTATCTCCAAAAGAGAAACTTACATCTTTTACGGTTAAAATATCAGTCACCTACCAATTCGTTTGTGAAACCTTTGTCTTCTAAATCATTTGAAACCAATCCTTGCTCTTTTGCCCAAGCATAAAAAGCATTCCAACGTTTGGAGTCAAACTGTCCCCATTTATCCTTGTCTGAAGCATATTGACTGGAAAGATATTTTTGGGAAGCTAGTACAAAATCACGCTGATTAGCTAGGGCAGGGGCCTGTTTAATCAAGATATCCGCAGCTTCTTCTGGATGCTCTATAGCATATTGGTAGCCTTTTTTTACCGCTTGAATGAATTTTTTTGCTTCCTCTTTATGAGATTTCAAATAGTCATTGTTAGCAATAATAACAGGCGAATAGTAGTCAAATGCAGGAACAAAATCTTTCATATAGAAGAAATTGGTCTTCATTCCCTTTTGCTCAGCCAAAATTCCATCCCAACCGTGATAAATCCAAGCGGCATCAAAGACCTTATTTTCAATCGGAGTAATGGAATTTGAATCACTATTTGGAACCAATTTTACTTGATTAAAATCAGCCCCCTCTTTTTTCATCATCGATTTGATCATTTCCAACTCAATCGGATCATTCCAGGTACCATACTTCTTACCCACCAAATCTTTTGGACTTGTGATCTCTGCATCTTTTCTTGAAATAATCCCTGACGTATTGTGTTCGACGATAGCTGCAACAGCGGTAATACCCGCACCTTTATCCAATTTCTTGGCCATAGAATCTTGGAAATAAATACCAAATGGAGCTTTCCCATTGATAATCAAATCAGAACTACTGTCTTCCGGAGGAAGTTTTATATCTACATCCAGTCCTGCTTCTTTAAAGTACCCTTTTTCCTTTGCTACATAGAGACCCGTATGATTGGTATTCGGGGTCCAATCTAGAATAAAATCAATCTTTTTCAAACCACTTGACGATTGCTTGACAGAATTTTGACAAGCACTCAAGAAAACAAATCCCAATATTATTGAGAAAAATAAACCTATTGACTTTTTCATTAGCTATACCTCTTTTACATTTTTGTCAATTTAATTTTTACACCATTTACAAGTTTGTCAATCCTTTCTCCATTTTAGAATGTTTTTTTCTAATTGGTCAACGAGAAACATACCGAGTAAACTAATAGCAGAAATCAATACAATGATCGCAAACATCGTATCATACTGAAATAACTTCTTCGATTGGATCATATAGACCCCCAATCCATCAAAACCTCCTAACCATTCTGAAACGACTGTACTGATAAAAGCATAGGAAACGCTCACACGTAACCCTGCAAAAAAATAAGGAAGCGCTGCAGGAATTTTATAATGGACTAAGGTCTGAAAGCGATTGGCTTGCATAATCTGAAACAATCTCAGAATATCTTGATCGCAATGCCGAAAACCATCTAACAGACTGACTACGATGGGAAATACCACCGTAATAATGATCAAAACTAGTTTTGGAAGCATACCATAACCAAACCAAAGAACCAGGATAGGGGCCAAGGCAATCGTCGGAATGGTTTGAATAACAACCATAAAAGGATAGACCAGATCATTCACCCATTGAAAACTATCCATGAGAATCGCAAAGCCAGCAGCAAGAAGAACGCCTATAACAAGCCCGATCAAGGCCACTTGAAGAGTAGACAAACTGTGATGAATCAGGAGAGCTCGATCTCGTACAAAGGCATTCCCAATTTCAAGTGGCGTTGGTAATACAAATTTGGGGAGGATATTTAACAATCCTGCTAACTGCCATAAGACAAGAAGGCTACTAAAACCTGCAAATCCTATCAACTGTTTTGAATATCTTTTTACAAGAGACATCGTAACCTCCTTTCTCACAAATAAAAAACGCCTCCAAAATAGGAGACGGATTGCACAAGGTCACTCATAACGAAAAACACATTTCATTTGTTTCCTACGCTGGCATTACCCAGATCAGGTGCGGTCGAAGCTTACACTTCCTCTCAGACTGTACACAGACTCCCATATGTATTTATTATAATAACTGATTTAGACGATAAAAGCAAGAAATTAATCCAAATAACGAATTAAATTTTTCTCTGTTAAAATATCTGAATAGGTGTAAGACTCCACGTATGTATTGGCCGGTTCACCTGGTAAGCTATTGTCGTTCGTATACTCGATAATAAATAAAGAAGGATAGACCTCAATCAAGCGTCCAAATTTATTTTTTTGACGTTTCCGTCCATTTTCAAGCGTCATTTCAACCACTTGTCCTTCATGGGCCTTGATTTCTTCTTTAATTTTTTTCATTTTTGCAACATCTGTAAATGCATCACTCATCTTATTGATCCTCTCTCTTTGAAATACTTGAGAATTTATTGTATTCCTTTTGGAATATTAATTCGACTGTCCCACGCGCACCTGAACGGTTTTTCTCAATAATTACTTCAACCGTATTATTGGGCATTCCATCTTCTTCCTCTTCACCAGCTCGATCATAATAATCATCACGGTACAAGAAAGCAACAATATCCGCATCCTGCTCAATCGATCCAGATTCACGAATATCAGAAAGAACAGGGCGTTTGTCTTGGCGCTGTTCCACACCACGTGACAGCTGACTCAAAGCAATAACGGGAACTTTTAGTTCCTTAGCCAAAATCTTTAACTGACGAGAAATTTCTGAAACTTCCTGTTGACGGTTTTCTCTTCCAGTCCCTGTAATCAGCTGCAGGTAGTCAATCAGAATAAGACCGAGATTCCCTGTTTCCTGCGCTAATTTTCTTGCTCTCGAACGAATCTCAGTGATCCGAATTCCTGGGGTATCATCGATGTAAATACTCGCATTGGCCAAATTTCCTTGAGCAATGGCATATTTCCGCCATTCTTCATCCGTCAATTGACCTGTACGAATCGAATGGGATTCAATCAAGCCTTCAGCTGCTAACATCCGGTCAACCAAACTTTCAGCACCCATTTCTAATGAGAAAATAGCCACTGTCTTATCCAACTTTGTCCCGATATTTTGAGCAATATTTAGAGCAAAGGCTGTTTTCCCTACTGCAGGACGAGCCGCTAAAATAATCAACTCTTCCTCATGTAGCCCTGTCGTCATATGGTCCAAATCGCGATAGCCTGTCGCAATACCCGTGATATCAGAGGTTTGAAGCGAGCGGGCTTCTAAGCTACCAAAGTTACTATTCAAGATGTCTCGAATATTTTTAAATCCACTACGATTTGCGTTTTCACTAACATCAATCAGAGCTTTTTCAGCACCCGCGATGATTTCATCTGAAGGACTTGCACCATCATAAGCTTGATTAATACTTTCCGTCAATCGAGAGATCAACCGACGTAAGACAGCTTTTTCAGCAACAATCTTCGCGTAATACTCCGCGTTAGCTGAAGTTGGTACCGAATTAATGACTTCTACCAAATAAGAGAGTCCGCCAATATTTTGAAGATCCCCTTGATTATCTAAAATATTTCGAACAGTCGTCGCATCAATCGCATCCCCGCGCTCAGCTAGATCGATCATGGCTTTAAAAATCAAACGGTGCGAATACTTAAAGAAATCGCCAGGCTCGATATATTCACGAACAAAGACCAATTTCCCCTCATCAATAAAGATGGCTCCCAACACTGATTGCTCCGCTTGGATATCCTGAGGTTGTGTTCGTAATTCCTCTAACTCAGCCATAAAATAACCTTTCTATCGATCGTGTTTACCCTTCGTTTACACAAATATTAATCACACCTGTAACATCTTGATAAATTTTTACAGGAACGTCAATCAAACCTGTTGAACGAATTGGAGAGGAAACTTGGATATGACGTTTATCAATTTTAATGCCAAATTGTTTCTCAAGCTCTTCTGCAATCTTTTTATTGGTAATAGAGCCGAAAGTACGGCCATCTGGCCCAATTTTTTCAGTGAATTGAACAACAGTTGCTTCTTCTTCTAATTTTGTTTTAATCTTTTGCGCTTCCGCTAACAATTCAGCATGCGCTTTTTCTTCTGACTTTTGCTTTCCACGAAGTTCACCGATTGCTTGGGCATTGGCTTCTTTCGCAAGATTTTTCTTGATCAAAAAGTTTTGTGCATAACCAGTAGGCACTTCTTTAATTTCGCCTTTTTTACCTTTACCTTTTACATCCGCTAAGAAAATAACTTTCATTCTACATTCTCCTTTTCCATAGTTACTTCGCTTTCAATAGTCTCAATCAGTTGTTGACGAATACTCATCAAATCTTGACCCTCAATTTGAGAGGCCGCCGAGTTGAAATGACCTCCTCCACCAAGCTGTTCCATGATACGCTGTACATTGACTTTGCTTCGACTTCGTGCAGAAATTGAGACAGTTCCACTTTGATTACAAGCAATGACAAAGGTTGCTTCCACCTCAGACATGGCAAGCATACTATCAGCAGCCTTACTAATGGTTACTGAATCATAGGCTTTAGTTGTATTAGCACAAGCTACGATGATATGCGGAAAAATCTTTTCACCAGTCAAGATCAGTTCGTTCACTTCGCGGTACTCATCAAACTGAATAGCAGAGATCTCCTGGATGGCTACACTATCACTACCTCTTGAACGAAGGTAACTCGCCACATCAAAGGTCCGACTTGTAACACGAGTGGAGAAGTTCTTAGTATCCAGCATGATTCCAGCCATCAAGACACTAGCTTGAATCTTCGTCAACCGATTTTTCTTCGACTTCTGGAACTGAATCAGTTCACTAACCAATTCGCTCGCACTACTTGCTCCACTTTCAATATAGGTGATCAGAACATTTTCAGGGAAATCATCATCCCGACGGTGATGGTCAATGACAATAATCTGTTGAAATTCCTGATAAAACTCTTTTGAAAGAGTCAAGGCTGTCTTAGAATGGTCAACCATAATTAACAAAGAGCGATCCGTCACCATTTGCATGGCTTCCTCTAGGGTAAGGATTTTCGTTACCTGCTCTTCTTCTAGTTTCGCAATTGCTCTTGAAATATCACTAGCCATTGCATGCGGGTCATAAACCACATAAGAGGAAGCCAAAATATTGCTAGAGAAAAACTGCATTCCTACAGACGCTCCTAAAGCATCCATATCCAAGTTTCTATGTCCAACAATGAAGACTTGATCAACGGATTTAATCTTATCCGAAATAGCTGTCATCATAGCGCGTGTGCGAGTCCGAGTCCGCTTCACAGCCGAAGCTGTTCCCCCACCAAAGAAAATAGGGTTTTTCTGTTCATCGTTTTCTTTGACTACTGCTTGATCCCCACCACGAACTTCCGCAAGGTTTAGGTTCAAGAGAGCCACTTTACCAATCTCATCATGCTCTCCATCACCGTACGAGAATCCCATACTTAAGGTAATAGGTAGCTCACGATTTTTAGCTTCTTCACGGAATTGATCGATGACTGAAAATTTTGATTCCATCAACTGTTCTAAGACCGTGTAGTCTGTAAACAAATAGAAACGATCCATCCCCACACGTCTGTAAAACATATGGTAATGAGCTGTAAACTCTTCTACAAAGTTGGCAATAAAACTATTGATATTACTAATATCAGAGTCTGAAATGACATCTTCTAGATCATCATAGTTATCAACAGAAATAATACCGATAACAGGACGAGTTGTCACCAATCCCACAGTTGCTTCATACTCACTTGAAACATCAAAAAAGTAAACAACACTAGACGTCTGATCAAAGTAAACAGAATATTTCTTATCGGCTACAGTGACATAATGACCTTTATCCTCAAATAGAGTATTGAGTAACTTTTTCAATGATTCAACATCAAAGTCCCCATCATCTGTTGAAAAAATCAATTCAGCATAAGGGTTGAACCACTCTACTTCATTTGACTCTTCATTAATTTTGATAACTCCAACAGGCATTTTATCAAGGAGGGATGCTAATCCGCTTTCTGCCTGATGATTAACATATTGTATTTGTTCTAATTCATCTAACTCTGAAATTTGTAACTGGTATTCAAATAAAGCAATCAATCCAGCTAAGACTAAAAAAATTGCAACGAGAGTTACATAGCCTTTGCCAAAGATTCTTAAAAAAATTGCTAAAATTGCAAATGAAATAAAACCAATTAATACATAATGGATGAACGATAAACGAAATTTTTTCATCATAAACCTCTTCTCGGAATTATACCATAAATAGAGGTAAAAAGCGAGGTTTCTCTCTATATTACAGAGAAGAAAGACCCGTAAAAACTCTTCCTCAACTTCACTACTTTGTAAACATCATTTACAACAGTGTAAATAGCAACAACAGATTTCAATCTATAAAATTGAGGCTGAAACATCATCTCAGCCCCATTTGATTAGTGGTTTGCTTTGTTTTTGGAGATGCTCCGCGATTTACCTTCCAAGTAAACCATTAAAATAGAGATATCCGCTGGATTGACACCTGAGATACGACTTGCTTGACCAATCGTTTCTGGATTAATTAATTTAAATTTTTGACGCGCTTCGGTTGCAATAGAGTCAATATCATCCCAGTCAATATTCGCAGGAATTCGTTTTTCTTCCATACGCTTCATTTTTTCGACTTGGTCCATTGCTTTTGAAATATAGCCTTCATATTTAATTTCAGTTTCAATCAATTCAATGATTTTATCATCCAGTTCTTCAGCTGCAGGACCGATAAATTCTACCACATCTTGGTAAGAGACTTCTGGTCGTCTCAAGAATTCTTTAGCAGTGACAGCATCTGTCAATGGTTTAAAGCCTATTGCAGCAACCTTCTCATTGGTTTCCTTTACAGGCTTTAACTTAATGCTATCTAAACGCTTCATCTCGTTTTCAAACTGATACTTCTTAGTTTCGAAACGTTGCCAACGTTCATCATCTACCAATCCAATTGCTCGTCCCATTTCTGTCAAGCGCATATCGGCATTATCATGACGCAAAATCAAACGGTATTCTGCACGGCTTGTTAACAAACGATACGGTTCGATCGTTCCCTTTGTTACCAAATCATCGATCATGACTCCAATATAACCATCACTGCGTTTCAAAATGAGTTCTGGTTTTCCTTGGATTTTTAGAGCCGCATTGATCCCTGCAATAATTCCTTGACCAGCAGCCTCCTCATAGCCAGACGTTCCATTGGTTTGGCCAGCTGTAAAGAGACCTGAAATTTTCTTGGTTTCCAAAGTTGCGCGCAATTGATGAGGCAAAACCATATCATACTCAATCGCATAACCCGTTCGCATCATTTCTGCCTTCTCAAGTCCCTTAATAGAATGGACGAGATCCCGTTGAACATCCTCTGGTAAACTCGTTGACAGCCCTTGAACATAGACTTCTTCTGTATTTCGCCCCTCAGGTTCTAAGAATAGTTGATGACGTTCTTTGTCAGCAAAACGGACAATTTTATCCTCAATGGACGGACAATAGCGAGGACCCACTCCCTTTACAACCCCCGTAAACATAGGTGCTCGGTGTAAATTATTCTGGATAATTTCATGGCTATGCCCATTCGTATAAGTCAACCAACAAGGAACCTGATCCTTTACATAATCTTCATCACGCGATGTATAAGAAAAATGATTTGGAGCTTCATCTCCAGGTTGAATTTCCGTTTCGTCATAGTTAATTGACGATGCCTTTACACGAGGTGGCGTCCCTGTTTTGAAACGTCCAATTTCTAATCCTAGCTGTTTGAGATTATCAGCCAAATTGATAGAAGCTAGACTATGATTAGGTCCTGACGAATACTTGAGATCTCCAATGATAATTTCTCCGCGTAAAGCTGTCCCAGTAGTGACAATAACAGCCTTTGCCCCATACTCTTGGTGAGTGGCAGTCCTTACACCAACAACCTTACCATTCTCCACCAAAATCTCATCAATCATAGTTTGGCGAAGAGTTAAATTTTCTTGGTTTTCAACCGTTTTCCGCATTTCTTTTGAGTAAAGTTCTTTATCTGCTTGAGCCCGAAGTGCACGAACCGCAGGACCTTTACCAGTATTGAGCATTTTCATTTGGATGTAGGTCTTGTCGATATTCTTCGCCATTTCTCCACCGAGGGCATCGACTTCACGCACGACAATCCCCTTAGCAGAACCACCAATAGAGGGATTACAAGGCATAAAAGCCAGCATTTCAATGTTAATAGTCGCAAGTAAGACCTTACAACCCATACGGCTAGCAGCTAGAGAGGCTTCTACTCCCGCATGCCCCGCACCGATTACAATGATATCGTATTCTTCTATAAAGTTATTATTCATTCTATTTCTCCTATTTCTCAAGATGGATGTGTCGTAATTTTCCGTCCCAGTCTGGTAGGGCTGATTTTAAAAAAGCCGGTTTCAGGTCGACAGTATGTAAATCATCTAAAGCAATCCAACGACAAGGTAATTGCTTTGTATCTTCCTGCATGACCAAAGGTGCATCTTCTAGCAAGTCCACTAAATAATGAAATTCAATGTTATGGTAGTGGATTCCAGCTTGTTCAAAGTGATTTTCAACCACGAAAGCTAACGGACCTGCTGTAGATGTGACACCAAGTTCCTCTTTGACTTCCCGAACCACCGCATCTTCTGTAGTTTCATTGACTTGAATAGCACCTCCGATTGTATAACAGCCGTCCTCATCTTCTATGACGAACAAGCGGTTATCTTTTACAATCAAAGCAGTCGCTCTCACACCAAAAACAGTAGAACCTATTTTCGTCCGAAAATCCTGTTGCTTCATTTTACTTCCTTTCGAAATCACACAAAAATAGTCAAAACTCTGAGAAGTGCAGGACAAAAAAGCCTGCAACATCCATGAGCTTTGACCATCATTTCTATTGCTTTTATTATTGTAGCAAATTGAGAAAATTTGTCAATCTAAATATACTGACAAACTTTTCCATCCCGATAAGCATTGTCAATCAAGCCACCGCCTAGACACTCTTCACCGTCGTAAAAAACAACAGCTTGTCCTGGTGTAATGGCTCGTTGAGGTTCTGCAAAAATCACTTCTGCCTTGTCACCTTTAACGTGTACAGTCACCTTGGAATCCGGTTGACGGTAGCGGAACTTAGCTGTACACTCTAATGTAAACTCTTCTGGCATATCTCGTGTAAAGTGAACTTGACTAGCCTGTAAACTTGTTGACATCAATGCTTCATGGTAGAAGCCTTGACCGACATAAAGAATATTTTGACTGAGGTCTTTACCAACTACAAACCATGGAGCATTGTCTCCACCTTGTTGGCCACCAATTCCAAGTCCACCCCGTTGACCGATTGTGTAATACATCAAACCAGCATGTTCGCCCATATCTCGTCCATCGATGGTCATCATTCGACCTGGTTGGGCAGGAAGGTAGTTCCCTAGAAATTCTTTGAAATTCTTTTCTCCAATAAAGCAAATTCCAGTTGAGTCTTTCTTTTTAGCTGTTGCCAATCCAGCTTCTTCAGCTAGACGGCGGACCTCAGGCTTTTCCAAATATCCCAATGGGAACATGGTTTTTTGAAGTTGTTCTTGTGACAGTTGGCTTAAGAAATAAGTTTGGTCCTTACCGTTGTCAACGCCACGTAACATATGAACAATGCCGTCCTCATCACGCGCCACGCGCGCATAGTGCCCTGTCGCTACATAATCGGCACCGAGTGTCATGGCATAATCTAAGAAGGCCTTAAATTTGATTTCCTTATTACACATGACATCCGGATTTGGTGTTCGACCAGCTCGGTATTCGGCAAGAAAATATTCAAAGACACGATCCCAGTATTCTTTCTCAAAGTTGACAGAATAGTAAGGAATGCCAATTTGGTCTGCAACCGCTGCTACATCTTTGTAATCTTCTGTAGCTGTACAGACGCCATTTTCGTCTGTGTCGTCCCAGTTTTTCATGAAGATGCCGATGACATCGTAACCCTGTTGCTTTAATAATAAAGCTGTTACAGATGAATCCACACCACCACTCATACCAACGACAACACGTGTTTTCGAGTTATCACTCATAGATTTCTCCCATCTTTTCGTTTCTCACGATTGAAGGTCGTGGTTTGCTTCAACGATTGAAGGTCGTTTTGAGCAGTTACCATTTTAACACGCTTTATATTAGAAAACAAGCATCTTACTATTCTTTTTGTTGATCAGGATCGATGGGTTTACAGGTCTGTAAATATAAAAAGAGTCCTATTCAAGAACTCTTTTCATACGAATTTAATACCATCCATTTGCCAACCAGAAATTTTTAGCTGCTGACCATGATCCATAACGGCTGACAACATATTGATTGGCCACTTTTTCTTGGTTTGCAGGTGATAAATCACCATTCAAATAAGTGATAGTCAATTGGTAACGACCATAATATTGGCCATTTTGTGCTGTATAACTACCACTTGACTCTTTTTGGGCAATCCATTCCTTAGCAGCTGCATCTTCCGCACTCAAGCCATCTGAAGCAGAGACAGTAGTTGTTGCTTGTGTAGTATCAGTTTTACTAGCAGGAGCTTGCTCCGTGGTTTTCTGCGTTGTATTTGCATCTTCAATCTCAAGAACTTGACCAACTGAGATGAGATTCACGTTACTAATCTTATTTTTCTTAGCAATTGCATTAACCGTTGTGTTCTTCTCTTTAGCAATAGCTGATAAAGTATCACCTGATTTTACAGTATAAGAATCTGCATGCGCTACAATTGGAAGGAAAAGGCCTGCAAGTAAACTAAGTCCAATAATTCGTTTCATCATTTGTTTTTTATTCATTATTCTGTACTCCTTTATTGGTATACCTCTATACTACACAAGAAATATTTCATATTTATTGAAATAATGTGTCAAATATTTCAGTCAGATGTTAGAAATACTAAAATTCCAGGATAATATAAATGCTTTAAGCCCCCTTTAAGATTTCTCAGATATTTCGGGAAAAATAGAAGAAATCATCAGCCATATCTGATATAATGAAGTAAAGTGATCACAAAGGAGCAGAGCATGAACTCTTTAAAATTCCAATCAGTTTTTGATATTATTGGACCTGTGATGATTGGCCCATCCAGTAGTCACACTGCAGGTGCTGTTCGAATTGGTAAAATTGTTTCTTCTATATTTGGAGAGGAGCCAAAAGAAGTTGAGTTTCAATTATTTAATTCCTTCGCCAAAACCTATCGTGGTCATGGAACAGATTTAGCCTTAGTAGCGGGCATCTTAGGAATGGACACAGATGATCCTAGAATCCCAGATAGTCTAAAAATTGCACATGAACGAGGTATTCGGATTGTTTGGTCTATTCAAAAAGAAAGCAATGCTCCTCACCCAAACACAACGACTATTACTGTAAAAAATGACCATAAAACGATTTCTGTCACTGGAATCTCAATTGGGGGTGGGAACATACAGGTTACTGAATTAAATGGCTTTGCCATCTCGCTAAATATGAATACTCCAACCATTATCATTGTTCACCAAGACGTCCCTGGAATGATCGCTCATGTGACAGAAGCTCTTTCTCGCTATGATATTAATATTGCACAAATGAATGTGACGCGGGAAAAAGCTGGAGAAAAAGCGATTATGATTATAGAAGTTGACTCCAGGAGTTGTGAAGCAGCTATCGAAGATATCCGTAAAATCCCTCATCTTCATAATGTCAACTTTTTCAAATAAGGAGTTCATATGTTTTATTCAATTGTAGACCTCGTAGAACAAGCAAGCACGCAATACGAAGGAAACGTTGCAGAGTTAATGATTGCAACTGAATTTGAACTAACTGGTCGTGAACGAGAAGAAGTCCTACGATTAATGACCCGTAATTTAGAAGTGATGATTGATTCTGTAAGGTTAGGGTTAAATGAAAACCACTCTCGTAGTGGGTTAACCGGTGGGGATGCCGCAAAATTAGATCGCTATATCAAATCAGGAAAAACGTTATCTGACTTGACAGTCCTAACCGCAGCGAAGAATGCTATTGCTGTCAACGAACACAATGCTAAAATGGGACTGGTCTGTGCAACACCCACTGCAGGATCTGCTGGCTGCCTTCCCGCAGTTCTCACTGCAGCAACCCAAAAATTAGGGTTAAACCGTCAGCAACAATTAGATTTTCTACTGACAGCTGGAGCTTTTGGTTTAGTCATCGCCAATAATGCTTCTATTTCAGGTGCAGAAGGTGGTTGTCAAGCAGAAGTCGGTTCTGCTTCAGCTATGAGTGCGGCTGCATTGACACTAGCTGCCGGGGGAACTCCTTATCAAGCGAGTCAGGCAGTCTGTTTTGTCATCAAAAACATGCTTGGCCTCATTTGTGATCCAGTAGCAGGACTCGTGGAAGTTCCATGTGTCAAACGAAACGCAATGGGAGCCAGCTATGCCTTCATTGCTGCTGATATGGCCTTAGCAGGCATTGAATCAAAAATACCTGTTGATGAAGTTATTGACGCCATGTACCAAGTTGGTTCTAGTCTTCCGACTGCCTTTAGAGAAACAGCTGAAGGAGGATTGGCAGCAACACCAACCGGACGTAGATTACAAAAAGAGATATTTGGAGAATAACATGCAAGCCTTATTCTTTGACTTAGATGGAACATTAGTTGATAGTTCCAAGGGAATTACAGAGAGCTTTCAACATACATTCGATACTTTGAAGGTGCCTCAACCCGATCTCAAAACCATCCGTAGTTTTATGGGACCACCTTTGATTTCTAGTTTTGAAGCTACCCTTCCTGAAACTTTGGTAGATCAAGCCGTAACTATCTATCGCCAGTATTATCATGAAAAAGGTCAATACAAATCAACTCTGTTTTCTCAGATAGTAGAAGCTTTGAAAGCATTACAAGACGAAAACATTCCTCTTTATGTAACTACTTCAAAACATGAACCAGTTGCTTTGCAGATGTGTCAAGATTTAGGTATCGCTAAATACTTTAAAGGAATTTATGGATCAAATTCAGATCGTATCCACAAAGCCGATGTCATTCGATACGCCTTGTCAATCAATGAGCTTCCAAAAGAGGAGACAGTGATTATTGGAGACACAAAATTTGACCTCATTGGAGGTCAAACAGTTGGCATAAAAACCATGGCCGTCACTTGGGGATTTGGAGATCTTGAAGAGCTACTTCTTTACTCACCAGATTTTATTTGTCACTCTCCACTTGATATTCTTGAGACATTAAAAAAATAGGTTTACAAATTGTAAACCTATTTTTTTAATAACCCCAAGCTGATAAACCTTGTGAGCTATATGCATTGTATGCAGCCTGGATTTGATCATCAACTGTTGCAGTTGAACCCCAACCTGGCATTGTTTGGAACAAACCACTAGCACCAGAAGCATTTGCTGCATTTACTTGACCATTTGATTCACGGGCAATAATTGCTTCCCAAGTAGAAGCAGGTACACCAGTCATTTCAGCCATACGAGCAGCTGCATAAGATCCTTGTTCTCCAGCAGTATTCCCATTTGATAGAACAATTCCACCATTTGTTGATTGTGCAGAAGTCACTGCAGCATTTGCTGCATAAGTTGTTTGTTTTTGAGCAGTTTGTGCTGTTACAGTTGCTGTAGGTGCACTTTCAGCAGGTTTTGCTTGCTCTTGTGGAGCAACTTTATCAATCATAGATTTTGAGCGCTCACCTAACTCAATAATTTGTCCTGCATAGATCAAATCTTCATTGGTCAGATTGTTAGATGCAATAATATTTTCTACTGAAGTGTTATTTTCTAGTGCAATTTTTGATAGAGTATCTCCAGACTTCACTTCGTAAGTTTTAGCATTCACTGTAGCAATACCAGAAATGAAAAGTGATGCTGCTGAAAGTAGGGAAGTGACTGTCCATTGGAACTTTTTACTGTTCATGAATTCTATTCTCCTTTCGAACATAATTCTATCATACACACAAAATGTTACAGTTTATTGTAGAATATATTACAAATGTTACAAGAATATGTGAATTTAATGTAAAAAGCGCTTTGTATAGCGCTTTTTCCTTATTTTTGAACCAATACAACTAGCTCTATCCATTTTTTAGATAAAAAACTATCAACATGAGACACAGAATAACGAGCAATGCCAGGCTATCTTTTACTCCCCACTGCAGAGTCCGATAGCGTGTTCGTCCCTCACCGCCTTTGTACCCTCTCGCTTCCATCGCAATTGCTAATGCATCTGCGCGTTTAAAACTTGAGGCAAACAAAGGAATGAGGATCGGAATAAAGGAACGGATCCTTTTTAATAGATTTCCTTCACCAAAATCAACACCACGCGCCCTTTGCGCATTCATGATTCGATTCGTATCATCTACTAAGGTTGGAACAAAGCGCAAACTCATAGATAGCATTAACCCAATCTCATGAGCCGGAACCTTAATAATTTTTAGTGGTGTAAGGATCTTTTCAACAGCATCTGCTAAACTCAATGGTGTCGTCGTCACGGTTAAAATCGTCGAATAAAAAATGATTAAAATAAATCTACAAAATATGATGGTGGCTTGCATCAATCCTTGGTCGGTTAATTTAAAAAACCACCATTGATACAAAATAGTTCCTTGAGAGGTCGCAAATAATTGAAAAATAGTTGTAAAAGCAATGATAAAAATCATTGATTTTAAGCCTTTAATATAAAAACTAACCGAAATCCTCGTTAGATACATTAAAACAAAAATAAAACCAAAGAGAAGAACATTTGTCTGGATATTATTTGCCCAAAACAGAAGAAATATGAATAAAAACATTGAGAGCAACTTCCCACGAGGATCCAGTTGGTGGATAATGGAGTTTCCAGGAATATACCTTCCTAAAATCATATTATTCATGAAGTAACAGCTCCTTAAGTTCCTCAATTTTGATTGGTAGTCTGTCCAGAGGAAGTCCTCTTCGTTTCAATTGAAGAGCAAAATTCGTAATTTGTGGGACTCCTAATTGAAGTTTTTGTAAATACTCAACCTGTTGAAACACTTCCCTTGGGGATCCGTTTAGGACAAGTTTTCCCGCTTCTAAAGCAAATACGGTATCAGCAAAATTTGCTACATCATCCATCGTATGAGTTACCAGAACTAGGGTCATCCCATTTTTATGTAATGTCTCAAACAACACCATCAATTCCTTTCTTCCAGCAGGATCTAGCCCTGCTGTCGGCTCGTCCAATACTAAAATCTCTGGTTCGATAGCTAAAATACCCGCGATCGCAACCCGTCTCATCTGTCCACCAGATAGTTCAAATGGACTTTTATCATAGATAGACTCTTCTAAACCAACGATCGCTAATTTTTCTTTGGCTATTTCCTCCGCTTTATCCTTAGGTACCCCAAAATTTTGTGGTCCAAAGGCTACATCAGCTAGAACGGTTTCTGCAAACAGCTGACTTTCTGGAAATTGAAAAACCAAACCGACTTTTTTTCTCAGGTACTTCATTTCTTTTGGCTCAGAATGATTATCTAAAACAAAATCTTCAAATTGAATCGTTCCTTTAGTCGGACGCAGTAAACCATTTAGTAATTGCAACAAAGTAGACTTGCCACTACCAGTATGCCCGATAATGGCTGTATAAGATCCATCTTTTATTTCCAAACTAATATCAGAAAGCGCCTGCCCTTCAAAAGGACTTCCCTCTTGATAAGTATAATAGACATTCTTTAAAGAGATTCCCATAGTTGGTCTAATAACTCACTTTCTGTTAGATAATCCTGTTTTAGCGGAAAATGCGAGCTGAGAGATTCTTGAACCTGCTTACTAAAAGGCTTATCTAGTCCAATCTCATTGAGATCATTTCTTGAAAACAATTCCCGTGGCGTCATAGAAGACTCTAGTTTTCCTTTTTGAAACACGAGTGTTCGATCACTTAAGGCAATTTCGGTTAAATCATGGGTAATGGAGATAATTGTTAATTGAAATTTTTTCTGAAGTTCTCTCATTACCGCCATTAGATCCTCTCTGCCTTCTGGATCTAACATACTAGTTGCTTCATCAAGGATAATAATAGTTGGTCTCAAGGCGATAATACCTGCTATGGCCACCCGTTGCTTTTGACCACCTGACAAACGAGATGGTTCGCGATCTTTAAACTCCAGCATACCAACTTGCTCAATAGCCTTCTCTACTCGTTGAAGCATTTCTTCCCGTGGAATTCCTTGATTTTCTAAACCAAAGGCAACATCATCTTCTACTGTTGCACCAACAAATTGGTTATCAGGATTCTGAAATACAATCCCAATTTTACTACGGATTTCCCATATGGTTTCACGAGTCAGTTGTTTTCCATCAATGTAAATCTCACCAGACTCAGCTTCCAAAAGACCATCAATCAGGCGTACAACTGTAGATTTCCCACTACCATTGTGTCCAACAATCGAAAGCCACTCTCCTTGTTTCACGTGAAACGAAACCGTGTCAATTTGATACTCTTCTACTGTTTTATCGTATCGAAAGGATACATTTTTTAGCTCAATCATCTGTTTCATTTATTTAAATGTGTCTTTAAAGAGATAGCTACTTCCCTTAAAGTAGTCGTAACCAGAATAAATTGTAAAAATCAATGCAATATAAAGCAACACTTGCCCTGGAAGAGTCCAATGGCAAAGCAAAAAGATAATGGCAAACATTTGGCTAAATGTTTTAATTTTTCCAGGCATGGCTGCAGCAAGAACTGTACCACCTGTCTCAACAAGTAGAAGACGCAAACCAGTAACAGCTAACTCACGACAAATAATAACGGCTACAATCCAAGCAGGAACCATTTTTAATTCAATCATCATGATAAAGGCTGACATGACCAATAATTTATCTGCCATTGGATCGGCAAATTTACCAAAATTACTAACTACATTCCATTTTCGTGCAAGAAAGCCATCTAAATAATCTGTAATACTAGCAATTGCAAAAATAACTGCTGCTACAATATGTCCTAAGTAAGAATGACTTAAACTTAAAATGGCAATAAAAATAGGAATCATCACAACCCGAATTAATGTCAATGCATTAGGAATATTTTCTTTTTTCATACTTCCTCCAAAAAATAAACTATCTTTACATCTATTTTACAGATGCTGTAAATTTATAAAAATATACGATATAAATCACAAAGCCAAGAATGGCAAAACTCACTAGTAGATAATATAGGATTGGTAACCAGCTCGCTTTCTGTCTTAATTTTCTTGAATGAAGCTCTTCGTCATCTACAAGTATTTCTTCATCAAATAACAATTCTTTTCCTTCGCGAAAAGCTGTCAATAGAATGGACTCATCTAATCCCAAAGCCCATGCTAACTTTTTAAGATAGATCTGAGCGTAAAAGGGACTCGGTAATAGATCAAACTCATCGTTTTCCAACGCTTCTATATAAGGAATTTCAATAGCTGTCTTATTTGACACATCCTGTAAACTTAAGTGTAAATTTACTCTTGACAATCTTAACACTTGACCAATCGTTCTCTTCTTCATGTTTTCCCTTCTTGATACATTGTTTACTACTTTTGAAAAATCATATAGTCAACCATCTCAGCCTGGTCGATGAACTGACGCCCTAATTTGATGATATCTTGTAAACTAATACCTTGTAAAATCTTTGGAAGATCATAAGAAGTGCTACCGTCTGAAAAATATTCAAACTGAGTGGCACTATACTCAAGCGAATTTAAACCTTGTAAGAAATCACCAAACATTTCGCTTTTAATCGTATCCAAATGTTCCTGATTCACATCTGGATCCTTCTCGAATTGTTTGATCGCGGACCTAAATTGATGAGATAAGGACACCGGTTCTTGAGTATCCATTGTCAAAATAACGAAATGAAATAATTCCTCAACCTCGACTTCAAGTGTCAATGAGTTGTCAATTTTCCCAGCTTCGTATAAACTTTGAAACCGTTGCGAAGTCCAACCAAACATCATCGAAAATAGTAATTTCAACATCAATTTATAACGAAATATTTCCTCTTCCTTAATGATATCATTTCCTCGAATTCCAATTGCCAACTTAGGAGTAGCAACTTCCATTCTACAAGATTGATTCAATCTTACTTCATTTTTTTCTACAGGAAAACGTTCTAACTCCACAGATGGATGAGGAGGAACTAGATCATGTTTTTTTACTACTTGCAATACTTCATCAACATCAAAGTTTCCGATCACTAATAAGTGCATTTGAGAGGGATGATAGAATAGATCAAAGTTTTCACGGAGATTATCTATTGTAATGTCAGAAATAGACTCCCTAGTCCCAGCAATATCATCTGCTAACGGTGTTCCAGGATATAAATTTTCTAAAGCACCAAAAAATAATCGATAGTCTGGACTATCTTGGTACATTCCAATTTCTTGTTGAATGATTTCTCTTTCCTTAGATACAGATTTTTCTGTAAAGGAAACCTTTGAAACCATCTCCAATAACAATTGAATATTTTCAGGGACTTTTGAAGTTGTTGAAAAAAGATAACTTGTCTTTGTAAAGCTTGTAAAGGCATTACTTTCCGATCCTAAATGAACGAATTTTTTTAAATAATCTTGACCATTTTCATCTTCAAATACTTTGTGTTCTAGGAAATGAGCAATTCCTGCAGGATATTGCCTTTCATCACCATTCACTAGAATTCGTGTATCCACTGAGCCAAACTTAGTTGTGATTATTCCATAGGTTTCATAATAATCTTCTTTGGGAATTAAATGAATAGTCAACCCATTTGACAAGCGTGTAAAGTAAACTTGCTCACCAACCGATTCATAATATTTTTCTTTAATTTTCAATCTTTACACTACTTTCCTTCCATAAAATAAACAGACTGTAAATTAATTGTTTTTGCCACTTCAATAATTTCTTCTCTACTAACCTTATCGATGGATTCTAACCACTCTTCTAAAGAAAGCACTTTCGTTCCTAGGATCGTTTTCAGATATTCCCTTTCAATCAAGGTATTTTGCCGATCCTGTGCTAATAAGGTCGTATTCACCAACATTTCTTTTGTCAATTGAAGCTCTGACTCTGTAAACTTGCCTCGTTTTAAATCATTCAACTGTCTCATAATCAAGGTCATTACTTTCGTACGAGATTCCTTATCAATGCCTGCAAAAACTCTCATGAAGCCTGTAAAAATATCAAAATGGCTTGAGATGGTATAAGCAAGGCCTTCTTTCTCACGAATTATTTGAAAAAGTCTCGAATGTGAGAAAGCTCCCAGCATCCCATTTAATATAACTAGTGGGATATGGAGAGATTCTCCATACTGGGTAGAAAAATGATAACCTAATTCTAAAATAGATTGTTGGTTTTGTTTTTGCTCTAACTTTTCTCTAACAACATTTGTAAAAGGTTGCTGATAGGTGACAGACAAATTGTTATCACGTGGCTTGAATTCAAACTGGTTTACTCGATCCACAATAGCGAGCTCATTAAAGTCACCTATGAAAAAGAAGTCAATGTTATCTAATTGGAGCATCTGATGAAACTGTTCAAGAGAACTTTGAGCTGTTTCTTGTCTCACTAAATCAACTTTCCCCAATCTTGACATCCCGATTGTTTCGTCTTCAAAAAATAGTTGATTCAATTGCCCATGTGCATAATAATAAGGCTCTTCAATTTCTGACTCTAAATTGGAAATCGTATTTTTCTTTTCAACATCAAATGTATCACTGTCAAAGTGATCTTCTACTACCAAAGGTGAAAAGAAGATAGTTTCTATAATGTCCAAAACCTCATCAGTAAGAACATTTTTCTTGCTCAAAAAGTCATCGCGCACAAAGGAAATATTCAAATCAACATAATGAACACGCCCCCTCTTAGAGACTGAGGTTGACAATTCTACCCCGTATAGACTCGCTAATTTTTCACGGAATAATTGTGAAGTTGGATATTTTTGATTTGCAGTTTCCATCATACAGGCTACTAAAACACGCGCAGCCACGGTATTTTCATCTAATGGCGATGAAAAACGGACCTTAATTTTATTGGTTTTAAATTTTTTTGATTGAAGAAAGTGAAGATTCACGCCCTTTACTAATTCCATTTTCATCCTCGTTCTACTCAATAGTAACTTTCATTATAACACGAAATCACACTAAAATCCTAATTCAAACTGTGAAAAAGCTCCTCAAATCACTCAACATTCTCTACCCTAGAAAAACTAAAAATATGGTATAATAACACGCAAAGAGGTGAACTATGAATTACAAATTATTTGATGATTTTATTACATTACAAGCAATCTTAAAAGAACTCGGTATTATACAGAGTGGTGGTGAAATCAAAGCTTTTCTTCAAGAAAAAGAAGTCTTTGTTAATGGTGAATTAGAACAACGGAGAGGTCGTAAACTTCGTGTCAATGATCAAATTGACATCCCTGAACTGAGCATGACTATCACCATTCTTGAACCTTCTCAAGAAGAAATAGAGGGGCATCTTAAAGAGAAGGAAGAAAAGGAACGTGTTGCTAAACTTGTCAAGCAACTCAATCAACAACAAAAGAAACAACCGACAAAAATTAACAAAAAAGAAAAAGCGATTCGCTTTCCTGGTATCTCCTAATGTGGTTAAAACAGTTATCCATTCAACATTTTCGTAATTATCAAGAACTTGAAGTCGAATTTCATCCTGGATTAAATATTTTCTTAGGTCAAAATGCTCAGGGGAAGACCAATATTCTCGAATCAATTTATTTTCTAGCTTTAACCAGAAGTCATCGAACACGAAATGATAGAGATCTCATCTATTTTGAATCCACCGATTTTAAAGTTTCTGGTCAATTACAAAGAGAAACTGGTCCCCTTCCATTAGAAATTTCCTTGACACCAAAAGGTCGGATAACTAAGGTAAATCATTTGAAACAAGCCAAATTATCGAACTATATTGGCCATATGAATGTTGTCCTTTTCGCACCCGAAGATTTGCAACTGATCAAAGGATCACCTGCAGGCCGTCGAAAGTTTATTGACATTGAATTAGGTCAGATGAAACCTCTCTACTTATCCGACTTATCTCAATACAACCATGTACTGAAACAAAGAAATAGTTATCTAAAAAATTCGGAAAAAATTGATGCTACATTTTTGGAGGTCTTAGATTCACAACTAGCTAGTTTTGGAAGTCGCGTCATCCATCATCGGCTTGAGTTTATTAAAAAATTAGAAGCTAAAGCAAAAGAAAAACACACTGGACTTTCTGACAACAAAGAAGACCTATCAATTCAATATCAGTCAACTGTTTTTTCTGAAGAAGGAAATGATATAGAAGAGCAGTTTCTCTCTATGTTGGGAAAAAACCGTCAGAAGGATATTTTTAGGAAAACAACAAGCATTGGACCACACAGGGATGATTTAGCATTTTTTATCAATAATATGAATGCTACCTTTGGTAGTCAAGGCCAGCATCGAAGTGTTGTTCTCTCTCTAAAATTAGCAGAAATTGAATTGATGGAAGAAATCACAAGAGAAAAGCCTATTTTATTACTTGACGATGTTATGAGCGAACTTGACAATTATCGTCAACTTCAACTACTTGAAACCATCTCTAATAATATTCAAACATTTATTACAACGACCACTCTCGATCATTTAAAAGAACTGCCTGAAGAGTTGAAAATTTTTACTGTTCAAGCCGGTCATATCAAAACAGCATCTTGACAATGTTGTCAAGATGCTGTTGTTTTTATTTACAAATGTGTAAATTTATTGTGCCGAGTAATTAGGAGCCTCGTTTGTAATTTGCACATCATGAGGATGGCTTTCTTTCAATCCGGCACCACTCATTTCGACAAATTGTGCATGATCATGTAAATCTTGAATAGTTGCTGCACCAACATAACCCATACCTGAACGAATACCACCGATCATTTGGAAGACCATATCTGCTACAGAACCTTTATAAGCAACGCGTCCTTCAATTCCTTCAGGGACCAATTTATTGGCTTCATTGACAGAACCTTGGAAGTAACGGTCGCTAGAACCTTTCTTCATTGCTGCAATAGATCCCATACCACGGTATGTTTTAAATTTACGACCTTGGAAGATTTCTGTTTCACCTGGTGCTTCATCTGTACCTGCAAGCATTGAGCCAAGCATAACCGCATTTCCACCAGCTGCAAGTGCTTTGACTATATCTCCTGAATACTTGATACCACCATCAGCAATGATCGTTTTTCCATATTCACGAGCTACAGCGGCTGCATCATAAATAGCAGTCACTTGAGGAACACCAACCCCTGCAACAACACGAGTTGTACAGATTGATCCAGGACCAATTCCGACCTTAACTACATCTACCCCTGCATCAAATAATGCACGAGCACCTTCAGCGGTTGCAATATTTCCTGCAATCAAGGTACGATCTGGGAAGTGAGCACGAATTTCTGCGATCTTACGAAGAACACCCGCAGAATGTCCATGAGCAGTATCGATGACAATTGCGTCTGCACCAGCTTCAAAAAGAGCTTCTGCACGTTCAAAAGTATCTGAAGTAACCCCTACGGCACCAGCTACAAGCAAACGACCAAATTCATCCTTAGCCGCATTTGGGAACTCAATAACTTTTTCAATATCTTTGATTGTAATCAAGCCAGAAAGACGACCATTTTCATCTACCAATGGTAATTTTTCAATACGGTGCTCTTGTAGAATGCGTTCAGCTGTTTCCAAATCAGTTCCAACCGGTGCAGTCACCAAATTTTCACTTGTCATATGATTTGAAATGGGTTGATTGTAATCAGAAATAAAACGCAAATCCCGGTTTGTAAGGATACCAACTAATTTACGATTTTCAAGTGTTTCAACAACAGGAACACCACTGATTCGGTATCGTCCCATCAACTCATCTGCTTCTGCAATTGTATGAGACGGAGTCAAATAGAACGGATCAATGATAACCCCATTTTCAGAGCGTTTTACTTTGCGTACTTCATCTGCCTGTTGCTCAATTGACATGTTTTTATGGATCACACCAAGTCCACCAGCACGTGCCATAGCAATTGCCATTTGACTTTCAGTCACTGTATCCATAGCAGCAGTAATGATTGGGATGTTCAAGCGTAAATTACTTGCTAATTGTGTACTTAAATCTGCATCATTAGGCAATACGTGACTTTCTGCTGGAATCAAAAGCACGTCATCGAATGTAAACCCTTTTTTTAAAAACTTTGTGTCCCAATTAGACATTAGCTGGTTCCTCTTTTCTTTTTATTGAGCAAGGCTCGAATTTTTATTGTTAATATCATACCATTCTATTGCAATTTGTCAATCATTAATTGGTAATTATCAATGAACGGCAAAGAATTGTTCGCCATTGAATGAAGTCGTTTTATTTTTTAAAATAGGTAATTCCCATCGCTGATTTTACTTCATCCAATGTTTGAGCTGCTACATTTCGAGCACGCTCACTTCCTTTTTCAAGAATAGAGTAGACTTCACCCATATCCTTTGCAAACTCAAGTCGTCTTTCACGAATTGGTCTTAATTCACGATCTAAAATTTCTAAAAGATATCGTTTGGTCTTTACATCACCAAGTCCACCACGTTGATAATGTTCTTTCATTTCTGCAATTTCAGCTGCATCTTCTGGACGGCCAAATACATCCAGGTAATGAAATACCATATTGCCTTCGATTTTTCCTGGATCCTCTATTTTAATATGATCAGGATCAGTATACATACTCATCACTTTTTTCTTTAAAGTATCTGCATCATCAGCTAGGTAAATGCCATTATTCAATGATTTAGACATCTTAGCATTTCCGTCTAAACCAGGCAGGCGCCCTGCTGCTTCATTTTCAGGATAAATTCCTTCTGGTTCGACCAAAGTATCTGTGTTGTATGCATGATTAAAGGAACGAACAATCTCACGAGTTTGCTCAATCATTGGCTTTTGATCATTTCCTACTGGAACAAAATTCGCTTTAAATGCTGTAATATCGGCTGCTTGTGAAATAGGGTATACCAAAAATCCTGTTGGAATACTCTCACCAAAACCTTTTTGAGAAATCTCAGTTTTTACAGTTGGGTTTCTTTCAAGTCGCGCCAAAGATACAAGATTCATGTAGTACATAGTCAATTCTGCTAATTCAGGAATCTGACTTTGAATGAAAATCGTAACTTTTTCAGGATCTAGTCCAGCTGCCAGATAATCCAAAGCAACATTTCCAATAGATTCTACAATCGTTTTTGGATCTTTTGCATGGTCTGTCAAAGCTTGCTGGTCTGCTAGGAAAACAAACATATTATATTCGTCTTTATTTTGTAGCAAGACGCGATTTTTTAAAGAACCTACATAGTGGCCAATATGGAGTTTTCCTGTTGGTCTATCTCCTGTCAAAATGATGGGTTTTGTCATACTCTTCTCCTTAATCGTTATCCCTATCATTATAGCACTTTCTAGTTGAAAATGTTAGTCTATCGTCTATGTTTGTATCTAATTAATGCTTTACTATTCTGTAAACTTAATTGACACATCTGTAAAAAACAGATTGACAGTAAAAAAGTTGAATTTTCCCCTATTTTCTAGTAAAATGAAGACATTATAGAAAGAGGAGAATATCATTGCTTACAGTATCAGACGTCTCACTACGTTTTAGTGATCGAAAATTGTTTGACGATGTCAATATCAACTTTACAGAAGGAAATACATACGGTCTCATCGGTGCCAACGGTGCTGGAAAGTCAACCTTTTTAAAAATTTTAGCTGGAGATATTGAACCAACAACTGGCCATATTTCTCTTGGCCCTGATGAACGTTTGTCTGTTTTGCGTCAAAATCACTTTGACTATGAAGACGAACGGGTCATTGATGTTGTCATTATGGGAAATGAAAAGCTCTACAACATTATGAAAGAAAAAGATGCTATCTACATGAAAGAAGATTTCTCTGATGAAGATGGTGTCCGTGCAGCTGAACTTGAAGGTGAATTTGCCGAACTTGGTGGATGGGAAGCAGAAAGTGAAGCATCTCAATTGCTTCAAAATCTAAATATTTCAGAAGACCTTCATTACCAAACTATGAGCGAGTTAGCCAACGGAGATAAAGTAAAAGTTCTCCTAGCTAAAGCCCTTTTTGGTAAACCAGATGTCCTTCTTTTGGACGAGCCGACCAATGGATTGGATATCCAATCTATTACCTGGTTAGAAGATTTTCTGATTGATTTTGAAAATACAGTTATCGTTGTATCCCATGACCGCCACTTTTTGAATAAAGTCTGCACTCATATGGCGGATCTCGACTTTGGAAAAATCAAACTTTACGTCGGAAACTATGATTTCTGGAAAGAATCTTCTGAACTTGCAGCAAAATTACAAGCAGATAGAAATGCAAAAGCTGAAGAAAAAATTAAACAATTACAAGAGTTTGTCGCACGTTTCTCAGCCAACGCTTCAAAATCAAAACAAGCAACTTCGCGTAAAAAAATGCTTGACAAGATTGAACTTGAAGAAATTGTTCCATCTAGTCGGAAGTACCCATTTATCAACTTTAAGGCAGAACGAGAAATTGGTAACGATCTCTTAACAGTTGAAAATCTTTCTGTCAAGATTGATGGAGAAACCATCCTTGACAATATCAGCTTTATCTTACGTCCTGGTGACAAAACCGCCCTTATCGGACAGAACGATATTCAAACGACCGCTTTGATCCGTGCATTGATGGATGATATTGAATATGAAGGAACCGTCAAGTGGGGAGTTACAACTAGTCGATCTTATCTACCAAAAGACAACAGCAGAGATTTTGCAGGTGGTGAAAGTATTCTTGATTGGCTTCGTCAATTTGCAAATAAAGAAGAAGATGACAATACTTTCCTTCGTGGTTTCTTAGGACGTATGCTCTTTTCGGGTGACGAAGTTAACAAGTCTGTCAATGTCTTGTCAGGGGGAGAAAAAGTTCGTGTCATGTTGTCTAAATTGATGCTCCTCAAGTCAAACGTTCTTGTACTGGATGATCCAACCAATCACTTGGATTTGGAGTCTATTTCAAGTTTGAATGATGGATTGAAGAATTTTAAAGAATCGATTATCTTTGCCAGCCATGACCACGAATTCATTCAAACACTCGCCAACCATATTATCGTTCTTTCAAAAAACGGCGTAATCGATCGTATTGATGAAACCTATGATGAGTTTCTTGAAAATGAAGAAGTTCAAGCAAAAGTGAAAGAACTTTGGAGTCAATCATAAAAATAAAGAGCCCTGAAATAATGATTTCAGGCTCTTTCAGTAGAAATATATGAATAAAACAAAGATAAAAACATCCCTTTTTATAGTATCTTCTTTCCTGATTCCAGCTATCATGATGTTCTTTATTTACCTCTCACAAGGAATCTACTGGAACAGTGATACATCCCCCTTATTAGGAGATGGTTATCATCAGTATGTCATTTTTGATACCACACTTCGAAATATTTTACACGGGACAGATAGCCTATTTTACAGTTTTCAAAGTGGATTAGGCATTAATTTCTATGCACTCAGTAGCTATTATTTAGGAAGTTTCTTTTCTCCTCTTGTCTACTTCTTTAATGCACAATCTATGCCAGATGCTGTTTACCTCATCACTCTTCTTAAATTTGGAGCTATTGGGTTAAGCACTTATATTAGTTTACATGGAATGTTTTCTAAAATTCCTAGATCCCTGGTTCTTACCCTTTCAACCTCATTTGCTCTTATGAGCTTTGCTATTAGCCAAATTGAAATCAAAACTTGGCTAGATGTTTTTATCCTAGCACCATTAATTCTTTATGGATTCAAAAAACTAATTTACAATGAGGGAGAGATTCTCTACTTTATCAGCTTAACCAGCTTGTTTATCCAAAATTATTATTTTGGGTTTATGATGTCTATTTTTCTCATTTTATGGTACTTGACACAACTGTCATGGGACATCAAAGGAATTGGAAAACGCTTCTTTCATTTTGTGATTGTATCTCTTTTATCAGTTATAACAAGCCTTGTGATGTTATATCCAACCTTCTTAGATTTACGCACTCATGGAGAAAGTTTTTCAAAGGTTGACAGTATCTTTACAGAAAAAAGTTGGTATCTTGACGTATTTGCAAAAAATTTCATTGGAAGTTTTGACACTACTAAATATGGATCAATTCCAATGATCTACGTGGGATTATTTCCACTGCTACTAGCAATCACCTTCTTCTTTGTAAAGTCGATCAAGTTTTACGTGAAACTTTCTTATTTTATACTCTTGGCCATTCTTATTTTGAGTTTTCGTTTTCAATTATTAGATCTCCTTTGGCAAGGTATGCACGCGCCAAATATGTTTCTTCATCGATACTCTTGGATCTTTTCTTTGACGATTATTCTGATGGCAGGAGAAGTACTAAATCGAATAGAGGAGATCACTTGGATTCGTTTTAGTCTTGCTAATTTCCTCCTTATTCTAGGATTTGGAGCAACTGTCCTTTACAGCAGTCACTATAAATTTTTAGATGCTGTCAATTTCATTGTTACTTTTGAATTTTTAATCGCCTTCTATTTAGTCTGTTTAGGATTTATCTTAAAAAAAATACCGCCTAGACTTTTCTATCTTTCGATCCTGTTTTTCTCCATCTTTGAATTATCGGTGAATAGTTATTATCAAATGGAAGGAATTGCGAATGAATGGGTCTTTGCTTCTCGGTCGTCCTACGAACGCGACTTAAAAGCCATCCAATCCTTAGTAAGAGGGAAGACAGACTCTAATTATCGGACTGAGATTCTACAGCCACAAACGGGCAATGATAGCATGAAGTATGGTTATAATGGAATTTCTCAATTTTCATCTGTACGAAATACGGATGCTAGCTCGACATTGGACAAACTAGGATTTAAATCTGAAGGAACTAACCTCAATCTTCGATACCAAAACAATTCTATTTTAATGGATAGTCTATTTGGTGTTCGCTATAATTTAAGCCAACAACCTGTTCAAAAATTTGGATTTAAAGAGATTGCAACCAAAAATGGAGTCTCACTTTCAGAAAACGAATATTCCTTACCAATCGCCTTTCTGTCAGCAAAACCTTATAAAAATACTTCCTTTACGAATTTGACACTGGATAATCAGACACGATTCATCCATCAAATCACGGATGAAAAATATAAATTTTATAAGAAATTAAATATTCTCTCGCCTACTTCACAAAATACTACATCTTCGTTGCAAACTGCAAAAATTGAAGAAGATAGTCATCTATCCTACGCAAGTATTCAATATGAAGTAACGGTTCCTGCCCATAGCCAACTATATGTCAATGTTCCAAATTTACAATTTTCAAACGATGATCGGAAAGATATTGAAATCAGCTACAATGGACAGACCCAACGCTATACCATTGATAATGCCTTTCCATTCTTTTCAATTGGCCATTTTGACACAGAAGAAATAGTTACTATTCGTATGAGTTTTCCAGAAAATTCGACAGTCTCTTTTGATACACCAGAATTTTTTGCTCTGGATCTTGACCAATACACACAAGCTATCGCTAGCATTCGTCAGCAAGAAGTTGCTATTCACAAAAAGAAAAACAAATTGGTAGCAGCCTATAACGCAAATAGAGACACTACCCTTATTTTTACACTCCCTTATGATAAAGGATGGTCAGCTAAACAAAATGGAAAGCCTATCCAAATTCATCGCATCCAGAAAGGATTAATGGGAGTTCGTGTTTCAAAAGGATCCGGAACAGTCACCTTAACATTTGTTCCCCAAGGCTTCATTGAAGGACTCATTGCCTTTTTCGTTGGAATCATTCTTTTCTTCCTCTACGAATGGAGACAAATAAAAAGACGAAAAAGCTAAGGAACATGAATATCGTTCACTTATAAATATAAGGCTAGGATAATTGCCATCCTAGCCTTTTTTCAAAACAAAAAAACACCCAAATGGGTGTTATACTAGCTCCGCCAGTAGGACTCGAACCTACGACATCATGATTAACAGTCATGCGCTACTACCAACTGAGCTATGGCGGAATGAGATATAGTCCGTACGGGATTCGAACCCGTGTTACCGCCGTGAAAAGGCGGTGTCTTAACCCCTTGACCAACGGACCATATATTCATTTACAGAACATATTTCATTATATCAAAATTTAACTAATTGTCAAGCACTAAATTCTAAATTTTGCTCTTCAATTAATTTTTTGACACGTTTGATATTGCTTCTTGAGATTGGACAAGAATACCCTTCTTTCAACAACAACTGTTTTCTTTTCTTATCCATCCCAACGATCATACTTCTATTTACGATATAAGATTGATGGGGACTGAAATATCTCTCCTCCACATCTTTCTCCAAGACATCTGATAAACTTCCCGCAATTTCTTTTTGAAAATTTTTCCCAACTAAGTTTAATTTATAAGCCGAACCAACAGTCTCAATATAAAGAATATCCTTAAATGGAATTTTTATCTTTTTATCTTTAAAGTCATACTCAAAATAATCTGTCAAATCATCATTTCCAATTTGAATAGTTGTTAAATACTCAATACACTCCTTTATTTTTAATCTAAATAAATCTTCATTCAAATTTTTATCAATAAAATCCAAGGCAGATACTTTATAACGATAGGTAATAGAAGCGAATTCTGATTTTGTAGTAATAAAAACAATAATGGCATAAGGATTTGTTTCTCGTATTTTTTTAGCAATTTCTAGCCCACAATATTCATTGTCTTGGATATGAATATCTAGAAAATATAATTGGTGGATATCCGAATGTTGGATATAATTTTCAAATTCCGTAAGTTTACCGGTAGAAATCACTTCAAGTTTAATTTCTAATTCTTTAGCAATTTCTACAATATGTTTTTCTACCCGTATCTGTTGAGAGAGCTCATCTTCTAATAAAAAAATCTTCATTCTTGTTCATATCCTCCAATCTTCAAAACTTGTAAAAAACGATTTCCTTGCAATTCTGTTTCTAAAAACATCGTTCCATAATTTGCTAAGATTTTTCTCACATTATTTAATCCTAGTCCTCTATTTTCTCCTTTTGTCGAATAGCCTTCCTCATATATTTTTCTGATATCAAAAGTGATTTCATTTGTTGTATTATGAATCACTAAGTAAACAATTTTTGAAATAGAGAAAATAGCAACATGAACTTTCTTTTCTTCCGCTTCTTTTGAAGCTTCCAAAGCGTTTGTCACTAGAATCCCAACGATTCTCACGATATCTAATAAATCAACTGGTAGTTGCTCGATTGGTTCACTCGTTTCAAAGGTCATTTCTACCCCAGCATCTCTAGCATCCAACCAGCCACGAATCAAAATACTTCGTAATGCAGAATCTCTGATATTGACCAAGTTAAATCCTGATAATTCTTCTGTATTTATCTTTTTATAACCTTCTTCTAATACTTCTCTATGGATTCTCTGTATTTCTGAAATATTTTTTTCCTCAATAGCTAATGACATAGAAATAACTAAATTTCCCAAATCATGACGAAATCCCCTAACAATAGAATAGAGACTTTGAATTTCAGCCATATAGCGACTCATTTGTTGCTCAGAAAATTCTTTATACTCCAGTGCTAAATTTTTACGATACTGATCTCGCTCGATTTTCATATGGAATAAGCTGACTACAAAAAAGAAAAAACAAATCGTTGCCAACATACTCCCAAAATTTTTAAATTGCGCTTGTTCACTAATCCATAAAGCAAAATTAATCACTACAAAGATGGTGAAATAGACGCAGATGACCCTCTTTAAATATTTTTCAAATTCTTTCTCATAAAAAGGAGTGAAATCAAATTCAAATAAGTCAATTAACTTCAAAATGATTCCTAAAGAAACCAAACGAATACATATATTATAAACAATCGAGTGAGCTGCTACAAAAGCATCCCCTAACACTGAAGAGACAATTATCGTCAGAAAAGTTGCTGTTCCTTCAACCGCTAAATAAGTAAAAAAAGAATAAAAAATGGTGCACAAGTAATTCATCCGATTAGCATAATGATAATAAGGATATAAATAAACCGGCCATAAGAGCATATTTAAATCAGAGAGTCGAATATTTGAAACTAGAGTCACATCTAAAAATACTAAGAGACTTTCAAAAAGAAGAACAAAGGTGCTCAGCAGAAAGATAAATGAAAATTGATGTTCCTGATAGATTTTTTCGTCCACTAATGCAAACGTCAGAACAATGATCCCTCCTAAGAGAAAAGACAATACTAATGACTGAATCACACAAACTCTCCTACTTTTTTTCTATTTTATTATATTCTAGTATTATTAGAAAAAATAAAATTTTTATATACAAAAAATTATAATATAAAATAGACTAAAATTAAAGGGGATGGGTGAAATTGTAATGTTTTTAACGATTTTGTTACATGATTGAAAACTATTTTACATAATTCCCACAATCTGCACTTTGCACTATATAGGGATTATTAGATCTTTTTTTAAATATTTCTAATAAATGATTTCATTTTTATTAATCAATAGTAATATATAGAAAAATTAATAGATGATGAAAATTTATACATTTTTTACAAAAAGAAAAGACACAGCAAAAACTGCATCTTTCATTTGATCCCAGCAGGATTCGAACCTGCGACCGTTCGCTTAGAAGGCGAATGCTCTATCCAGCTGAGCTATGAGACCGAACTTACTTCATTTTAGCAGAAAAAGGAAGGAGCGTCAAGGTTATTTATGGTAGGGACTCCCCTGTTGAATCATGAAAGCACGATAGATTTGTTCCACCAACACTAATTTCATCAACTGATGAGGAAGCGTTAATTGACCAAAGCTCATCAATAGATTTCCTCTTTTTTTCACTTCAGGAGACAGACCAAGACTGCCTCCAATAACAAAAGTAAGGTTTGAATAACCAGATGTCATAATCTGATCAATCGTTTGACTAAATTTCTCTGAAGGAAATTGTTTGCCTTCAATAGCCAATACAATCACATATTCCTTATCTGAAATTTTAGAGAGAATTCGTTCCCCCTCTTTTTCAAGGATTTGTTGATTTTCGAGTTGACTGGCACGATCTGGAGTTTTTTCATCAACTAACTCAACCTGTTCTACTTTTGCAAATCGACCAAGCCTTTTAATATACTCCGCGATCCCATCTTTTAAGTATTTTTCTTTTAATTTTCCAACGGTTATCAATTTAATTTTCATTCCCCTATTGTAGCATAATTCTTCAATTCCACAAATAATCCACAGCTATAGAAAGAAAAGCTATTCTATAAAGTCCTTTTTAAAGCCATTTCTCAACTAAACTCTACAGGTTATCCACAAATTGTGGATAACTTTAGTTATTTAAGATATAATTAAGAAAGTTTTTCTATACTCTAGACAATTTGATACCCTTAGGAGGAAAATATGAAATCTTCATATAATTTACTAAAAAAAGTTGGAAGCATAGCCCTCATTTTTGTTGTGGGTTTTCTAGGTGGGATTCTTGGAACCTTTTTAACCTTACAAACATCTCATTCTTCTACTTCAAATACTGAAAGTAAGCAAGTCCACTCAACCACTGTTAAAACAGCTTATAAAAATACGACCTCAACTAGTGAAGCCGTCGATAAAGTGAAAAATGCTGTTGTTTCTGTAATTACTTATTCTGATTCTTCGAATCAAGGATTGTTTGAAAAAGAAGAAAACTCTGACTCACAAATTTCTAGTGAAGGTTCTGGAGTCATTTATAAAAAAGAAGGAAAATATGCCTACCTTGTTACCAATACCCATGTCATTAATGGTGCTAAAAAAGTAGATATTCTTTTAGCAGATGGTAATAAAGTCCCTGGAGAAGTAGTTGGATCAGATATCTATTCTGATATCGCAGTAGTTCGCATTAGTGCGGATAAAGCAAAGGCAGTAGCTGAATTCGGAGATTCAAACCAATTAACGGTTGGTGAGACTGCGATTGCGATCGGTAGCCCTCTTGGAACAGATTATGCTAATTCTGTTACCCAAGGGATTATTTCCAGCCAAGGCCGCAATGTGAAATTGAAAGCCGATAATGGACAAAATATCTCTACACGTGCCTTACAAACAGATGCAGCCATCAACCCAGGGAATTCTGGAGGTCCATTAATCAATATTCAAGGACAAGTCATTGGAATTACCTCAAGTAAAATTTCAAATAACGGACAAACTTCAGTAGAAGGAATGGGATTTGCAATTCCTGCAAATGATGTTGTCAATATTATCAAGCAACTAGAAGAAAAAGGAAAAGTGGTTCGACCAGCTCTTGGAATCCAAATGATGGATTTATCCAATCTTTCAACTTCTGATTTAAGCCAATTAAAACTTCCTGAAAAAATCTCTGGAGGAGTACTGGTTCGTTCAACACTTGAAAATATGCCTGCTTCAGATAAATTGCAACGCTACGATGTCATCACAAAGATTGATGATACAGATATCGAGTCAACTGCAGATTTACAATCTGCCCTTTATTCTCACCAAATCAATGATACGATCAAGGTCACATTCTATCGTGATGGAAAACAACAAACAACTTCTATCAAGTTGACAAAATCAACTGAGGATCTAAGCGATTAACTTTCACTTTCTTGACATACTTGTAAACACACCTTTACTAATTTGTAAAGGTGTGTTATTCTATTCATAAGATGGAAAAATTAGAAAAGATAGCAGTAAAGGACATTCGAACCAATCCTTTCCAACCAAGAAAAGTATTTGATCAAGAAAAATTAGAAGAACTGGCTCAGTCAATCAAAGAAAATGGCTTAATTCAACCCATTATTGTCAGAAAATCTCCAATAATTGGTTTTGAATTGCTTGCAGGTGAAAGACGGTTTAGAGCTTCAAAAATTGCTGGATTAGAGCTTGTTCCTGCGATTATTAAAGAATTAACGGATCAAGAAATGATGCGACAAGCCATTATTGAAAATCTTCAACGAGAAGATCTAAATCCAATTGAAGAAGCTATCTCCTACCAGAAGCTAGTTGATCATGGATATAAGCACGACCAAATCGCTCAATTTATGGGGAAATCTAGACCCTATATTAGCAATATGCTTCGCTTGTTACATCTAGCTCCCTCTGTTCAAGAAGCGGTCATTCAAAATGACATTTCTTCGGCTCACGCGCGTGTTCTCGTTCCTCTTGATGAAGAAGAGCAGCGCTTTTGGTTGGAGCGAATCAAACAGGATCATTTAAATGTTCGAACATTAGAAAACAAGATCAGTTCAAAAAGAAAACAGAAAAATAAAAAAATAAAAGAAAGTTTCCTACTAGAAGAGGAACAACGATTGAAAAAAATATTGGGAACAGAAGTGACGATACACTCCTCTTCGCGAAATAAAGGAACTATCCAAATTTCTTTTTCAAGTCTCGATGAATACCAACGAATTATCAACAGCCTAAAATAAGGCTGTTATTTTTATTTTTGTATTGACAAGTTTTTCCACCATAAAAATCTTTTGAAAATAGCAGAATAATAAGCATATTCTCTAGTTATCCCCACTTTGTGGATAACTTTTAAAAACAATGTGGATTTAAATCCACAACTTGTGGAAAAGTTTAAAAATATATTTTTATTCCTTGAAATTTAGCCTGTGGAAAACTATTGTCATTTGTGGTAGAATAGGAGTAAGTATGATTTGATACAATTCAAGAAAAGGAGGGAAGTCTGATAGTGTCACAAGAAGAGCAATTTTGGTCTCGTTTTTTAGAATTAGCTCAATTACAACTAAAAGATAGTGCCTATGATTTTTTTGTCGCTGATTCAAAATTAGTCAAAATCGATGGAGAGACGGCTACCATTTATCTTGATGGAAATTATAAAGAATTATTTTGGGAAACAAATCTAAAAAATGCTTTGATCACAGCCAGCTTTGAAGTCTACAATACAGATTTGAAGTTCCATTTCGTTTTTGAAGATACCGAAGAAATTCCTAGCAATCATAGCAGTGAGAATAGGAGATTATCTTCAGGTAGCTTAACAACCGAACCGTTGCCTAAAATTGATACAGGTCTGAAATCAAAGTACACCTTTGATAATTTTGTGCAAGGGGATGGAAATATTTGGGCGAAAGCAGCAGCGCTTGCAGTTTCTGAAAATCTTGCAACAACTTACAACCCTCTCTTTATCTATGGCGGACCAGGGCTTGGAAAGACTCACCTATTGAACGCAATTGGAAATCAAATCCTAGAAAATATTCCAAATGCACGGGTTAAGTATGTTCCAGCAGAAACCTTTATTAATGAATTTTTAGAACACCTTCGATTAGGAGAAATGAAGACTTTCAAGAATACCTATCGAAGTTTAGATCTTTTATTGATTGATGATATCCAGTCACTTGGTGGTAAAAAAGTCACGACTCAAGAGGAATTTTTTAATACATTTAATGCCCTTCATAGCGACAACAAACAGATTGTTCTAACAAGCGATCGAAGTCCGGATCATTTAGATAGTCTTGAAGAGCGGTTGGTTACTCGTTTCAAATGGGGACTAACTCAAAATATAACACCGCCTGATTTTGAAACTCGGATTGCCATCTTACGAAATAAAATTGAAGATCTAGACTATATTTTTCCTAATGACACATTAGAATATCTAGCTGGTCAGTTTGATTCAAATGTCCGAGACTTAGAAGGTGCCTTAAATGATATTTCTTTAATGGCGAAGGTTAAGAAACTAAAAGAAATTACGATCGATGTTGCAGCTGAAGCTATTCGAGCTCGTAAAAACGATAATAGCAAGACGCTTGTTATTCCCATTGAAAAAATTCAGGAAGCAGTTGGAGCCTTCTATGGAGTCAGTGTAAAAGAGATCAAAGGTTCTCGAAGAGTTCAGAATATTGTCCTAGCACGACAAGTGGCTATGTATCTTTCAAGAGAGATGACGGACAACTCACTGCCTCGAATCGGAAAAGAATTCGGTGGGAAAGACCACACGACTGTCATTCATGCCTATGAAAAAATCAAAAGTATGGTCGATACAGATGATAATCTTCGACTCGAAATTCAAAGTATCAAGAAAAAATTAAATTAATCTGTGGATAACTTTCTCTAAACTTCTAGGGGTTATGCACAATTTTTAAACAAGTAACTTTTTAAGTCATAGACAGGATTCTGAGAGTTTTCCACAACTTCCACACAACCTACTATTACTATTAACTTACTAATCATAAAATAAATAAAAGGAATGAACATGATAAATTTTTCTATTAACAAAACTTTATTTTTACAAGCACTAAATACTACAAAAAGAGCGATCAGTTCAAAAAATGCTATCCCAATCCTTTCCACGATTAAAATTGATGTAACTCCAGAAGGAGTTGCCTTATCTGGATCGAATGGCCAAATTTCGATTGAAAACTTTATTTCTATCAAAGATGAAAATGCTGGTTTATTAGTGACCTCTCCAGGTTCTATTTTATTGGAAGCAACTTTCTTTATTAATGTGGTTTCAAGTTTACCAGATGTTACTTTAGATTTTAAAGAGATTGAACAAAAACAGGTTCTTTTAACAAGTGGAAAATCAGAAATTACACTTAAAGGAAAAGATGCAGATCAATATCCACGTATTCAAGAAATTGCTGCAAGTAATCCATTAGTTTTGGAAACAAAATTATTAAAACAATTAATTAATGAAACGGCATTTGCAGCAAGTGTACAAGAAAGTCGGCCAATTTTGACAGGTGTTCACTTTGTTCTATCGGATAATAAAGAGCTAAAAACAGTAGCAACAGACTCTCACCGTATGAGTCAAAAAGTGATTACACTGGATAAAAATGGAGACAACTTTGATGTTGTCATCCCAAGTCGCTCTCTTCGTGAATTCACCTCTGTCTTTTCTGATGATATTGAAACAGTTGAAGTTTTCTTTGCTAACAATCAAATTCTATTTAGAAGTGAACACATTAGTTTCTATACCCGTTTGCTAGAAGGAAATTATCCTGATACAGACCGTCTCATTCCAACAGAATTCAATACAGAGGCAACCTTCAATGTGGCCAACCTTCGATTTGCAATGGAGCGTGCTCGTCTTCTTTCAAATGCGACTCAAAACGGAACGGTTAAATTAGAGTTCAAAAATGGAGTGGTTTCTTCCCACGTTCATTCACCAGAAGTTGGGCGAGTAAATGAAGAGATCGATACGAGCGCCGTTTCAGGAGAGGATCTGTCCATTAGCTTTAATCCAACTTATTTGATTGAGGCGCTCAAAGCTATTGACAGTGAACAAGTTGTTATTCGTTTTATTTCTTCTGTTAGACCGTTTACATTGGTTCCAGAAGGAAATGAACAAGGGTTCATTCAATTGATTACGCCAGTTCGCACAAATTAACAAAGGTGAATCATGTATACGTTAGGTGATTTTGTAGAAATGAAAAAGCCTCACGCTTGTGTGATTAAAGAAACAGGCAAGAAGGCAAATCGTTGGGAAATTACGCGACTTGGTGCAGACATAAAAATCAAATGTAGCAATTGTGATCATGTGGTCATGATGAGTCGCCATGATTTTGAACAAAAAATGAAGAAAGTACTATAAAAGGTTCAGTCACATATGTGACTAAACCTTTTCGATTATTTTAATTCTTCAAATTTTCCATTTTTAACTTCTTTGAAACCAATAGATTTAAAAGATTTTAAGATACTTTCATAGCTAATATAGTCAATTTTGCTACTTTTTTGTTCAGTGATTAATTTTTTTTCTTGCAATACTTTTAAATCTGCTTTTGTATAATCAATAGTCGTTTTTTCTACAAAATATTCATCTTTATATTCTGCGGAATGAGAGTACCCTTTTACATCTTTGAATTCTTCATCGTAACTAGCAATGAGATTTTTTATTTCATCCTTTGACACACCAGCTCCTTTGTAATAAACTGTACTTACAGAATCAGTACTGATTAGTTTATCTCCCTGATGTTCTATGGTAATACGAACGTCTGATTTTCTATCTTGATTAATACTTTGAATATAAGTTTTTTCTACTGATTTTCCACAAGCACCCAATAGCAAGAGAGAAAAAATCGCAACAAAAGAAAGAAGAATAGATTTCCAATTTAGTTTTTTCATAATAAAACTCCTTTATCATTAATAGTTTGATTATAACATATTTTTTTATTTAGTAAAGGTTACACTTTAGTAATAATTCAGAATTTCTTTTCATCACTTGTCTTTTGAATTATGTTATAATGAAAAAGATTGAAATTTGAACGGAGAAAAAGAAAAATGGCATTAACAGCAGGTATCGTTGGCTTACCAAATGTTGGTAAATCAACCCTTTTTAACGCAATTACAAAGGCCGGAGCAGAGGCCGCAAACTATCCCTTTGCAACTATTGATCCTAATGTCGGAATGGTAGAAGTTCCAGATGAACGACTTCAAAAATTAACTGAAATGATTACTCCTAAGAAGACAGTTCCTACAACGTTTGAATTTACAGATATTGCTGGGATTGTGAAAGGGGCTTCTAAAGGAGAAGGACTTGGGAATAAATTCTTGGCTAACATCCGTGAAGTAGATGCCATTGTCCATGTGGTACGTGCTTTTGATGATGAAAATGTCATGCGGGAGCAAGGTCGTGAAGATGCCTTTGTCGATCCACTGGCAGATATTGATACCATCAATTTAGAATTAATTTTAGCCGACTTAGAGTCTGTTAATAAACGTTATGCGCGTGTAGAAAAAATTGCTCGCACACAAAAAGATAAAGATTCTGTTGCTGAATTTAATGTTCTACAAAAAATCAAACCAGTTCTTGAAGATGGTAAATCAGCTCGTACCATTGAATTCACAGAAGAAGAACAAAAAGTGGTGAAGGGACTTTTCCTTTTGACTACCAAACCAGTTCTTTATGTAGCAAATGTGGATGAAGATGTTGTTGCAGATCCAGACTCTATTGACTATGTGAAGCAAATTCGTGACTTTGCGGCAACAGAAAATGCGGAAGTAGTTGTGATTTCTGCGCGTGCTGAGGAAGAAATTTCTGAACTGGATGATGCAGATAAACAAGAATTTTTAGAGGCGATTGGCCTAACAGAGTCTGGAGTTGATAAACTTACGCGTGCAGCTTACCATTTATTGGGACTCGGTACTTATTTCACAGCTGGTGAAAAAGAAGTGCGTGCTTGGACTTTCAAACGTGGCATGAAAGCTCCTCAAGCAGCTGGAATCATCCACTCTGATTTTGAAAAAGGATTTATTCGTGCTGTGACCATGTCCTATGATGATTTGGTTAAATACGGTTCTGAAAAGGCTGTAAAAGAAGCAGGACGTTTGCGCGAAGAAGGAAAAGAATATGTTGTCCAAGATGGGGACATCATGGAATTCCGTTTTAATGTATAAGAGAGTTAAAAAGATGTAAAGGTTGGAAAAAATATTTCCAACCCTTTTAGTGTTTTGAAAGGAAAGAGATGACGAAATTAATTGTTGGATTGGGAAATCCAGGTGATAAGTATGTTGAAACCAAACACAATGTAGGCTTTATGTTAGTTGATCAAATGGCAAAGTCTTTAAATCTTACTTTCTCCCATGATAAGATTTTTCAAGCTGATATCGCCTCAACATTTTTGAATGGCGAAAAGGTCTATTTTGTAAAGCCAACCACTTTCATGAATGAAAGTGGAAAAGCAGTCCATGCCCTTCTGACTTATTATGGTCTGGATATTGAAGATCTTTTGGTTATTTACGATGATTTAGATATGGAAGTTGGCAAGATTCGTCTTCGAGCTAAAGGATCAGCTGGAGGTCATAACGGAATCAAATCGATTATCAATCATATTGGAACTCAGACTTTTTATCGAATTAAGATTGGAATTGGAAGACCTAAGCAGGGCATGTCAGTTGTTCATCATGTCTTAGGAAAATTTGATAAAGACGATTACATCACTATTCTACAAACAATCGATCGAGTAGAAGAAGCGGTTAACGATTACTTGGTAGAAGAAAATTTTGAAAGAAGCATGCAGAAATACAACGGGTAAGTAGATGAATGTAATTGATTTAGTGAGTCAAAACTCCAACCTTCTATCCTGGCAACAAGGTTTGCAGAAAACTAATAGGGAATTGATCTTAGGATTGTCTGCGACTACAAAGGCAATTGTAATGGCTTCAGCCTTTGATTCTATTGAAAAAGCAGTCCTCATCACTTCCAGTTATAACGAAGCGGAACGATTGGCCAGTGATTTTATTGCCTTGCTTGGAGAAGAGAAAGTCCATACATTTTTGGGAGATGATAACCCTTTAGCAGAATTTGTTTTTGCTTCACAAGAAAGGCAATTTGCACGATTAGAGGCTTTGAACTTTTTATGTCAAGAGGATCGTCAAGGTATCCTTGTGACCAATGTGAGTGGTATAAAACTACTATTACCTTCTCCTAAAGTTTTTGCATCTAGCATTTTTCAATTGAAGGTTGGTCAAGAAATAGACTTAACTACTCTGAGTGAAACATTACAGAAGATTGGCTATCAAAAGGTGAGCCAAGTTTTGCAACAGGGAGAGTTTAGTCTACGAGGAGATATTTTAGATATCTTTGAGATCGAACAACTCCAACCCTATCGGATTGAATTTTTCGGAGATGAGATTGATGGAATCCGAATCTTTGACCCAGAAAGTCAGCGTTCTGTTGAAAATGTTGAAGAAGTTCAACTGAAGGCAGTGAGTGATCTATTGTTGCAAGAGGAAGATTTTATCCGTGGTCAGCAGCAAATAGAACAATTGCAAAAACAGAGCGCGAATAAAGAATTTAAATCTTATCTAGCAGAAATTCTGGGAGATATTTCTCAAAGGAAACTCCATCCGGATCTTAGAAAATTTATTAGTTTCTTTTACAAGAAACAATATACTCTATTCGATTATCTTCCTAAACACACTCCAGTCTTTCTGGATGATTATCAAAAAATAGCAGATCAAATAGCGAGATTTGAACTAGATACAGCTAATCTCTTGACGGAAGATTTACATAAAAATAGAGCTTCTTCTCGCCAAGTGTATTTTGCAGACACCAGTACAACATTACGAAAATATACGCCTGCAACTTATTTTTCAAACTTTCAAAAAGGATTGGGAAATCTGAAGTTTGATCATTTATATCAATTCAATCAATATCCCATGCAGGAGTTTTTTGGACAATTTGATTTACTAAAAGAGGAAATTGAACGGTATCGAAAATCAAACTATACTGTTATTGTCCAAGCAACTTCTCATCACAATCTTCAACAGCTCCATAAAAATTTAGAAGAGTATGGGATTCGATTGGATTATATTGATGGAGATGCGATCATTCCTCAAGCTAGTCAATTAGTTGTTGGAGGATTAGCTCACGGTTTTCAATTTGTTGATGAAAAAATTGTCTACATTACAGAATCAGAGATTTATCAGAAAAAGATCAAACGAAAGATTCGCAGGCAAAATATTTCCAATGCAGAACGTCTAAAAAATTATAATGAACTAGAAAAAGGGGACTATGTTGTTCACCAAGTTCATGGTATTGGTCAATATTTGGGAATTGAAACGATTGAAATTTCGGGTGTCCATCGTGATTATGTTTCAATTCAATATCAAAATGGAGATCGCATTTCGATTCCTGTCGATCAGATTCAGATGTTGTCCAAATACGTTGCAAGTGATGGAAAAACGCCAAAAATTAATAAGTTAAACGATGGGCGTTTCCAAAAAACGAAGCAAAGGGTTCAGACACAGGTGGAGGACATTGCGGATGATTTGATAAAACTCTATGCGGAGCGTAGTCAATTAGAAGGCTTTGCTTATTCTTCAGATGATGAAAATCAAGAGGCTTTTGAACAAGATTTTCCATATATTGAAACAGATGATCAATTACGTTCCATTGAAGAAATCAAAAAAGATATGGAATCAAATCGTCCGATGGACCGATTGCTGGTTGGAGACGTCGGTTTTGGGAAAACAGAGGTCGCTATGCGAGCAGCCTTTAAGGCAGTAAATGATCATAAACAAGTAGCAGTGCTGGTTCCTACCACTGTTCTTGCCCAACAACATTATGCCAATTTTAAGGAGCGTTTTGAATCTTTTGCAGTAGAGGTTGCTGTTTTAAGTCGTTTCCAGAGTAAGGCAGAGCAGAAAGAAACGCTTGAAAAGTTGAAAAAAGGACGAGTGGATATTATTATTGGAACTCACCGGCTCTTGTCCAAAGATGTTGTTTTTTCAGACTTAGGTTTAATTGTGATCGATGAAGAACAACGTTTTGGAGTGAAGCATAAAGAAACCTTGAAAGAATTGAAAAAAAAGGTGGATGTGCTTACCTTGACAGCTACCCCTATACCTCGAACTCTTCACATGTCTATGCTAGGAATTCGAGATTTGTCTGTCATTGAAACACCTCCGACCAATCGATATCCTGTGCAAACTTTTGTACTAGAGACCAATCCAACTATTATTCGAGATGCTGTGTTGCGGGAGATGGATCGTGGAGGTCAAGTGTACTATCTTTATAACAAGGTAGATACGATTGAGCAAAAAGTATCCGAGTTAAAAGAGTTGATTCCAGAGGCTTCGATTGGCTTTGTTCATGGCCAAATGAGTGAAGTTCGCTTAGAAAATACCTTGTTGGATTTCATTAATGGCGAATACGATGTCTTAGTGACGACAACCATTATTGAGACAGGTGTGGATATTCCAAATGCCAATACACTCTTTATTGAAAATGCGGATCATATGGGACTTTCAACGCTTTATCAACTAAGAGGTCGTGTAGGAAGAAGCAATCGAATTGCTTATGCTTATTTGATGTATCGTCCAGACAAATCTCTTACAGAAGTGTCTGAAAAACGTTTAGAAGCTATTAAAGGTTTTACTGAGTTGGGGTCTGGATTTAAAATTGCTATGCGAGATCTATCGATCCGTGGAGCAGGGAATATCCTTGGAGCTTCTCAATCTGGTTTCATCGATTCAGTTGGTTTTGAAATGTATTCTCAATTGTTAGAAGAAGCTATTGCTAAGAAACAAGGTCAAGAGCATCGCAGGCAAAAGAGCAATGCAGAGTTGAACCTTCAAATAGATGCATATTTACCTAATGAATATATTTCAGATCAACGTCAAAAAATTGAAATTTACAAACAAATTCGTGAAATAAATTCTGCGACGGACTATGAATACTTGCAAGATGAATTGATTGATCGTTTTGGAGAATACCCAGATGTTGTCGCCTACCTACTTGAAATTGGTTTAGTGAAAGCTTACTTGGATCAAGTCTTTGTCCGTCTTGTTGAGAGAAAACAACAAAAAGTGACAGTGAAATTTGAACCTATTGCCAAACAACTGTTTTTAACACAGGATTATTTCAAAGCTCTATCAATGACACAGTTAAAGGCACAGATTGCAGAAGAAAAAGGATTGATTGAAGTGATCTTTGACATTCGAAATAAGAAAGATTTTGAAATTTTAGAAGCTCTGAAGCAATTTGGTCAAACCTTATTGGAAATTAAACAGGAAAAAGAAGAGAACTAGCAGTTCTTAGCTCATTTTTCGCATTTTATGTATAAAAAATGATACAATACTATGTTAGAGGTGACAGTATGAGATTAGATAAATATTTAAAAGTTTCTCGCATTATTAAGCGTCGTCCTGTTGCAAAGGAAGTTGCAGATAAAGGGCGAATCAAAGTCAATGGAGTATTAGCCAAAAGTTCAACGGATTTGAAAGTGAATGATCAAATTGAAGTTCGTTTTGGAAATAAAGTATTGACGGTTAAAGTCTTGGAAATGTTGGATAGTACAAAAAAAGAAGATGCATCCAAAATGTACGAAATAATTAGTGAAACAAGGATAGAAGAAGATGCCTAAAAATATCGTTCAAATGAACAATAAATATATCAAAGACGAAAGCCAGCGAAAACGTTTTTTAGAAGAAGAAAGAAAAAAACGCAATCGTTTTATGGGACTCGTCTTGATATTGGTCATGTTACTGTTTATTCTTCCAACATATAATTTAGCCCAGAGCTATCAATCACTACAAGATAAAAAAGAACAATACAAACAGTTGGAAAAAGAGTATAAAGAAACAAGTGAACAAAAAGAATACCAACAAGACATCGCTAAAAAATTAAAAGACGATGATTATGCAACAAAATATGCACGCGCTAAGTATTCTTTTTCAAAAGATGGTGAATATGTTTATACCATCCCAGATTTACTCCCACAATAACCGATGGAAAATATCTTACAAACAGTTAAACAATTTCTTGAATTTTCGGATGAAAAATTAGAGGAATTAAAAAAGAAAAACCAAATGATCAAACTTCAAAAGGATGAAAATGAAAGGAATACAGGTGTCTAAACGATTTCTGCTCCTATTGTTAGTTCCAATTTTATTTATTGGGTCTCAAGCAGCGAGTATTGAGCAGTCTGAGTCTTCTCAGACAATGGCTCATCCATCAGAACTTTATTTTTCTTCAATTCCAGCGAACCCTAATGTCTATCGCAAAATTTCTGTTTTTTCTGATCCTCAGTTGAAAAAAGCAAAAGGAGAAATTCTCCCCAACACACCGTTTACAATCGAACAACTCTTTGTAAATGATGAAGGGAAAGCTGTTTTTAAAATAGCAGATAAAGGATATGTATTAGCAGATTCTTCTGTCATTTTTTCTGATGTTGTGCAAGAAACACAAGAAAAAAAACAAGACATGTGGCTAAAACCTGGTTTTAAAGTGTATGACCGACCCTTAATAAATGGTGCAAAAGAAAAAAATACACCTCTTTCTCCTTATACAAAAGTGACAGTCTTACGTACAGCTAAGACTTTACGAGATGAGTTTGTGGAGATTGAAGGTCAGGGCTGGGTGAACAAAGCATTCGTTACTGAAAAAGATAATCGAATGGAAAAAGTCCAGGACTTGTTAAATAGTAAATACAATTCTCCTTCGTATGGAATCTATGTAAAACAATTAACGACTGGAAATACTGCTGGAATCAATCCGCAAAAAGAAATGTATTCTGCTAGTGTCACAAAATTACCATACTTGTACTATGTCCAAGAACAGCTTAATAAAAAAGCCATTTCTCCAACTACAACCTACAAATATATTCCAGAAGTCAATGATTTTAAAGGTGGCTATGAACCAGAAGGAAGTGGTAGCCTTTCAAAAACACCAGATGGAAAAGAATACAGTGTTCAAGAGTTGGTAGATAAAATTGCAAAAGAATCAGATAATGTTGGACATAATATCTTGAATTATTATGTCACTCATCAATCAGATCAAGACTTCCAAAAAATTTTGGATAAAATTGCAAAGAAACATTGGGATGTTGAAAAAAGAGAAGCATCCGCTGAAATGGCTGGCAATGTCATGGAGGCTATCTATCAACAAAATGGCCCTATTATTGATGCACTCTCCTCGACAAAATATGATGATCAACGGATTGCGCGTGACATTCCAGTAAAAGTTGCTCATAAAATTGGAGATGCCTATGATTTTAGACATGATGTTGCGATTGTATACACAAATTCACCCTATGTAATAGCCATTTTTACAGATCATTCGAATTATGATACGATTTCCAACATTTCAAAAGATATCTATGAGGTATTGAAATAATGGAAAAGCGATTTTTAGAGTTTTGTGAAAAACAAGATCTATTTACTCCCCATCGCCGTGTTTTGGTTGCCTTATCTGGTGGATTGGATTCAATGAATCTGTATGAACTTTTATATAAGAATAAAGAACGATTGAAAATCCATCTGGTACTCGCTCATGTCAATCATGGACAAAGACCAGAATCAGATTTAGAAGAAAGTGAACTTCGAACGCTAGCTGATAGGCGAGAGACACGTATTCATGTGGCTCACTATTCGGGTGATTTTACAGAAGCAAAAGCTCGTACCTTTCGTTATGATTTTTTTAAACAGATTATGGAGAAAGAGGATTGCACCGCTTTAGTAACAGGTCATCATGCAAACGATCAAGCTGAAACAACTTTCATGCGCTTGATACGAGGAACTAAATTACGTCACTTAAGTGGCATTTCTGTACGCCAACCATTTGGCAAGGGTGAGCTAATCCGTCCTTTGTTAACTTTTACCAAAGATGAGTTGATGAAAATCCCTCACTTTGAAGATAGTAGCAATGACTCACAGGATTATTTTCGCAATCGTGTACGCCATCAATACCTTCCAGAATTTGAAAAAGAAAATCCTCAAATACAAGCAAGTCTTCGTTATTTAGCAGAGGAAGTGACTCATTGGCACCAAGCATTGAAAGAATTGACTAGCGAGTTAACCATTCAAGATTTAGCTTCTTTTAGAACGTATTCTGATTCTGTACAATCATTCTTATTAGAAGAGTATCTGGCACAATTTCCAGATTTGCAACTTGGTAGGGTACAGTTTCAAGAATTATTAAATTTACTGCGAAAAAAAAGAAATTGCGTTCATTATTTAAAGTCGAATTATGAACTACATCAAGAATATGATTTCTTTGAAATACAAAAAATCAGTCAAAAGTCTGATGACCACCCCCTCCCGCTTTTGTTAGAATTTGGGAATATCTTTGAAATTGCAAATTATAAACTATCTTTTGGACAACCATTAGTAGGGGAAAATGTAAAAATTCTTTCTGTTTCACGCGAAAGCCCCATCTTAATTAGAGGGAGAAAGGAAGGAGATCAGCTGCTTATTAATGGCCACCATCAAAAATTAAGACGGTGGTTTATCAACCAGAAAATTCCAATTTCTCTTCGGGAAAAGGCTCTCATTATAGAACAAAATCATAATATTCTTTCTGTAGTGGGATTGGTAACGAGTGATTTGAGTCAACCCTCAAAAAGTGGTATAATGAAAGATAGTCTTTATATTCAAAAAATAGATAGGTAAAAACATGTTAGAAAAAGATATAAAAAAAGTATTGGTTTCACATGATGAAATTGTAGAAGCAGCAAAGAAATTGGGTGAAACCCTAACAAAAGAGTACCAAGGAAAAAATCCAATTTTTGTTGGGATTTTGAAAGGCTCTGTTCCATTTATGGCAGAGTTGATCAATCACGTGGATACACATATTGAATTGGATTTTATGCTGGTTTCAAGTTATCATGGTGGGACAGCAAGCTCAGGTATTATTAATATTATCAAGGATATCGACCAAGATATTACTGGTAGAGATATTTTATTTGTAGAAGATATTATCGATACAGGTAAAACCCTCAAGAGTCTAAAAGAACTCTTTGAAGAACGAAATGCGGCATCTGTAAAGATTGCTACCTTACTGGATAAACCTGAGGGACGTTTGGTTGAGATTGAAGCAGATTACACCTGCTTTACGATTCCAAATGAGTTTGTTGTAGGATATGGTTTAGACTATGATGAAAATTATCGTAACCTACCCTATGTTGGTGTATTAAAAGAGGAAGTGTACTCAAAATAGAGGAGACTAGATGAATAACAGAAAAAATAACGGTTTTGTTCGAAATCCATTTCTGTATTTGTTGATTATTGTAGCAGCTGTGACAGGATTCCAGTACTTTTTTGCGGGTAATGGAGTTGGTCAAAGTCAGCAAATCAACTACACAGAATTGGTCAAAGAAATTAAAAATGATAATGTCAAAACGATCAGTTACCAACCAAATGGTAGTGTGATTGAAATTGCAGGGACCTATAATAAAGCAAAAGAATCAAAAGAAGATACAGGAATTCAATTTTTTACCCCAAGTGTTCAAAAAGTATCTCGCTTTACTAGTGTCATCCTTCCATCTGATATCACCGTCAATGAATTACAAAAATTAGCAGCTGACCACAAAGCAGAAATCACCATCAAGCGTGAGAGCTCAAGTGGAATGTGGATAACAATTCTCACTTCAATTGTTCCATTTGTTATCGTCATGTTCTTCTTCTTCTCAATGATGAACCAAGGCGGTGGCGGAGGTGCCCGCGGTGCCATGAACTTTGGTCGTAATAAAGCCCGTGCTGCTAATAAAGAAGATATAAAAGTTCGTTTTTCAGATGTAGCAGGGGCTGAAGAAGAAAAACAAGAACTTGTTGAAGTTGTTGAATTTTTAAAAGATCCAAAACGCTTTACTAAATTAGGTGCAAGAATCCCAGCAGGAGTGCTTCTTGAAGGCCCTCCGGGAACTGGTAAAACACTTTTAGCAAAAGCAGTAGCTGGTGAAGCTGGGGTGCCATTCTTCAGTATCTCTGGTTCTGACTTCGTTGAAATGTTTGTCGGAGTCGGTGCTAGCCGGGTTCGTTCACTTTTTGAAGATGCTAAAAAAGCAGCACCAGCCATTATCTTTATCGATGAAATTGATGCTGTTGGGCGCCAACGTGGTGTAGGTCTTGGTGGCGGAAATGATGAACGTGAGCAAACCCTCAACCAACTCTTGATTGAGATGGATGGTTTTGAAGGTAACGAAGGAATCATTGTTATCGCAGCAACAAACCGTTCGGATGTCCTTGACCCTGCCCTTCTTCGTCCTGGCCGTTTTGACCGTAAAGTATTAGTTGGACGTCCAGATGTGAAAGGTCGTGAGGCGATTCTTCGTGTTCACGCTAAGAATAAGCCACTTGCTCAAGACGTCGACTTGAAATTGGTTGCTCAACAGACACCAGGATTTGTCGGTGCTGATCTCGAAAATGTTTTGAACGAAGCAGCCTTGGTTGCAGCACGTCGAAATAAAAAAGTAATTGATGCTGCAGATATCGATGAAGCAGAAGATCGTGTTATTGCAGGTCCATCTAAGAAAGATCGGACGATTTCACAAAAAGAACGTGAAATGGTTGCTTATCACGAAGCTGGTCATACGATCGTTGGTCTGGTCTTATCAAATGCTCGTGTGGTTCATAAAGTTACCATTGTTCCACGTGGTCGCGCAGGCGGTTACATGATTGCCCTTCCTAAAGAAGATCAAATGTTACTTTCTAAAGAAGACATGAAAGAACAATTAGCAGGGCTCATGGGAGGACGTGTTGCCGAAGAAATTATTTTTAATTCGCAAACAACAGGTGCTTCAAATGACTTCGAACAAGCAACCCAAATGGCGCGTGCGATGGTAACAGAATATGGTATGAGTGAAAAACTTGGACCTGTTCAATATGAAGGAAATCATGCAATGTTTGGTGCTCAAAGCCCACAAAAAATGATTTCAGAACAAACGGCTTACGAAATTGACGAAGAAGTTCGTGGTCTGTTGAATGAAGCCCGTAATAAAGCTGCGGAAATTATTCAAGGAAATAGAGAGACGCATAAACTGATTGCTGAAGCTCTATTAAAATATGAAACCTTGGATAGTGTTCAAATTAAATCATTATACGAAACAGGAAAAATGCCCGAAAATTCAGAGCATGAATTAGAAGAAGAAGCAAAACCTTTATCATATGATGAAATTAAGTCAAAATTAGAAGAAAACAACTAATTTAAAAGAAGGAAAATATTTCCTTCTTTTTTTATAAAAAAAGTGTTGACAGAGTAAAAATATTCTGTATAATAGAATATGTTGTAAAAATGGTCCGTTGGTCAAGGGGTTAAGACACCGCCTTTTCACGGCGGTAACACGGGTTCGAATCCCGTACGGACTATCGATAAACTGTCACCAAGTGGCAGTTTTTTTGTGTATTTGGACAAAATAGTTAAAAATAATAACCAAATAGTTAAAAAAACGTGCAGAATAGAAAAAAAGTCCAATGGGCTTCTTTATTTTTATAAAATACAGATAAAAGTAAAGGAGAGCTTATGGAATTTAATAAAATGTATCAAAAAGTAAAATATATCGTAAGAAAATGTGAAAAAGAATATTATATTCAATTATGGGAAAAAGACGATTGGGAACAGGAAGGTCAGCTAACTCTATTTGAACTTTATCAAAAAAATCCTGAAATAGAAACAAATGAAGAGTTGCTTTATACATATTTTAAAACAAAATTTAGAAATCATATTAAAGATAAAATAAGACAACAGGAAAGTGATAAAAGAAAAATTAATAGACTTCCATATATTGAAATTGGAGAAATTAGCCACAGAATTTCATCAAGAAAAATATATTTAGATGAACTGGTTGTTTTAAGAGATTCTTTAAAACGTTTTAAAGAAAAATTAACAGTAAAAGAAAAAGAACAATATGAAGCATTACTAGCAAACAGAAGATGTCTAGGAAAAACAAAAATGAAAAAGAAATTAGAGGACTATTTAAAGGATTTTAAAAATTCAATTTAAAAACTGAAAGTTAAGAGTGTTTAAATGAACTTTCAAGAAAGTAAAAATTTTTGAAAAAAAGTATTGACAGTAGGGGAAGGTCATGATATACTAATATAGTTGTCGCGCGAGAGCGACAAAGACCTTTGAAAACTGAACAAGACGAACCAATGTGCAGGGCGCTATAACTAAGGTTATAGTAACTGAACAATAAAGAAACAATAAATCTGTCAGTGACAGAATGAGTTTAAGACAAACAATTATTTTAATGAGAGTTTGATCCTGGCTCAGGATGAACGCTGGCGGCGTGCCTAATACATGCAAGTAGAACGCTGAAGGAGGAGCTTGCTCTTCTGGAAGAGTTGCGAACGGGTGAGTAACGCGTAGGTAACCTGCCTCTTAGCGGGGGATAACTATTGGAAACGATAGCTAATACCGCATAAAAGTCGACATTGCATGATGTTGACTTGAAAGGTGCAATTGCATCACTAAGAGATGGACCTGCGTTGTATTAGCTAGTTGGTGAGGTAACGGCTCACCAAGGCGACGATACATAGCCGACCTGAGAGGGTGATCGGCCACACTGGGACTGAGACACGGCCCAGACTCCTACGGGAGGCAGCAGTAGGGAATCTTCGGCAATGGGGGCAACCCTGACCGAGCAACGCCGCGTGAGTGAAGAAGGTTTTCGGATCGTAAAGCTCTGTTGTAAGAGAAGAACGAGTGTGAGAGTGGAAAGTTCACGCTGTGACGGTATCTTACCAGAAAGGGACGGCTAACTACGTGCCAGCAGCCGCGGTAATACGTAGGTCCCGAGCGTTATCCGGATTTATTGGGCGTAAAGCGAGCGCAGGCGGTTAGATAAGTCTGAAGTTAAAGGCTGTGGCTTAACCATAGTACGCTTTGGAAACTGTTTAACTTGAGTGCAGAAGGGGAGAGTGGAATTCCATGTGTAGCGGTGAAATGCGTAGATATATGGAGGAACACCGGTGGCGAAAGCGGCTCTCTGGTCTGTAACTGACGCTGAGGCTCGAAAGCGTGGGGAGCAAACAGGATTAGATACCCTGGTAGTCCACGCCGTAAACGATGAGTGCTAGGTGTTGGGTCCTTTCCGGGACTCAGTGCCGCAGCTAACGCATTAAGCACTCCGCCTGGGGAGTACGACCGCAAGGTTGAAACTCAAAGGAATTGACGGGGGCCCGCACAAGCGGTGGAGCATGTGGTTTAATTCGAAGCAACGCGAAGAACCTTACCAGGTCTTGACATCCCTCTGACCGCTCTAGAGATAGAGTTTTCCCTCGGGACAGAGGTGACAGGTGGTGCATGGTTGTCGTCAGCTCGTGTCGTGAGATGTTGGGTTAAGTCCCGCAACGAGCGCAACCCCTATTGTTAGTTGCCATCATTGAGTTGGGCACTCTAGCGAGACTGCCGGTAATAAACCGGAGGAAGGTGGGGATGACGTCAAATCATCATGCCCCTTATGACCTGGGCTACACACGTGCTACAATGGCTGGTACAACGAGTCGCGAGTCGGTGACGGCAAGCTAATCTCTTAAAGCCAGTCTCAGTTCGGATTGTAGGCTGCAACTCGCCTACATGAAGTCGGAATCGCTAGTAATCGCGGATCAGCACGCCGCGGTGAATACGTTCCCGGGCCTTGTACACACCGCCCGTCACACCACGAGAGTTTGTAACACCCGAAGTCGGTGAGGTAACCATTTGGAGCCAGCCGCCTAAGGTGGGATAGATGATTGGGGTGAAGTCGTAACAAGGTAGCCGTATCGGAAGGTGCGGCTGGATCACCTCCTTTCTAAGGAAAAGGAAACCTGTACGTTGGTCTTGTTTAGTTTTGAGAGGTCTTGTGGGGCCTTAGCTCAGCTGGGAGAGCGCCTGCTTTGCACGCAGGAGGTCAGCGGTTCGATCCCGCTAGGCTCCATTAACACTATAAGGGTGTTAAGATTGAACATTGAAAATTGAATATCTATATCAAATAGTAACAAGAAAATAAACCGAAACGCTGTAAATATTTAAAGAGTTTAGGTCGCAAGACCAAAAATAAGGTTAAGTTAATAAGGGCGCACGGTGGATGCCTTGGCACTAGAAGCCGAAGAAGGACGTGACAAACGACGAAATGCTTTGGGGAGCTGTAAGTAAGCGACGATCCAGAGATGTCCGAATGGGGGAACCCACTAGCTAATGGCTAGTACTCCTATCTGTTAAGGATAGGTAGAGGAAGACGCAGTGAACTGAAACATCTAAGTAGCTGCAGGAAGAGAAAGCAAAAGCGATTGCCTGAGTAGCGGCGAGCGAAACGGCAGGAGGGCAAACCGAAGAGTTTACTCTTCGGGGTTGTAGGACTGCAATGTGGACTTAAAGATTATAGAAGAATGACATGGGAAGGTCAGCCAAAGAGAGTAAGAGCCTCGTATTCGAAATAGTCTTTATACCTAGCAGTATCCTGAGTACGGCGGGACACGAGAAATCCCGTCGGAATCTGGGAGGACCATCTCCCAACCCTAAATACTCTCTAGTGACCGATAGTGAACCAGTACCGTGAGGGAAAGGTGAAAAGCACCCCGGGAGGGGAGTGAAATAGAACCTGAAACCGTGTGCCTACAACAAGTTCGAGCCCGTTAATGGGTGAGAGCGTGCCTTTTGTAGAATGAACCGGCGAGTTACGATATGATGCGAGGTTAAGTTGAAGAGACGGAGCCGTAGGGAAACCGAGTCTGAATAGGGCGCAATAGTATTATGTCGTAGACCCGAAACCATGTGACCTACCCATGAGCAGGTTGAAGGTGAGGTAAAACTCACTGGAGGACCGAACCAGGGCACGTTGAAAAGTGCTTGGATGACTTGTGGGTAGCGGAGAAATTCCAAACGAACTTGGAGATAGCTGGTTCTCTCCGAAATAGCTTTAGGGCTAGCGTCGACATTAAGATTCTTGGAGGTAGAGCACTGTTTGGGTGAGGGGTCCATCCCGGATTACCAATCTCAGATAAACTCCGAATGCCAATGAATTATGGTCGGCAGTCAGACTGCGAGTGCTAAGATCCGTAGTCGAAAGGGAAACAGCCCAGACCACCAGCTAAGGTCCCAAAATAATTGTTAAGTGGAAAAGGATGTGGGGTTGCACAGACAACTAGGATGTTAGCTTAGAAGCAGCTATTCATTCAAAGAGTGCGTAATAGCTCACTAGTCGAGTGACCCTGCGCCGAAAATGTACCGGGGCTAAAACAATTTACCGAAGCTGTGGATACCTTTATAGGTATGGTAGGAGAGCGTTCTATGTGTGGCGAAGGTGTACCGTGAGGAGCGCTGGAACGCATAGAAGTGAGAATGCCGGTATGAGTAGCGAAAGACAGGTGAGAATCCTGTCCACCGTAAGACTAAGGTTTCCAGGGGAAGGCTCGTCCGCCCTGGGTTAGTCGGGACCTAAGGAGAGACCGAAAGGTGTATCCGATGGACAACAGGTTGATATTCCTGTACTAGAGTATGTAGTGAAGGAGGGACGCAGTAGGCTAACTAAAGCGTGCGACTGGAAGTGCACGTCTAAGCAGTGAGGTGTGAATTGAGTTAAATGCTTAATTCTATAACATTGAGCTGTGATGGGGAGCGAAGTTTAGTAGCGAAGTTAGTGACGTCACACTGCCAAGAAAAGCTTCTAGCGTTAATCATACTCTACCCGTACCGCAAACCGACACAGGTAGTCGAGGCGAGTAGCCTCAGGTGAGCGAGAGAACTCTCGTTAAGGAACTCGGCAAAATGACCCCGTAACTTCGGGAGAAGGGGTGCTGGCTTTCAGTCAGCCGCAGTGAATAGGCCCAAGCAACTGTTTATCAAAAACACAGCTCTCTGCTAAATCGTAAGATGATGTATAGGGGGTGACGCCTGCCCGGTGCTGGAAGGTTAAGAGGAGTGCTTAGCGTAAGCGAAGGTATGAATTGAAGCCCCAGTAAACGGCGGCCGTAACTATAACGGTCCTAAGGTAGCGAAATTCCTTGTCGGGTAAGTTCCGACCCGCACGAAAGGCGTAATGATTTGGGCACTGTCTCAACGAGAGACTCGGTGAAATTTTAGTACCTGTGAAGATGCAGGTTACCCGCGACAGGACGGAAAGACCCCATGGAGCTTTACTGCAGTTTGATATTGAGTGTCTGTACCACATGTACAGGATAGGTAGGAGCCATTGATATCGGGACGCCAGTTTCGATGGAGGCGTTGTTGGGATACTACCCTTGTGTTATGGCCACTCTAACCCGGTAGGTTTATCATCTACGGAGACAGTGTCTGACGGGCAGTTTGACTGGGGCGGTCGCCTCCTAAAAGGTAACGGAGGCGCCCAAAGGTTCCCTCAGAATGGTTGGAAATCATTCGCAGAGTGTAAAGGTATAAGGGAGCTTGACTGCGAGAGCTACAACTCGAGCAGGGACGAAAGTCGGGCTTAGTGATCCGGTGGTTCCGTATGGAAGGGCCATCGCTCAACGGATAAAAGCTACCCTGGGGATAACAGGCTTATCTCCCCCAAGAGTTCACATCGACGGGGAGGTTTGGCACCTCGATGTCGGCTCGTCGCATCCTGGGGCTGTAGTCGGTCCCAAGGGTTGGGCTGTTCGCCCATTAAAGCGGCACGCGAGCTGGGTTCAGAACGTCGTGAGACAGTTCGGTCCCTATCCGTCGCGGGCGTAGGAAATTTGAGAGGATCTGCTCCTAGTACGAGAGGACCAGAGTGGACTTACCGCTGGTGTACCAGTTGTCTCGCCAGAGGCATCGCTGGGTAGCTATGTAGGGAAGGGATAAACGCTGAAAGCATCTAAGTGTGAAACCCACCTCAAGATGAGATTTCCCATGATTTTATATCAGTAAGAGCCCTGAGAGAAGATCAGGTAGATAGGTTAGGAGTGGAAGTTGTGTGAGCAATGGAGCGGACTAATACTAATAGCTCGAGGACTTATCCAAAGAGTCAGAAGATATTGACAACGAAAGGTTAACTTGTTAGAATATAGATGTTCAATTTTGAATGTTTAATCATTCAGAGTTAAGTGACGATAGCCTAGGAGATACACCTGTACCCATGCCGAACACAGCAGTTAAGCCCTAGAACGCCGGAAGTAGTTGGGGGTTGCCCCCTGTGAGATAAGGTAGTCGCTTAGCAAGAGATTGAGCCTAGTAGATACTAGGCTCATTTGGGAGTTTAGCTTAGTTGGAATGGAGAGGGAATCGAGATTCCAATCGGCGGAAAAGAGAAACGAAGTTTCTGACCGTTGGCTGAGTTAAACGACCATAAGGGAGTTTAGCTCAGCTGGGAGAGCATCTGCCTTACAAGCAGAGGGTCAGCGGTTCGATCCCGTTAACTCCCATAGGTCCCGTAGTGTAGCGGTTATCACGTCGCCCTGTCACGGCGAAGATCGCGGGTTCGATTCCCGTCGGGACCGTTAAGATAATGAAAATTATTTTAAGACTCGTTAGCTCAGTTGGTAGAGCAATTGACTTTTAATCAATGGGTCACTGGTTCGAGCCCAGTACGGGTCATATTTTGCGGGTTTGGCGGAATTGGCAGACGCACCAGATTTAGGATCTGGCGCTTTACGGCGTGGGGGTTCAAGTCCCTTAACCCGCATAATAGAATAATAATGAGCCGGCTTAGCTCAGTTGGTAGAGCATCTGATTTGTAATCAGAGGGTCGCGTGTTCAAGTCATGTAGCCGGCATTTTTTTATATAAAGAAAGCAATGCGAACGTAGTTCAGTGGTAGAACACCACCTTGCCAAGGTGGGGGTCGCGGGTTCGAATCCCGTCGTTCGCTTGAGGAGGCCGGGGTGGCGGAACTGGCAGACGCACAGGACTTAAAATCCTGCGATTGGTAACGATCGTACCGGTTCGATTCCGGTCCTCGGCATAGACAAAGGTTGAAAGAAGCACCCTTAGCTCAACTGGATAGAGTACCTGACTACGAATCAGGCGGTTAGAGGTTCGACTCCTCTAGGGTGCATGGTCGGAAGGCTATGTAATAATTGAATAGGAACGAGCACCCTTAGCTCAACTGGATAGAGTACCTGACTACGAATCAGGCGGTTAGAGGTTCGACTCCTCTAGGGTGCATAAAGCGGTAGCTTTAGATCGGGAAGTAGCTCAGCTTGGTAGAGTACTTGGTTTGGGACCAAGGTGTCGCAGGTTCGAATCCTGTCTTCCCGATATTATGGCGGTGTAGCTCAGCTGGCTAGAGCGTCCGGTTCATACCCGGGAGGTCGGGGGTTCGATCCCCTTCGCCGCTATATTGTTGATCTTGTTGGACCTTTAGCTCAGCTGGTTAGAGCTCTCGGCTCATAACCGAGTGGTCGTAGGTTCAAGTCCTACAAGGTCCATTGTTATCTTGGAGGATTACCCAAGTCCGGCTGAAGGGAACGGTCTTGAAAACCGTCAGGCGTGTAAAAGCGTGCGTGGGTTCGAATCCCACATCCTCCTTAATATTAACGCGGGATGGAGCAGCTCGGTAGCTCGTCGGGCTCATAACCCGAAGGTCGTAGGTTCAAATCCTGCTCCCGCAATTTGGCTCGGTAGCTCAGTTGGTAGAGCAATGGATTGAAGCTCCATGTGTCGGCGGTTCGATTCCGTCTCGCGCCATTTCTTTTAATAATAAGCGGGTGTAGTTTAGTGGTAAAACTACAGCCTTCCAAGCTGTTGTCGCGAGTTCGATTCTCGTCACCCGCTTTGAACATAAGTTCATTACCAAGTTTTTAACTTGGGCGCGTAGCTCAGGTGGTTAGAGCGCACGCCTGATAAGCGTGAGGTCGGTGGTTCGAGTCCACTCGTGCCCATTTTGGAGAATTACTCAAGAGGCTGAAGAGGACGGTTTGCTAAATCGTTAGGTCGGGTAACTGGCGCGGGGGTTCGAATCCCCCATTCTCCGTATAATTTCGAAGTTTGAGATGTCGTCTCAAACTATTTTTTATATTTTTGAAGGTTTCGTCTATGTTCTTGAATCGTTTCTTTAAAATTTTTAGTTTTGTGTTTGTTTTAACTGTTTCAGGAATTTTATTTCTTTTTCCATCTGTTAGAACTTCGATTGTTTTAAAATCTTCTGATCTATTATCTATAGTTGATAAGGCCGTATCGGTACCATTTGTTGTTGTGGAATCTAAGGCAAAGGATTTAAAGAATTTATCTGAATTAAATGATGAAAACCGTTCGTTAAAATCACGTCTTTATCAAAAGGATATTGACCAGTCAAAGCTTAGCCGTTTAGAATCAGAAAATAGAGAATTAAGGGATTTGATGTCAATCAAGAATTCTGTATCGGGTTCTAAACAAGTCGTTAGTGAGATTATAGACCGTAATTATGGTTCGTGGAATCAGGAATTTGTTATTGATAAAGGTGGTTCTGATGGAATTTCTGATTCTATGTTTGTTCTTTCATCTGGTGGCGTCATTGGTGTGGTAGAAAGTATAGAGAAAAATTCTAGTAAAGTGAAATTATTAGTCGAAGATACTATTTTTTCACAACACCTGACGTTTAAAATTGAGAGTCAAGGACAATCTATTTTTGCTTTATTATATGGTTATGATGAGAAGACAGGTGAGTTTCGGTTGTTGCAAATTGGAGATCCAGTTGAAATTAAAAAAGGATCACTCGTTTCAACAAGTGGCTTAGGGAAATATAAGAGTAGTGATTTACCTCTTGGTACTGTGACTTCTACTCAAAAGGCATCTGATCAATTGGGGCAAGAAATTCGTGTGAAACCAAAGGCTAATTTAGATGTCAATCGTTATGTACTATTGATCGGAGAGTAGTGTGAAAGTCATACGTAAGTACTATTTTTTACCTTTAATCTTATTCTTATCTTTATTTTTTGACGGGCAGATCTCTTTTCTTGTTTCTCGTTTTAGTTCAAACTCCTTTGAACCCACTTCGTTTTTATTTCTATATGGTTTTATGTTATTAAGTCTCTATTTCTCTGAGATAGCTTGTATTTGGTGGGGAATCCTTTTTGGTTTTTGTTTTGATGTGTATTTTTTACACACTTTAGGAATTGCCTTCCTTGTATTTCCTTTACTACAGGTGATTTTTTATCGGTGTAATCAGATTATTTTGGTCAATCGCTTGACTCGTTTTTTTACATTTTTATTAACGATTCTATTATTTCAGATTTTAACCAATCTTCTTTTGATTCTTTTTATCGGTATAAAATTCAACTGGATTACACTAATTATTTACCAAATTGTCCCAAGTTTAATTTTGAATATGCTTCTCTTAATAGTATTACAGCCGTTACTTGAAAAGATTTATTTATAAACTCGCAATAAAAATGTAACAATAGCGTAATATAAAATTTAAAAAAATTTGTTATACTAGTTAGTGTCTTATTAGAAAGGGAAAATTTATCTAATGAAGAAAAAATTATTTGCCACAATCTTATTGAGTACAGTTGCTTTATCACAAGGTGCTGTCGTAGCTGGTGTATCAGCTGACTCAACAGATGATAAGATTGCTGCTCAAGATAACAAAATCAATAGTATTAATCAACAACAACAAAGTGCACAAGCTCAGGTAGATCAAATTCAAGGTCAAGTATCTGAAATTAAAAAACAACAAGAAAATCTTCAAGCTGAAAATGATCGTTTAAATGAAGAATCTGAACGATTGTCAGCTGAGATCGATGAGTTGTCAAAAAATATTGTTGCTCGTCAAGAATCACTTGCAAATCAAGCGCGTAGTGCTCAAACAACTGGAACTGCAACAAGCTATATTAATGCGATTGTTAGCTCTGGATCTTTGACAGAAGCTATCTCACGTATTTCTGCTATGAATGAAATTGCAGATGCTAACAACAAAATGTTGCAAGAGCAAAAACGTGATAAAGAAGATATTGCACAAAAACAAAAAGAAAACAACGACGCTATCAATACTGTTATTGCAAACAAACAGCAATTAGAAGATGATGCGCAAGCTTTGTCAACAAAAGAAGCTGAGTTGAAAGTAGCACAATTAAACTTGGCTGCCGAAAAATCAACTGCTGAAAACGAAAAGAATGCTTTGTTGCAACAAAAAGCTGAAGCTGAAAAAGCAGCAGCAGCAGCGGCAGCAGCTGAAGCAGCTTATCGTGCAAAACAAAAAGAACAACAAGCAGCTGTAAAGGCTTCTGCGAATACAACTCTTCAAGCACAAGTTCAGGTAGCAGCTCAAACACCAGCGGCTGCACAAACTCAAGCAGCAGCTCAACCTGCTGTTCAAACACAAGCAGCGGCTGCACCAGTAGCAACTACTTCTCGTCCAACTTATAGTTCATCTGCATCATCTTATCCAGTTGGTGAATGTACATGGGGTGCGAAGATATTGGCTCCATGGGCAGGTGATTACTGGGGTAATGGTGGACAATGGGCGGCAAGTGCAGCAGCAGCAGGATTCCGTACAGGATCTCAACCACAAGTTGGTGCCATTGCATGTTGGAATGATGGTGGATATGGACACGTAGCAGTTGTTACAGCCGTTCAATCTACAACAAGCATCCAAGTCTCTGAGTCTAACTATAATGGTATCCGTAGTATTGGTAACTACCGTGGTTGGTTTAACCCAACAACAGCCCAAGGTACTGTTACTTATATCTATCCAAACTAAGATTATACTGAAGCAGAACATTTGTTCTGCTTCTTTTTATGTGACTTTCAGTCCGTCTCGCTCCGTTAGGTGCGAGACAAAAAAACTACCCGCTATGCGGGTGCGTATCGAAGGTTATTTGAGAGAATTTAGGTAGGGATAGATTTTGTAATTTCCATAAATTAATATTTGAATATTTGCTTAAAAAGCGATAAAATGATTACAGGAGAAATTTGTGCTGACTGTACAATATGGTTTTAGATTTTACTGGAGGAAATCATGTCATTTTCTGATTTAATGCTCTTTGCTTTGTCGTCAAATCAAGAATTGGCTCAACGTGTGTCTCGCGAAATGGGATTACCGCTTGGAAAGTCAACGGTTCGTCAATTTTCTGATGGAGAAATTCAGGTTAATATTGAAGAATCAATCCGTGGGAAAGATGTTTATATTTTACAATCTACTAGCTCACCGGTTAACGATAATCTGATGGAAATTTTGATTATGGTAGATGCCTTGAAACGGGCGAGTGCGCAATCCATTAATGTGGTGATGCCGTATTACGGCTATGCTCGTCAAGACCGGAAAGCTCGGGCTCGTGAACCAATCACGTCTAAGTTAGTAGCCAATATGCTTGAGGTTGCTGGAGTTGATCGTCTGTTGACAATTGATTTGCACGCTGCTCAAATTCAAGGTTTCTTTGATATTCCTGTTGACCACTTGATGGGTGCGCCTCTGATCGCTGACTATTTTGAACGTCGCGGGATGATTGGAAAAGACTATGTTGTTGTCAGTCCAGACCATGGTGGTGTGACTCGTGCTCGGAAATTAGCTGAATTTTTGAAGACTCCGATTGCGATTATTGATAAACGCCGGAGTGTCGATAAGATGAATACGAGTGAAGTCATGAATATCATTGGAAATGTTGAAGGCAAGACTTGTATCTTGATTGATGATATGATTGATACAGCTGGTACAATCTGTCATGCGGCGGATGCCCTTGCTGAAGCAGGAGCTGTAGAGGTTTATGCAAGCTGTACGCACCCAGTTTTATCAGGCCCAGCGATGGACAATATTCAAAAATCAGCCATTAAGAAGTTGGTGGTATTGGATACGATTTATCTACCGGAAGATCGCTTGATTGACAAAATTGAGCAAATTTCGATTGCGAAACTCCTGGCTGAGGCTATTGTTCGCATTCATGAAAATCGTCCTCTTTCTCCTCTGTTTGAAATCGGAAATGCCAAAAAATGTTAACAATAAGGAGGCTGAGAAACAGCCTCTTTTGTGTAGGGGGAAATACAAATGGAAATCAGAAAATGGTGGCAAAATCTAAAAAAAGAAAAGAAACGGGAAAAACTGGTTCAAGCAGCTAAAAAACTAGAAGCAAAGGCGGATCCTCGTTTGCCCAAGAAACAATTGCCTAAAAATGGAGTAGTAAAATAAAGTAATAGAAAAATGATGATTCAAAATAAATAAGATGACTTGCAATGACTAGTCATTAAGTTAAATAAGGATGCCTCTAACAATCATTCTAGAGTTAAAAATATAACTAAACCGTGATTTTAGATACTAAATTTTAAAAAACTTAAAAAATTTTTTAAAAAAAAACAGAAAAACTCTTGACAGAGGCAGAATATCCTAGTATACTTATCATAGTTACGAAGTAACGAATATTTTAAATTATAAAAGGGGTAAAACAATGAAAAAAGTTTTATTATCATCAGTAGCAGCTCTTGCAGTATTTGCAGCAGCAGCTCCAGCATTCGCCGCAGATAAGGTTGAAAAAAACACACAACCTAATGGAACAATTGCAGGTCTTACAGCTGATCCTTCAGCTACACCAGCTGCAACAGCTCCAGCATCTGCAGCTACAGAAAAACACCCAGGTGCTACTAAAGTAGATCCTAAAGTTGGTAAAGGTGAACTTATCGAGAAAAAAGGTGACGTTTCATCTGTAGAATATGATGGTGCAAAAAATGCAGATACTTCTAAAGAGTTGACTATGATTCCAGGTGCTGAATGGTTCACTCAAGGTCTTGACCTTTGGAACGGTAGCCAACATGTTACATTGAAAACTAAAGCTGGTGTTCAAACTGTTGAAGTTACAAACCCACATGATGGAACTAAATGGTTGGTAGACGTTAAGGTTGAAGCTGGTGCTGATACTCCTAGCGGATTCTACGCAACTGCAGTAAGTGGTTCATTGCGTCCTGCATCTGCAGATGCTAAAGCAGCAGCTAAAGCAGCTGAAGAAAAAGCAGCAGCAGCTAAAGCTGGTAAAGATGGTATGGCTTCATCTGCAAAAGCTGGTGAAAAATCACTTCCAAAAACTAGCGCAGTTAAATAATTTCTAATTAATTAGCTCATAAAAATATCACTGAGTCCTTGGGCTCAGTGTTATTTTTTAGAAAAAATCATTTTGAGGAGATCAATTGAATGAAAAGAGCTGTAGAAAAAAAATCAAATAAATTAGGTGTCATAATTGCTGCCCTTGTGGCAGTCGTTGTGGTCGTAGTTGGCTTCCTATTCTTCAATCCATTTGGTGGAAAGGCCTCTCATACAGCTAAGAAGGCTGGAACTTCTGGAAGTAGTTCTTCTACACAAGCTGTGAAATATGAACCTAGTCAAGAAGAAAAAGATTATTTAAAGAATCGTTTTGCTCAGTTAACTGCTGTTAACCCTGAGGCGATTGCTTATGTCTACGCACCGGGGACTGAGTTGGATGAGCCTGTTGTTCAAACTGGAGATAACGCAACTTACTTGGACAAGACTTTTGATGGTGGAAATGAACCATACATGGGTACTGTCTTTATGGATACGGATAATAAGAAAGATTTTAGTGATCGTTTGACTTGGCTGTTTGGTCATGCTCGTGGTAGTAAGGTTGGTGATCATCGTATGTTTAACGATGTCAACTACTATGACAAGCAAGAATACTTTGATCAACATCCGTATGTTGTCATTGAGACGCCTGAGCGCAAGTATTATTATGAAGCGATGTGCTTGGTGATTGTCCCTGAAACAACTGCTTTCTATCGTACTAGCTTTGAAGACGACAAAGACTTTACGACTCAGTTGAAGAAGGTCTATGAAGATGGTCAAACCAAGAACCCGAATATTAAGATCAAGGCATCTGATAAATACTTGGTCTTGTCAACTTGTCGTGAAGAGGATGAAACCATTCGTTCTAACCTCTACCTTCGTCAAATTCCTGATTCAGAAATGAAGGATTTTGTGGCGAAACATGCTGATCAATTGACATATGTGGCAACACGTGGTCAACAATAATGTCTTGAAAGACTTAGCATTGCTAAGTCTTTTTTGTATGGAAGGATTGTTGCAATGTCCTTTGATGTTGAGCAAAAGATGGGGATCTGGCTTGTTCTTTTGCGATGGGGTCCTATTTATAGTATAATGAATATAAGTGTTTTTGGAGGTGTTCTATGGATTTAACGAAACGTTTTAATAAAAATCTGAATCGGATTGAAGTTTCTTTGATTCGTCAGTTCGATCAATCAATTTCTTCCATTCCTGGTGTCTTGCGTTTGACGTTGGGGGAACCGGATTTTACAACTCCTGAACATGTAAAAGACGCAGGAAAGGCTGCCATTGATGCGAATTTTAGCCATTACACTGGGATGAGTGGTTTGCTGGCTTTGCGTGAGGCTGCGAGTCAGTTTGTGGCTGATAAGTATGGTATTCACTATCGTCCTGAGGATGAGATATTGGTGACGATCGGTGCGACTGAAGCCCTGTCTGCAACCTTGACAGCGATCTTGGAACCTGGAGATGTAGTGCTGCTCCCAGCGCCAGCTTATCCTGGTTATGAACCCATTGTGAATTTGGTTGGGGCTGAGATTGTCGAAATTGATACGACAGCAGATCGTTTTGTCTTGACTCCTGAAAAGTTGGGAAAGGCGATTCTAGAGCAGGGTGAAAAATTGAAGGCTGTTATTCTCAATTATCCAGCTAATCCAACGGGAGTTACTTATTCACGCGAACAGATGGCGGAATTGGCTGCTGTCTTAAAAAAATATGAAGTCTTTGTGATTTGTGATGAAGTCTATTCAGAGTTAACTTATACTGGAGAAGCGCATGTCTCTATGGCATCCTTCATTCCTGAACAGACCATTGTTATTAATGGCTTATCTAAGTCTCATGCCATGACAGGCTGGCGGCTTGGCTTTATCTTTGCGCCTGCTGCATTGACAGCCCAACTCATCAAGAGTCATCAGTATTTGGTAACAGCTGCTGGAACCATGAACCAGTATGCTGCGATCGAAGCTTTGACGGAAGGTCGGGATGATGCGGAGCCAATGAAGAAGGAATATGTGAAGCGTCGGGATTATATTATCGAAAAGATGTCTGCGCTTGGGTTTGAGATGATTAAGCCTGATGGTGCCTTTTATATTTTTGCTAAAATCCCAGCTGGTTATAATCAGGATTCCTTTGCTTTCTTGCAGGATTTTGCGCGTGAAAAAGCGGTTGCTTTCATTCCTGGTGCTGCTTTTGGTCAATATGGTGAAGGCTATGTGCGTTTGTCGTATGCAGCCAGCATGGAGGTTATCAAGGAAGCTATGAAACGCTTGAAGGAGTATATGGAAGAACATGCTGGAGTCAATTGAGACCCGGGGAATTGTCCTGTATAATCGGGAGTTTCGTGAGGATGACAAGCTGGTCAAAATCTTCACGGAGAAGTCAGGAAAGCGGATGTTTTTTGTCAAACATGCGGGAAAATCACGGTTGAATCCCATGTTACAACCTTTAGTAACGGCAGATATGTTGTTGAAAATCAATGATGATGGCTTGAGTTATATTGATGATTTTCAAGAAGTGCAGGTTTATAAGAAAATCAATGCAGATCTTTTTGCCCTTTCTTATGCGACCTATGTTCTGGCGCTTGCGGATGCAAGTATTCAGGATAATCAGGTGGATCCAGCCCTGTTTGCTTTTTTGGAAAAGACCTTGTCTTTGATGGAAGAGGGACTGGATTATGAGGTTTTGACCAATATTTTTGAGATTCAGATTCTATCTCGGTTTGGAGTTATCTTGAATCTGCATGAATGTTGTTTCTGTCATCGGGTTGGACTTCCTTTTGATTATTCTTTTCGGTATAGTGGGGTCCTATGTCCGGATCACTATGATCGGGATGAGAGACGTGCCCACTGGCATCCAAATGTTCTCTATTTATTGGATCAGTTCCAAGCAGTGCGATTCAGTGAGTTAGAGACGATTTCCCTACAAGCGGAGATGAAAGCAGCTCTGCGTCAGGCAATTGATCAGTTGTATGAGGAGTATGTAGGGATCCATTTAAAAGCTAAAAAGTTTATCGATTCCTTGAGTGATTGGGGAGCGATTATGAAAGATTCATCTGGAGGTGAAACATGAAAAAAATTGCAGTAGATGCAATGGGGGGCGATAATGCACCTCAAGCCATGGTAGAAGGCGTGAATCAAGCCATTCGTGATTTTGATGATATTGAGATTGTTTTGTATGGTGATGAGGCAAAAATCAAAGACTATTTAACCGCAACAGAACGTGTATCGATTGTACATACGGAAGAAAAAATAGATTCAGATGATGAGCCAACGCGGGCCATTCGTCGGAAAAAACAGGCTTCTATGGTCTTAGCTGCCAAGGATGTGAAGGCTGGTGAGGTCGATGCCATGCTATCTGCGGGAAATACAGGTGCGCTATTGGCGGCTGGTTTCTTTATCGTTGGCCGCATCAAAGGGGTGGAACGCCCTGGCTTGATGTCGACACTTCCAACGGTTGATGGTCGTGGCTATGATATGCTAGACTTGGGTGCCAATGCGGAAAATACACCAGAGCACTTGCATCAGTATGCTGTGATGGGATCCTATTATGCTGAAAATGTTCGTGGGATTCAAAAACCACGCGTGGGTCTATTGAACAATGGGACAGAAGCTAGTAAGGGAGATCCTTTGCGCAAGGAAACTTACCAATTGTTATCTGAGGATGAGTCGATTCATTTTGTTGGAAACGTGGAAGCGCGTGACTTGATGGATGGCGTTGCTGATGTTGTTGTGGCGGATGGGTTCACGGGAAATGCTGTATTGAAAACCATGGAAGGAACAGCTTTTGGGATCTTGAAGCAGCTGAAACAAGCAATTGCTACTGGAAACTGGAAGGCAAAATTGGGGGCTTTTCTGCTCAAGGACCGTTTGAAATCATTGAAGCAAACCTTAGATTTCTCAGATGTTGGAGGAGCGGTCTTGTTTGGCCTTCAAGCACCTGTTGTTAAAACGCATGGTTCGAGTGATGCAAAAGCAGTCTATAGCACGATTCGTCAGATTCGGACCATGTTAGAGACAGATGTTGTTGGAAAATCAGTGAAGGAATTGTCGAAGGAAGGGTAATGTATGAGTAAACAAAACGAAATTTTAGCTACAATTGAGAAATTTCTTAAAGACCGCAAGGGACCAGATTTTCAAGTATCTTCGGAATCTGACTTACGTAAGGATTTGCAGGCGGATTCTGTTGAATTGATGGAATTTATTATCAATCTTGAGGATGAATACCAAATTGAGATTCCAGACAAGGCTATTGATGACTTTAACACAGTAGGGGATGTTGCCGACTATATCGAGAAACGAACTACTGGTCACTAATGAAAAAGGGATCGTTCAGAGATTATTCTGGATGGTCTTTTTTTCTGTCCTTTTTATTCGGAATCTGCTTATATTGTACGGATTTTTATTGAAAATACACTATTTATGTGATAGAATGAAGGTGATAAAATACGAAAGGCGAACAAAATCATGACCAATCAACTGATTTATACTGGAAAAGCTAAGGATATCTATACTACTGAGGACGAACATGTGATTAAGTCGGTCTATAAGGACCAGGCAACCATGCTAAATGGGGCTCGTAAGGAGACTATTAAAGGAAAAGGTGTGCTAAATAATCAGATTTCGTCTCTTATTTTTGAAAAATTGAATGCTGCGGGTGTAGCAACGCACTTTATCGAACGTATTTCTGACACAGAACAACTCAACAAGAAAGTAAAAATTATTCCTTTGGAAGTTGTTCTTCGTAATGTGACTGCGGGTTCTTTCTCAAAACGGTTTGGCGTGGAAGAAGGTTTGAACTTGGAAACTCCAATCGTTGAATTTTACTACAAGAACGATGAGTTGGATGATCCATTCATCAATGATGAGCATGTAAAGTTCTTGGATATTGCCAATGATGAACAAATTGCCTATATCAAGGAAGAAACACGTCGCATCAATGAATTGTTGAAAGATTGGTTTGCACAAATTGGTCTTCGCTTGATTGACTTCAAATTGGAATTTGGTTTTGATAAGGATGGCAAGATTATCTTGGCAGATGAATTTTCTCCAGATAATTGCCGCCTTTGGGATGCTGAAGGTCACCATATGGATAAGGATGTTTTCCGTAGAGATTTGGGCAGTTTAACGGATGTATATCAGGTTGTGTTGGAGAAATTACAGGGCTTGAAGTAATTTTTTTGAAACGGGAAACCTTCGTCTTTCAAGTAAAAGGATTCAGGCTGAAAAGGTCTACTAGACCTTTTCACTCCGTCGTGATCTTGGCAGCTTGACAGATGTTTATGAAGTTGTATTGGAAAAATTGCAAGGTTTGAAGTAATCTTTTTGAAACGGAAAACCTTCGTTTTCGATAACATGTTTGAATAGAAATAAAGGAACTAAAATGGATAAACGTATTTTCGTTGAGAAAAAAGCTGATTTTCGTGTAAAATCGGACTCTTTAGTAAAAGAATTGCAGCATAATCTTCAGTTGAAAACGTTGAATGATCTTCGGATTGTTCAGGTTTACGATGTCTTTAATTTGGCAGAGGACTTGTTTGCGCGTGCGGAAAAACATATCTTCTCTGAGCAAGTGACCGATACTGTTTTGGATGAAGCTACGGTTCAGGCTGATCTTGAGAAATATGCTTTCTTTGCGATCGAAAGTTTGCCTGGTCAATTTGACCAACGGGCGGCATCTTCACAAGAAGCTTTGCTGTTACTTGGTAGTTCAAATGATGTAACAGTGAACACAGCGCAATTGTACTTGGTTAACAAGGATATTGATGCGAAAGAGTTGGAAGCTGTCAAAAACTACCTTTTGAACCCAGTGGATTCTCGTTTCAAAGATATCACTGTTGGCATTGCGAAACAGGATTTCTCTGAGTCTGACAAGACCATTCCAAGCTTGGATTTCTTTGAAACTTATACGGCAGAAGATTTTGCACAGTATAAGGCTGAGCAAGGATTGGCAATGGAAGTGGATGACCTTCTCTTCATTCAAGATTACTTCAAATCTATTGGACGTGTACCAACTGAGACTGAGCTGAAGGTGTTGGATACTTACTGGTCTGACCACTGCCGTCACACAACTTTCGAAACTGAGTTGAAAACCATCGACTTCTCAGCTTCTAAATTTGAAAAACAATTGCAAGTGACTTATGACAAGTATATTGCCATGCGTGATGAGTTGGGACGTACAGAAAAACCTCAAACTTTGATGGATATGGCAACTATTTTTGGCCGTTATGAGCGTGCTAATGGTCGTTTGGATGACATGGAAGTGTCTGATGAAATCAACGCCTGCTCAGTTGAAATTGAAGTGGATGTCAATGGGGTGAAAGAGCCATGGCTTCTCATGTTCAAGAACGAGACTCACAACCACCCAACTGAAATCGAACCATTTGGTGGAGCGGCTACTTGTATCGGTGGTGCCATTCGTGACCCATTGTCAGGTCGTTCCTACGTTTACCAAGCTATGCGTATCTCAGGTGCTGGTGATATTACAGCTCCAATTGCCGAAACTCGTGCTGGTAAGTTGCCACAACAAGTGATCTCTAAAACAGCGGCTCACGGTTATTCTTCATACGGTAACCAAATTGGTCTTGCAACAACTTATGTTCGTGAATACTTCCACCCAGGTTTCGTTGCGAAGCGTATGGAGCTAGGTGCCGTTGTCGGTGCGGCTCCTAAGGAAAATGTGGTCCGTGAAAAACCTGAAGCAGGTGATGTGATTATCTTGCTTGGTGGTAAGACTGGACGTGATGGTGTCGGTGGTGCGACAGGTTCTTCTAAAGTTCAAACAGTTGAATCTGTTGAAACAGCTGGTGCTGAGGTTCAAAAAGGGAATGCCATCGAAGAACGTAAGATTCAACGTCTTTTCCGTAATGGGGATGTGACACGTCTGATCAAGAAATCAAATGACTTTGGTGCTGGTGGTGTCTGTGTGGCGATCGGTGAATTGGCAGATGGTCTTGAAATTGATCTAGACAAAGTGCCATTGAAATATCAAGGCTTGAACGGTACAGAAATTGCTATCTCAGAATCTCAAGAACGGATGGCTGTAGTGGTTCGTCCAGAAGATGTAGATGCTTTCGTTGCAGCATGTAATAAAGAAAATATTGATGCTGTTGTCGTTGCGACAGTGACGGAGAAACCAAATCTTGTCATGCACTGGAATGGTGAAACCATCGTTGATTTGGAACGTCGTTTCCTTGATACAAACGGTGTACGTGTGGTTGTGGATGCTAAGGTGGTTGACAAGGATGTCAAGCTTCCAGAAGAACGTCAAACATCTGCTGAAACCCTTGAAGCGGATACTCTTGAAGTCTTGGCTGACCTGAACCATGCCAGTCAAAAAGGGTTACAAACCATCTTTGATAGCTCAGTTGGTCGTTCAACAGTCAATCACCCACTTGGTGGTCGCTACCAAATCACACCAACGGAAGCTTCTGTACAGAAATTGCCAGTCCAACATGGCGTGACAACAACTGCATCTGTTATGGCGCAAGGATTCAACCCTTATGTAGCAGAATGGTCTCCATATCATGGCGCTGCTTATGCGGTCATCGAAGCCACAGCTCGTTTGGTTGCTGCTGGTGCAAACTGGTCTAAGGCTCGTTTCTCTTATCAGGAATACTTCGAGCGTATGGATAAACAAGCAGAGCGCTTTGGTCAACCAGTATCAGCTCTCCTTGGATCAATCGAAGCTCAGATTCAACTTGGTTTGCCATCTATCGGTGGGAAAGACTCTATGTCTGGTACCTTTGAAGAATTGACAGTACCACCAACCTTGGTTGCTTTTGGGGTAACAACTGCGGATAGCCGTAAGGTTCTTTCTCCAGAATTTAAAGCTGCTGGTGAAAATATATATTACATCCCAGGTCAAGCTTTGGCACAAGAAATTGAGTTTGATCTTATTAAATCTAACTTTGCTCAATTTGCAGCTATCCAAGCTGACCACAAAGTCACAGCTGCATCAGCTGTCAAATATGGTGGCGTCGTTGAAGCTCTTGCCCTTGCAACATTTGGTAACCATATTGGTGCCACTGTAACCCTTGAAAATCTTGAGACTGCCTTGACAGCTCAATTGGGTGGATTCGTCTTCACATCGCCTGAAGAAATTGCAGGTGTTGCCAAGATTGGACAAACAGCAGCCGACTTTACACTTACTGTAAATGGTGTAACGCTTGATGGACACAAACTTGACAGTGCCTTCCAAGGTATATTGGAAGAAGTTTACCCAACGGAATTTGCACAAGCAACTGAGTTGGAAGAAGTACCTGCAGTGGCATCAGATGCTGTTATCAAAGCCAAAGAAACAGTTGAGACACCTGTGGTTTACATCCCAGTATTCCCAGGTACTAACTCTGAGTACGATTCAGCTAAGGCCTTTGAAAAAGAAGGTGCAAAAGTCAACTTGGTACCATTTGTCACACTGAACGAAGAGGCTATTGTCAAGTCTGTTGACACCATGGTTGACAATATCGAAAAAGCAAATATTATCTTCTTTGCAGGTGGTTTCTCAGCAGCGGATGAACCAGATGGATCAGCTAAATTTATCGTGAACATCTTGCTCAATGAAAAAGTACGTGTAGCCATTGATAGTTTCATCGAACGTGGTGGTTTGATTATTGGTATTTGTAACGGATTCCAAGCTCTTGTCAAATCAGGTCTCCTTCCATACGGTAACTTTGAAGATGCAAGTAGCACGAGTCCAACCCTCTTCTACAATGATGCTAACCAACACGTGGCTAAGATGATGGAAACGCGGATTGCCAACACAAACTCACCATGGCTTGCCGGCGTGAAAGTTGGTGACATTCATGCCATCCCAGTATCACACGGTGAAGGTAAATTTGTCGTGACAGCTGAGGAATTTGCAGAGCTTCGTGACAATGGTCAAATCTTTACCCAATATGTTGACTTCGAAGGTAAACCAAGCATGGATTCTAAATATAATCCTAACGGATCTGTAAATGCGATCGAAGGTATCACAAGTAAGAACGGTCAAATTATTGGTAAGATGGGTCACTCAGAACGTTTCGAAGATGGTCTCTTCCAAAATATTCCAGGAAATAAAGACCAACATCTCTTTGCATCAGCGGTTAAATACTTTACTGAAAAATAAAAGGTATACAAAATGACATACGAAGTTAAATCTCTTAATGAAGAATGTGGTATTTTTGGGATCTGGGGACACCCAGATGCTGCAAAACTGACTTATTTCGGATTACACAGTCTTCAACACCGTGGTCAAGAAGGGGCGGGGATCCTTTCGAATGATGCGGGTCAATTAAAACGGTATCGTGATACGGGTCTTCTCTCAGAAGTATTTCGAAATCCTGCTAACTTGGATAAGTTAACAGGAGCGGGAGCGATTGGTCATGTTCGCTATGCGACAGCTGGGGAAGCTTCGGTGGATAACATCCAGCCCTTCCTCTTTCGCTTTCATGATACCCAGTTTGGACTGGCCCACAATGGGAATTTGACCAATGCCAAGTCCCTCAAACGGGAGTTGGAAAATAACGGGGCGATCTTTAGCTCAACTTCTGATTCAGAAATCTTGGCCCACTTGATTCGTCGGAGCCACAATCCTTCTTTCATGGGTAAGGTGAAAGAAGCCTTGAATACGGTGAAAGGTGGATTTGCTTACCTTCTCATGCTGGAAGATAAGTTGATTGCGGCCTTGGATCCAAATGGTTTCCGTCCTCTTTCGATTGGGAAAATGGCCAATGGCGCTATTGTGGTTTCCTCTGAAACCTGTGCCTTTGAAGTGGTTGGTGCTGAGTGGATCCGCGATGTGAATCCAGGTGAAGTTGTGATCATCGATGATAACGGCATCACTTACGATACGTATACCACAGATACCCAATTGGCTGTTTGCTCAATGGAGTATATCTACTTTGCTCGTCCGGACTCCAATATTCAAGGGGTCAATGTCCATACAGCTCGTAAACGTATGGGGGCTCAATTGGCACGTGAATTTAAACATGAAGCAGATATTGTGATCGGTGTACCGAACTCTTCACTTAGTGCAGCTATGGGATTTGCGGAAGAATCCGGCCTACCAAATGAAATGGGCTTGATTAAAAACCAATACACCCAACGGACCTTTATTCAACCAACACAAGAATTACGTGAGCAAGGGGTTCGGATGAAGCTCTCTGCCGTATCCGGTGTTGTGAAAGGCAAACGAGTTGTCATGATTGATGATTCTATCGTACGTGGGACAACATCACGTCGGATTGTGAAGTTATTGAAAGAAGCAGGGGCTACAGAAGTCCATGTGGCAATCGCAAGCCCAGCTCTGGCTTATCCATGTTTCTACGGGATCGATATTCAAACACGTAAGGAATTGATTGCTGCCAATCATACAGTAGAGGAAACACGCGATATCATTGGTGCAGATAGCTTGACGTATTTGTCAATCGATGGCTTGATTGATTCTATTGGAATTGATACAGATGCCCCCAATGGCGGTCTTTGTGTGGCTTACTTTGATGGAAAATATCCAACGCCTTTGTATGACTACGAAGAACGCTATGTGGAAAGTTTGAAAGAACATACTTCTTTCTATTAAGAGCAGTGCAAAAGAAAAGGAATGAAACAAATGACAAATAAAAATGCGTATGCACAGTCTGGTGTGGATGTTGAAGCAGGTTATGAAGTTGTTGAACGGATTAAAAAACACGTTGCCCGTACAGAACGTGCAGGTGTTATGGGAGCTCTCGGTGGTTTCGGTGGTATGTTCGACCTTTCAAAAACAGGTGTCAAAGAGCCTGTTTTGATCTCAGGTACAGATGGTGTCGGTACTAAACTCATGCTGGCTATTAAGTACGACAAACACGATACCATCGGTCAAGATTGTGTCGCTATGTGTGTTAACGATATCATCGCCGCAGGAGCAGAGCCCCTTTACTTCCTTGACTATATTGCAACTGGTAAAAATGAACCTGCTAAATTAGAGCAAGTCGTTGCTGGTGTTGCAGAAGGCTGTGTGCAGGCTGGTGCAGGCCTTATCGGTGGCGAAACAGCTGAAATGCCAGGTATGTATGGTGAAGATGACTATGATTTGGCTGGGTTTGCTGTCGGTGTTGCAGAAAAATCTCAAATCATCGACGGTTCAAAAGTAGCTGAAGGCGATGTGATTCTTGGACTTGCTTCAAGCGGTATCCACTCAAATGGTTACTCACTCGTGCGTCGTGTTTTTGCAGATTACACAGGGGAAGAAGTTCTCCCAGAATTGGAAGGAAAAAAACTTAAAGACGTTCTTTTGGAACCAACTCGTATCTACGTCAAAGCAGCATTGCCACTCATCAAAGAAGAATTGGTCAACGGAATCGCCCACATCACAGGTGGTGGTTTCATCGAAAATGTACCACGGATGTTCTCAGATGACTTGGCTGCTGAAATTGACGAAAGCAAAGTGCCAGTTCTTCCAATTTTCAAAGCCCTTGAAAAATATGGCCAAATCAAACATGAAGAAATGTTTGAAATCTTCAATATGGGAATTGGTCTCATGCTTGCGGTTAAACCAGAAAATGTGGAACGTGTCAAAGAACTTCTTGACGAACCTGTTTATGAAATTGGTCGTATTGTGAAGAAAGATGGCGCAAGTGTGGTGATTAAATAATGGCTAAAAAAATTGCTGTTTTTGCCTCTGGCAACGGCTCAAACTTTCAGGTGATTGCGGAACAATTTCCGGTAGAATTTGTCTTTTCAGATCATCGTGATGCCTATGTCTTAGAACGTGCCAAGAACCTTGGTGTGGCTAGTCATGCCTTTGAACTCAAGGAATTTGACAATAAAGTAGCTTATGAAGAAGCTATCGTCAAACTTTTGGATGAGCACCAGATTGACCTAGTTTGTTTGGCCGGCTATATGAAAATCGTCGGTCCAACCTTGCTAGCAGCTTATGAAGGTCGTATCATCAATATTCACCCGGCTTATCTCCCTGAATTCCCTGGTGCTCATGGTATTGAGGATGCTTGGAATGCAGGCGTTGCTGAGAGCGGTGTGACCATTCACTGGGTGGATTCTGGCGTTGATACTGGGAAGGTCATCAAACAAGTCCGTGTGCCACGCCTTGAAGGAGATACCCTTGATACTTTTGAAACTCGCATCCACGAAACAGAGTACAAACTCTATCCAGAAGTCTTGGAACGTTTGGGAGTGGAGAGGAAGTAAGAAGGAAATCAGAGATGATTTTGTGGTAGAACTAAAGGCCATCAGCTAAGGAGAATTTATGGGTCTATTTGATTTTTTTAAGAAGAAATCTTCTGACAAAGAGAAGCCGATTGAAGATAAGATTGTTGTTAAATCGGATGAAACAGATGACAGTGCTCCAGGGTGGGATGCGATTGATGAAGAATTTAATCGTTTATATCCTGATCAGCCAAATCCTCGCCATTATGGAACGGTTATCAAGTATATGTTAGGTGGTCCAGATCCGCTTGATGGCATCAGTGTTTACGATGCAGGGGAGTTTTGGCATTTTGTCAGCTATGGTTTGTCAGAACTATATACAAAAGAATGTGAAGATCCTGAATATAGTGGTTATGGGATTGAATTGACCTTTAAGTTAAAGAAATCAACTAACGACGAAGAAGAAATTAAAAATGGTTGTGGTTTGTTGCAGTATGTAGCAAGATATATATTTCAAACAGGTAAAGTGGTCTTGCCGGAAGAATACATCTATACGAAGCAAACAGTAGGGATTGATGCCCAGCAGAAATCTAATTTGACAGGATTCTTGACTGCTGCTGATGATTTAGCTAAGTCTCTAGATACTCTGCATGGAAAAGTGGAATTTGTGACCCTGATTGGTGCGACAGATGCCGAACTGCGAAGTGTTTACGAAAGTGAAAAAAGTAAACTTGAGGTCAAGAGATTGTTGCAAGAACTTGGAAATCAACTGACAGACTATCATCGCCAATCTCTAGTTTAACTGATATGAAGGCACCTCTTGATACAAGGAAAGGAAGAAAAATGACTAAACGCGCACTAATTAGTGTTTCAGACAAAGCGGGTATTGTTGAATTTGCCCAAGAACTCAAAAAACTCGGTTGGGACATCATCTCAACAGGTGGTACCAAAGTTGCCCTTGACAATGCTGGGGTAGACACTATCGCTATCGACGATGTGACTGGTTTCCCAGAAATGATGGACGGTCGTGTGAAGACCCTCCACCCAAATATCCACGGAGGGCTTCTTGCTCGTCGTGACTTGGATAGCCACTTGGAAGCGGCTAAGGACAACAAGATTGAGCTCATTGACTTTGTGGTGGTAAATCTTTACCCATTTAAGGAAACCATTCTTAAGCCAGATGTGACATACGCAGATGCCGTTGAAAACATCGATATCGGTGGTCCATCCATGCTTCGTTCGGCAGCTAAGAACCACGCTAGCGTCACAGTTGTGGTAGATCCTGCTGACTATACTGTGGTTCTGGACGAATTGGCAGCCAACGGCGAAACAAGTTACGAAACTCGCCAACGTTTGGCAGCTAAAGTATTCCGCCATACGGCAGCCTATGATGCTTTGATCGCAGAATACTTCACTGCTCAAGTAGGTGAAGAAAAACCTGAAAAACTCACTTTGACGTATGACCTTAAGCAACCAATGCGTTACGGTGAAAATCCTCAACAAGACGCAGATTTCTACCAAAAAGCTCTGCCAACGGATTACTCCATCGCTTCAGCGAAACAGTTGAACGGGAAAGAATTGTCCTTTAACAATATCCGTGACGCTGATGCGGCTATCCGGATCATCCGTGATTTCAAAGACCGTCCAACTGTTGTGGCTCTTAAACACATGAACCCATGTGGGATTGGTCAAGCTGACGACATCGAAACTGCTTGGGACTACGCTTATGAGTCTGATCCAGTATCCATCTTCGGTGGGATCGTGGTTCTCAACCGTGAGGTAGATGCTGCGACAGCTAAGAAGATGCATGGTGTTTTCCTTGAAATCATCATTGCACCAAGCTACACAGACGAAGCGCTTGAAATCTTGACAACCAAGAAGAAAAACTTGCGGATCCTTGAGCTACCATTTGATGCTCAAGATGCTAGTGAAGTGGAAGCAGAATACACTGGTGTTGTTGGTGGTCTCCTCGTTCAAAACCAAGACGTTGTGAAAGAAAGCCCAGCTGACTGGCAAGTGGTGACGAAACGCCAACCAACTGAGACAGAAGCGACAGCTCTTGAGTTTGCTTGGAAAGCGATCAAGTATGTCAAATCAAATGGGATCATCGTAACTAATGACCACATGACACTTGGTGTTGGCCCAGGTCAAACCAACCGTGTGGCATCTGTCCGTATCGCTATTGATCAGGCTAAAGACCGTCTTGACGGCGCTGTTCTTGCTTCAGATGCCTTCTTCCCATTTGCAGATAACGTGGAAGAAATAGCCAAAGCAGGGATTAAAGCGATCATCCAACCAGGTGGATCAGTACGTGACCAAGAGTCAATCGAAGCTGCTGATAAATATGGTTTGACCATGATCTTTACAGGCGTCAGACATTTTAGACATTAATCAAAAAAGGCTGGGCAAAAAATGTCCAGCCTTTGATGTTTGATAGGAATAACTGCAAGACGCAGTGGTTGATTGGTATCTTTTTTCGCTTTTTAAGCTCCAAAGATAACCTAATCAACTGTGCGGGGGTGGGAAGACGAACTCCTTTTAAATAGTCTGAGTTCTTTCCCACTCCCTTTCTGCTGGTTATGAAGACCTTAATCTGGGTAGATATAGGTGACGGTTCCCCAGATGGGATTGGTCGGATCGAACCAACCACGGAAGTTGTCGATATAGCGATGGCCGTTGTAGTTAGCCTCTTGGATCTGAATTTTTTGGTCATGTTCGACATCCGTAACCAAGGCGACGTGCCCATATCCCCCATTGTCCCAACAGGCGATAGCGCCGATCTCTGGAGTGTCTCCTGTCCGGAATCCCGCAGCGCGTGCACTAGCTGCCCACATGCCACCGTTTCCCCACCAGTTGTGGGCCCAAGGGGCTAATTCTTTGACTCCCCAGGTGCACTCACCAATGGGGTAGGTGTTTCCTGGATGTGTCGCGAGTGGAGTGAGCTTTGGCTTTGCCTTTTCTACTTGAAAGGTAGTGGGGAATAGCCCTTTTAGTTGTCCCTGGCTTTTCTGGTAGACGTGGAGATGAAATAGCCCGCTTCCCTTGTGTTTTTGAGCCTGAAAGCGCAGTTGGAAATGTCCAGGTGCGATCTTCTTTGCGGGATACCAGACTAAATCATCCTGCCCATTTTCTTCTGACCAGATGGGGAAGACAATCTCGTCAACGTCTTCGAACAACTTTAGGTCTACCTCGAATTCTTGTGAGGAGATGGGTGTGATCGTAATCTTGGGTTGGGAGGAGGCGAGCTCTTTTTGCTGGACGCTGGTCGTGAGAGGGTAAAGGCCGGTTAGCTGTTCATTTGCCTCCACCCCATAGACATGGACATGATAAAGTCCGGCTTGATCAGAATGGTTGGTCAATGGCACTTGTAGGTCAAATCCCTTGTCACTGCGTTCTACAGGATACCAAATCAGGTCATCTTGGCCATTTTGGTCAGACCAGATGGGAACTTGGATCTTTTGATACTTATCCGGGACGTTTCCAAGATGAATCATCAGCTGCCCTTTTTCGGCATAGATAGCATTGGTCGTTTGATCTGCATGGGCAATAGAGGTTTGCATCCCCCATGTCGCACAAGTCAGTACTATAAATTTTTTGATCGTTTGCATAATACTCCTTTTCGTCAATTAGTAGGTCTCACCTATACTATTCGGAAAAAAATGAGAAATAGGAGAAAATAGCAAAAAATGTTTGGATTCTACTGAAAACAGAAGACTTTTGCTGAAATCATTAGAATAAAACGAACGATTATGATATAATTTAATAAAATAATTCGCAAAAGAGGTTCGAGATGAAACTTTTGGTTGTTGGATCTGGCGGTCGTGAGCATGCGATTGCCAAGAAATTGTTGGAGTCTAAAGACGTTGAGCAGGTTTTTGTGGCTCCTGGTAATGACGGAATGCGATTAGATGGTCTGGATTTGATCAATATCGGAATTTCCGAACATTCTAAGCTGATTGACTTCGCAAAAGCGAATGATGTTGCTTGGACCTTCATTGGTCCAGATGATGCCCTTGCGGCTGGCATCGTAGATGATTTCAATGCAGCTGGTCTCAAGGCTTTTGGTCCGACCAAGGCTGCAGCTGAGTTGGAGTGGTCCAAGGATTTTGCTAAGGAAATCATGGTCAAATACGACGTTCCGACAGCAGCCTATGGCACATTTTCAGATTTCGAGGAAGCCAAGGCCTACATCGAGGGAAAAGGCGCTCCAATCGTCGTCAAGGCAGACGGCTTGGCCCTTGGGAAAGGTGTCGTCGTTGCGGAGACGGTTGAGCAAGCCATCGAAGCTGCTCACGAGATGCTTTTGGACAATAAATTCGGTGATTCTGGTGCGCGTGTAGTCATCGAGGAATTCCTTGATGGAGAAGAGTTCTCTCTCTTTGCCTTTGTCAATGGGGACAAGTTCTACATCATGCCTACGGCTCAGGACCACAAACGTGCCTACGATGGTGACAAGGGCCCTAACACTGGTGGAATGGGTGCCTATGCGCCAGTTCCTCACTTGCCACAGAGCGTGGTTGACACAGCGGTTGACACTATTGTCAAGCCAGTTCTTGAAGGCATGATTAAAGAAGGACGTCCGTACCTAGGTGTCCTTTACGCGGGTCTTATCTTGACAGCTGATGGCCCTAAAGTCATCGAGTTCAACGCACGCTTTGGAGACCCTGAAACGCAAATTATCTTGCCTCGTTTGACATCTGACTTTGCGCAAAACATCACCGACATTTTGGATGGTAAAGAGCCGGCCATCACTTGGACGGACAAGGGTGTGACACTAGGTGTGGTTGTAGCATCAAACGGCTACCCACTCGCTTATGAGAAGGGTGTCAAACTTCCAGCCAAGACAGAGGGCGACATCATCACTTACTATGCCGGTGCTAAATTCGCTGAAAATGGCAAAGATCTCCTCTCAAACGGCGGACGCGTCTACATGCTGGTTACCACAGCAGATACCGTCAAAGGCGGCCAAAACATTATTTACAAAGAACTCGATAAACAAAACACAGAAGGCCTGTTCTACCGAAAGGATATCGGTAGCAAGGCGATAAAAGATTAACAGATACTAACTTTGTCATGGCGAGCGAAAGCGAGCCAAACTAAGATAATGGTCGTTTGATTTGCGAGCGTTAGCGAGCTAGTATAGGCTAATCGTCGCAGTAGTGGAACTCCTAGTAGCAGAGCTACTAGGAGCGGAAAACTGGAGACTCAGGCTCCAGTTTTAGTAATGGAACGCTACAGGCGGTCGCTTACGTCCGCACTACAATAGACGATTATCGAAAAAGGAGAAAAAATGAAACCAGTAATTTCCATTATTATGGGCTCAAAATCCGACTGGGCAACCATGCAAAAGGCTGCTGAAGTCCTCGATAACTTCGGTGTTGCTTACGAAAAGAAAGTTGTTTCCGCCCACCGTACACCGGACCTCATGTTCAAACATGCCGAAGAAGCACGTAGCCGTGGCATCAAGGTCATCATCGCGGGTGCAGGTGGTGCAGCTCACTTGCCAGGGATGGTCGCAGCTAAAACAACCCTTCCAGTCATCGGTGTACCCGTCAAATCACGTGCTCTTAGCGGTGTGGATTCGCTCTATTCCATCGTTCAGATGCCAGGTGGTGTGCCAGTCGCAACCATGGCGATCGGTGAAGCAGGTGCGACTAACGCGGCCCTCTTTGCCCTCCGTCTTCTTTCAGTAGAGGACCAGGATATTGCGACAGCGTTAGCAGATTTCGCAGAAGAACAAGGAAAAATTGCAGAGGAGTCTACAAATGAGCTCAACTAAAACCATTGGGATCATCGGTGGTGGCCAGCTCGGTCAGATGATGGCGATCTCAGCTATCTACATGGGACACAAGGTTATCGCCTTGGATCCAGCAGCTGATTGCCCAGCCTCTCGTGTGGCAGAAATCATCGTGGCCCCTTACGACGACGTAGATGCTCTTCGTCAGTTGGCAGATCGCTGTGATGTTCTCACTTATGAATTTGAAAATGTGGATGCTGATGGACTCGATGCTGTTATCAAAGATGGTCAGCTTCCACAAGGGACAGACCTACTCCGCATCTCTCAAAATCGCATTTTTGAGAAGGACTTTCTTTCCAACAAGGCCCAAGTCACTGTAGCTCCTTACAAGGTTGTGACCTCAAGCCAAGATTTGGCAGACATCGACCTCTCTAAAAACTATGTCCTCAAGACTGCGACAGGCGGTTACGATGGCCATGGTCAGAAGGTCATTCGTTCAGAAGCAGATTTGGAAGAAGCCTATGCGTTAGCTGATTCAGCAGACTGCGTTTTAGAAGAGTTCGTCAACTTTGACCTTGAAATTTCTATCATCGTTTCTGGTAATGGCAAGGACGTGACAGTCTTCCCCGTTCAGGAAAATATCCACAGCAACAACATTCTTTCAAAAACCATTGTGCCTGCTCGCATTTCAGAAAGTCTAGCTGAAAAAACCAAAGCCATGGCAGTACGCATCGCAGAACAACTGAACCTCTCTGGTACCCTCTGTGTGGAAATGTTTGCGACAGCAGATGACATCATTGTCAACGAAATTGCACCACGTCCACACAATTCAGGGCATTATTCAATTGAAGCTTGCGGCTTCTCCCAGTTTGATACCCACATCTTGGGCGTTCTCGGAGCACCACTTCCTGCTATTCACCTCCATGCACCAGCTGTCATGCTCAATGTCCTCGGCCAACACGTCGAAGCTGCTGAAACATATGTGACAGAAAATCCAAGCGCTCACCTCCACTTATATGGTAAACTAGAAGCAAAGCACAACCGCAAGATGGGGCATGTGACTTTGTTTAGTGATGTGCCAGATGAGGTTGAAGAGTTTGGGAAAGGGATTGATTTTTAAGATGGTAGAAGAATTCGATGATGTATTCGAAGATGATATTACTACTCTAACATTTACTTATGCGGACGATGTAGAGATTCCAGAAATTCCTGATGCAGAAGGGATTCATGTTGTAGATATAACAAATAATCGACTAGTTATAAAGCATATCCTCGATGATGATGAGGTCTATGATTATATAAAGAGTTGTGGATTAACAAGTCGCCCTATAAAACTTTCGATTGAATTTTGTGTTTACGAAGATTCTGAGGAAGAATAGTATTTAAATTGAATGGGGAGAATATATGATTCAACTCATCGTAGACGCGCTTGTTAACCAAGAGAAGCAGATAACTACTGCTGGAAAGGGATTGATTTTTAAGTGAAAATAGCGATTCTAGGACTTGGAGTCATCGGGACCGCTTATGCCTACGCCTTTCAAAAAGCAGGCCATCAAGTGGAACACGTACTGAGAGATAGTAAGAAAAGCACAGCTCCGAAGGAGTTGTCGGTTGATTTGCTAGATGGTCGCTATCAATCCAAGGGTGAAAATAAACACGACACCTATGAGGTTCGTGTGGCGGAAGCTGATTCGGAATATGATTTTATTTTTCTGAGTGTGCGTCATGGGCTTGTCCAAGAAGCTGTGGAAACCTTGCGAAAAAATAATATCAAAGGTACCCTTGTTTTCTTCTGTAATTTCTGGGATACTCGAAAAGAGGTCCAAAAGTGGGCAACAGATTACGACTATATTCTGGCCTTTCCGACAGCGGGTGGACACATGCAGGAGAACCATTTGGATGGTGTCTTGTTTGACCATTTAATGCTAGAAGGTGAGCAAAAAGCACACATTTCTAACTATGGTGATCTGACGACTTTACTGACTTCTGCAGATTTGAAGTGGGAAGTGCCTCATGATATGGTCGAGTGGATTTGGATTCACATGGCAATTAATGCAGGTGTCACTTCGACAGCTGCGCGTTCGGGAAATCTGGAAAAACCAGAAGAACTGGCTTTGAACTTGATGAATAGTTCTTCGGAATTATCATTAGCCATCAAGGCCATTCGAGAAGCCTTGAAAGTTGTAGAAGCGCGTGGAGTGAATTTGAAGCTTTACAAAGCAGAACTCTTACCTTATAAAATCCCGGCTTGGATAGCAGGAAAAGCCATGAAAGTCATGTTTGCGAAAAATGAGCTGACCCGAAAAATCATGACCTTACACAATGATAAACAGGACATCTTCTATTGTTGTCAAAGTGTTTATCTGACTGGTCAAGAATTAGGTGTGAAGATGCCTATTCTGAAAGCAAATATGAAGGGCATTTCGCTTTAGGAGGTTTTATGATTCAAATTATTGTCAACGCCTTTGTTGAAAAAGAGAAGACAGGAGCAGTCGTCGAAGTCTTGTATGCTAGTAGCGATCACGAAAAAGTGAAAGCTAAGTATGAAGAGCTGACTGCTCAATATCCTGCAAACTATTTAGCCATCTATGATCTGCCGATGGATACGGATTTGAATACACTCGATCACTATCCATCTGTGTGGATTGGAAAAGAAGAATTTGAATAAAACGACTGTTGGTTGCTAACTGATGTAAAACATCAAAAGAAAGGAAAATAAAAACATGATCGAACGTTACTCTCGCCCTGAAATGGCGAACATTTGGACTGAAGAAAATAAATACCGTGCTTGGCTTGAGGTGGAAATCTTGGCTGACGAAGCATGGGCTGAATTGGGAGAAATCCCTAAGGAAGATGTGGCTTTGATCCGTGAAAAGGCGGACTTTGACATCGACCGTATTTTGGAAATCGAGCAGCAAACTCGTCACGATGTGGTGGCCTTCACACGTGCGGTTTCTGAAACGCTTGGTGAAGAGCGCAAGTGGGTTCACTATGGGTTGACTTCTACTGACGTGGTCGATACTGCCTATGGTTACCTCTACAAACAAGCCAACGACATCATCCGCAAGGACCTTGAAAACTTCCTTAACATCATCGCTGACAAGGCGAAAGAACACAAGTTTACTATCATGATGGGGCGTACCCACGGTGTGCACGCTGAACCGACAACTTTTGGTTTGAAATTGGCCACTTGGTACAGCGAAATGAAACGGAACATCGAGCGTTTTGAGCATGCAGCTGCTGGCGTGGAAGCTGGTAAGATTTCTGGGGCGGTTGGTAACTTTGCCAACATCCCACCATTCGTTGAAAAATACGTCTGTGACAAATTGGGTATCCGTGCTCAAGAAATCTCTACACAGGTCCTTCCTCGTGACCTTCATGCTGAGTATTTTGCAGTTCTTGCGAGCATCGCAACTTCTATCGAGCGGATGGCAACTGAAATCCGTGGTCTTCAAAAATCAGAACAACGTGAAGTGGAAGAGTTCTTTGCTAAAGGTCAAAAAGGATCTTCAGCAATGCCTCACAAACGTAACCCAATCGGTTCTGAAAACATGACAGGTCTTGCGCGTGTGATCCGTGGTCACATGGTCACAGCCTATGAAAACGTAGCCCTTTGGCATGAACGTGACATCTCTCACTCATCAGCTGAGCGCATCATTGCACCAGATACAACCATCTTGATTGACTACATGCTCAACCGTTTCGGAAACATCGTTAAGAACTTGACAGTCTTCCCAGAAAACATGATCCGCAACATGAACTCTACATTTGGTTTGATCTTCAGCCAACGTGCTATGTTGACTTTGATTGAAAAAGGCATGACGCGTGAGCAAGCTTACGACCTTGTTCAACCAAAGACTGCCCAATCATGGGATAACCAAGTAGACTTCAAGCCACTTCTTGAAGCAGATCCAGAAGTAACATCACGCCTCACTCAAGAAGAAATCGACGAAATCTTTAACCCAACATACTACACCAAACGGGTGGATGAAATCTTCGAACGCATCGGTTTGGGTGACTAATCGCAAGAAAAACGGGAATTTGAAAAATAGACGAAAAGAAGCAGAGAAATCTGCTTCTTTTTAAACTTTTTATAGCTAAATTATCACTAATTATATATATTTTTAAAGAGGTCTTTAGAAATCGTTTTCAACATGCTATAATGGAGTTATAAAAAAGACCGAGATGTCTCAGTCTTTTTAGTTCTTAGTGATCGCGGTCACAGGAGATGAACTTGATCTTGTAGTAGTCACCGCGTTTATAGGTTTCCGTGTATTCAAGGATTTGGCCAGTCGCTTCTAGCTTGGTCGTCTTCACTTGTTTGACTGTTGGGAAATTTTCGTCGATCTTCAATACTTTAGCAATCTTGCTAGGTGTAGGAAAGACGATTTCGTTGACTTCTTCGAAGTGCTCATCATTCATATGAATGTGGTAGTCTTCTTTGAAGCGATCATAGATAGAGCTATAGTATTCCAAATTTGGATAGTTTGGATTGATGTATTGTTCGGGAACATAGGTTTGGTGGAAGATATAGGTATCATCCCCTGTATGGCGAGTCCGTTCGATTTTATAATAGAATTGCGTTGGGTTGAGGCCTAGTTTGTCTAGGATGCTCAAGGTATTTCCACGTTTAATAGAGAGAACTTTGACTTTGGCCTTTTGGATTGGGAAGGTTTCAACATCTGAAAATTCTACCAGTTTGTGTTTTCGAGCACGAGAAACAAAGGTTCCCTTTCCTTGCTGACGGACAATGTAGCCATCGGCGGCGAGGTCGTTCAAAGCACGGACAACGGTGATAGAGCTGACATCATAAATTTTGATGAGTTCAGCTTCCGTATAAAATTTATCTCCATTTTCAAATTTTCCTGAGATAATTTGCTGCTTCAAATCATCTTTGATGTGTTGGTACTTTGGAATTGCCATAGTGCTACCTCTCTTTAGATTTCTCTTATTTAACCCTATTTTAACATATTTTTTATAAAAGTGTTGACATTTTTCAAATAATTTATTATATTAATAAATGAAAAGGGTTACATATAAGAAAGGGGGGCGTTTATGGGAGTTTTTGAGATTCGCGATGCTTTCTATTTAAAAGGTCAACCCTTTAAGATTTTGTCCGGAGCAATCCATTATTTCCGTATTGACCCAGCAGACTGGTATCATTCCTTGTATAATCTAAAAGCTTTGGGTTTTAACACGGTTGAGACCTATGTTCCTTGGAATGCGCATGAACCCCGCAAAGGGCAGTTTGACTTTAGTGGCCGATTGGATCTAGAGCGTTTCATTCAAACAGCCCAGTCTCTAGGACTTTACATGATTGTAAGGCCGTCGCCCTTTATCTGTGCAGAGTGGGAATTTGGTGGATTGCCAGCTTGGCTCTTAGAAGAAGACCTGCGAATCCGCTCATCAGACCCAGTCTTTATCGAAGCGGTGGATCGTTATTATGATCGCTTGCTTGGGTTGTTGACACCCTACCAAGTGGATCGGGGTGGTCCAATCCTTATGATGCAGGTGGAAAATGAGTACGGCTCTTATGGAGAAGATAAGGATTATCTTCGTGCCATTCGGGATTTGATGAAGGAAAAAGGCGTGACCTGTCCTCTCTTTACATCAGATGGTCCATGGCGAGCAACGCTAAGAGCAGGAACCTTGATCGAAGAAGACCTCTTCGTGACAGGAAACTTCGGTTCCAAAGCAACCTATAACTTTGGTCAAATGAAAGAATTCTTTGACGAATACGGCAAGAGATGGCCCTTGATGTGTATGGAATTCTGGGATGGCTGGTTTACCCGCTGGAAAGAACCTGTGATTCAAAGGGACCCAGAGGAGTTGGCTGAAGCTGTCCATGAGGTCTTGGAGCTTGGCTCCATTAATCTCTACATGTTTCATGGCGGAACCAATTTTGGCTTCATGAATGGTTGTTCAGCTCGGGGGACGCTTGATTTGCCACAGGTGACGTCCTATGACTATGGGGCTTTGCTCAATGAGCAGGGCAATCCGACGGAGAAGTATTATGCCATTCAAAAGATGATGGCGACCTATTATCCGGAATACCCACAGCAAGAACCACTTATCAAAGAGTGTTTACCAGAACAAACCTTGCAATTGGCGGCCAAGACTAGTCTTTTTGGGAATCTGGATAATTTGGCTCAAGTCGAGACCAGCCTTTATCCCGAAAAGATGGAAGAGTTGGGGCAAACCACAGGTTATCTCCTATATGAGACAGACCTTGAGTTGGATGCGGAAGAAGAAAAACTGCGCATCATTGATGGTCGGGATCGGGTACAAATTTACCTGGATGATCAACATGTAGCAACACAATACCAAACAGAGATCGGTGAAGATCTTTTTATCAAAGGGAAAAAGAAAGCGATTACGAATTTAAAAATCTTGCTTGAGAATATGGGACGTGTCAACTACGGGCACAAGCTCTTGGCTGATAGCCAGCACAAGGGCATTCGCACAGGTGTCTGTGTGGATTTGCATTTCCACCTTCATTGGAAGCAGTACCCACTGGATTTACAAGATCTCAGTCAGCTCGATTTTTCAAAGGAATGGCAGGCAGGTGCTCCAGCATTTTACCGATATGATTTTCAGCTGGACCACACCCTTGACACTTATCTGGATATGACAGGATTTGGGAAAGGGGTTGTCTTTGTCAACGGCCACAACCTTGGTCGCTTCTGGGAGGTCGGACCGACCACTTCACTTTACGTGCCTCATGGTTTCCTCAAAGAAGGAGCCAATAGCCTGATCGTCTTTGAGACAGAAGGGCGTTACCAAGAGACACTTGAACTTGTTCAACAACCTACATTTATCACAGTAAAGGGGGAAAACTTATGACTATTGTAGGATGCCGTATCGATGGACGTTTGATCCACGGGCAGGTAGCCAATCTTTGGACTACCAAACTAAATGTTTCACGTATCATGGTGATCGATGATGAAGTCGCTCAAAATGATATCGAAAAAAGTGGCTTGAAACTAGCGACACCACCTGGTGTTAAGCTTAGTATCTTGCCAGTCGCAAAGGCTGCGGAAAATATCTTGGCTGGAAAATATGATAGCCAACGACTCTTTATCGTAGCTCGCAAACCTGATCGTTTCCTTCGTTTGATCGAAGCAGGCGTTCAGCTTGAAACGCTGAATGTCGGCAATATGTCTCAAACTGATGAGACACGTGCGATTACCCGCTCGATCAATGTGGTGGACGCGGACGTGGAAGACTTCAACAAGATCCACGAAAAAGGTGTGAAAATTACGTCTCAGATGGTGCCAAACGACACAGCAGAAGACTTTATGAAGTTATTAAAGTAAAAGAAAATTTTTAGGAGGAAATTGTCATGATACAATGGTGGCAAATTTTACTACTTACTTTGTACTCAGCTTATCAAATCTGTGATGAGTTGACGATTGTTTCATCAGCAGGCTCACCAGTCTTTGCTGGTTTCATTACAGGACTTGTTATGGGGGATTTAGGAATAGGTCTCTTTATCGGAGCTTCTCTTCAATTGACAGTGCTCGGTGTAGGTACTTTCGGTGGAGCTTCTCGTATTGACGCAACATCTGGTGCCGTTCTTGCAACTGCCTTTTCAGTAGCGCAAGGTATTAAACCAGAAATTGCGATTTCAACTATTGCCGTTCCCGTAGCTGCTCTCTTGACCTATGCAGATATCCTTGGCCGTATGAGTACTACTGCCTTTGCACACCGGATTGATGCGGCGATCGAACGCTTTGATTATAAAGGAATTGAACGCAACTACCTTCTTGGTGCTGTTCCTTGGGCTCTCTCTCGTGCCCTTCCTGTCTTCTTGGCTCTTGCCTTTGGTGGTGCTTTTGTCCAATCTGTTGTTGACTTTGTTGCAAAATATCAATGGTTCGCAAACGGCTTGACTCTTGCAGGACGTATGCTTCCTGGTCTTGGATTTGCGATCTTGCTTCACTACTTGCCTGTGAAACGTCACCTTCACTATCTTGCCCTTGGTTTTGGCTTGACAGCGATGTTGACAGTGCTTTACAGCAATGTTCAAAGTGTTGGTGCTGCAATTTCTGCTATGCTTGGAACAGATGCGTTTGCAAAACTTCCAAAAGAACAAATGGTTGCCTTCACAAACAACTTCAAATCTGTATCTATGATCGGGGTTGCTATCATCGGTATCTTCCTTGCAGTGCAACACTTTAAAAACAGCCAACGTACAGTTGTAGCTGCTCCAGCAAGCAATGTAGAAAGCGGGGAAATTGAAGATGACGAATTCTAATAACTACAAACTCACTAAAGAGGATTTTAAACAAATCAACAAACGTAGCCTCTTCACCTTCCAATTAGGTTGGAACTACGAACGGATGCAGGCTTCTGGTTACCTTTACATGCTTCTTCCACAATTGCGGAAAATGTATGGAGATGGCACACCTGAATTGAAAGAAATGATGAAATTGCATACGCAATTCTTCAATACTTCTCCATTCTTCCACACCATTATCACTGGTTTTGATTTGGCTTTGGAAGAAAAAGATGGTGTCAACTCTAAAGATGCGGTTAACGGGATCAAGACAGGTCTCATGGGACCATTTGCCCCTCTTGGAGACTCTATCTTTGGATCTTTGGTTCCAGCTATTATGGGATCTATTGCAGCAACCATCGCGTCACAAGGTCAACCATGGGGTATCTTCCTTTGGATTGCTGTAGCAGTTGCTTATGATATCTTCCGTTGGAAACAGTTGGAATTTGCTTATAAAGAAGGTACCAACTTAATCAACAACATGCAAAGTACCTTGACTGCTTTGATCGAAGCAGCTTCTGTACTTGGTATCTTCATGGTCGGTGCCTTGATTGCAACAATGATCAATGTGGATGTAACCTGGATGCCACACATCGGGGACAAAGCCATCGATATCCAAGACATGCTCAATTTGATCTTCCCACGCTTGGTTCCAGCTATTATCACAGGTGTGATTTACTGGTTGCTTGGACGTAAAGGAATGAACTCAACTAAAGCTATCTTGTTGATTATCGTCGCAGCGATTGCCTTCTCTGCCTTTGGTCATTTCTGCTTCGGCATGCAGTAATGGAGTAGGGTATGGCAAAAGAGTTAGTACTGGTCAGCCATGGTCGCTTTTGTGAAGAGCTTAAAGCTAGCACAGAGATGATTATGGGACCACAAGAATCCATCCATACGGTTGCACTCTTACCAGAAGAAGGACCAGAAGACTTTACTGCTAAATTTGAAGCAACAGTCCAAGGTCTAGAAGACTATATTGTATTTGCCGATCTCTTGGGAGGAACTCCTTGCAACACCGTGAGCCGCTTGATCCTTGAAGGACGTGCGATTGACTTATACGCAGGGATGAATCTTCCGATGGTCATTGAGTTCATCAATAGTAGCCTGACTGGTAATGAAGGGGACTACCCTGAACGTGCAAAAGAAAGTATTGTCAAGGTCAATGACCTCTTGTCAAACCTTGATGATGATGAAGATGAGTAGGTTGGTATGGGAGTCTGGGGGCATCATCTCAGGCTCCTTTCCCATTTATCAACGTTAGATTGTGGAAAGGAACAACAGTTTCTATGTTAGACTATACAAAAGAAGACTTGCAGGAGCTAGGAGCAGAGATCACCACTCGTGAGATCTACCAACAACCAAGTGTTTGGAAAGAAACGGCTCGCTTGTACCAAGAAAGAAAAGCGGAAATAAAAACTTTCTTAGAAAAAATTGGGCAAGAGCATGCCTATATCAAGGTCATCTTGACAGGAGCAGGGACCTCAGCCTATGTGGGAGATACCTTGGTTCCTTACTTGCAGGAAGTGCATGATGAACGCCACTGGAATTTCCAATCCATTGCGACAACGGATATCGTAGCACATCCTCAAACCTATTTGAAAAAAGAGGTTCCGACGGTTTTAGTATCCTTTGCCCGGAGTGGCAATTCGCCAGAAAGTGTTGCAACTGTGCAGTTGGCCCAAGATCTGGTTGATGAACTCTATCAGATCACCATTACCTGTGCTGAAGAAGGAAAACTGGCTTTGCAGGCGCATGGGGATGAGCGCAATCTCTTGCTTCTCCAACCTAAAGAAACCAATGATGCCGGCTTTGCGATGACCTCTAGCTTTACCTCCATGCTCTTGACAGCTCTCTTGGTCTTTGATCCAAGCGAGGAAGGGATCAAGGAAAAACGAGTAGAAGAGCTGGTTCATCTATCTGAGCAAATCTTGGAGAAGGACCGTGAGGTCAAAGAAGTGGTCGATCTAGACTTTGAGCGCGTGATCTATCTGGGGGCAGGACCTTTCTTTGGTCTAGCTCATGAAGCCCAGCTCAAGATTTTGGAATTAACAGCAGGCAAAATCGCAACCATGTATGAGAGTCCTGTCGGATTCCGTCACGGTCCGAAATCCCTCATCAATGACCAGACCCTGGTCTTGGTCTTTGGATCCATTGATTCTTACACTCGTCAGTATGATCTAGACTTGGTTCGAGAAGTTGCAGGGGATCAAATTGCTCGTCAAGTTGTCCTTTTGACCGACCAAGCTGCAGGGATTGAGTATGTACGGGAAGTGTTAGTAGAAGCTTCTGTAGACTCCCTAGATATCTACCGTGCCTTCCCTTACATTATCTACGGTCAATTGATTTCTCTCTTGACTTCGCTCAAGGTGCAAAATCGCCCAGATACGCCTTCACCAACTGGTACCGTCAATCGGGTTGTGCAAGGGGTGATCATTCATCCATTTCATAAAGAATAGCCACTAATTTTCTATAAAAAGTGGAGTGTTTCTTCTTGTGAAACTGATACAATGGAGAAAAACAGTGAGAGGAGAAGGTTTGTGAAACAGTATCAAGAAAGCGTGTTTGGAGAATGGCAGAATAAAGAGGTTCGGGCTTATCGCTTTGAAAATGACCTAGGTTACCAATTATCTGTCATGACCTATGGGGCGACGATCTTAGAATATGTGACGCCTGATAAAGAAGACCAGTTTACGAATATTATTCTAGGCTTTGATCGCTTTGAGGACTATGTGGGCAATAGCCCTAAATATGGGGCTAGTATTGGCCCGGTAGCGGGACGGATCGCAGGATCCAGCTTTGAGCTCAATGGTCAAAGCTATCACTTGGAAGCCAATAATGGTACCAACTGCAACCACAGTGGACCAACGGGTTGGGATAGCGCTTTGTTTAGCGTGGAGTCGGTAACGGATCAGGAAATTACCCTGTACACAGAGCGTGCAGATGGTACCGGCGGTTTCCCTGGAAATCTCAAGATCTGGGTAACCTATGGTTTGACGGAAGATGGTGAACTTGAGATTGCCTATCGGGTAGAAACGGATCAAGATACCTTGGTCAACCCGACCAACCACAGTTATTTCAACCTATCTGGGAACTTCACCCAACCGATCAATGACCATGTCTTTCAGATCAACCATCAAGGGCTTTATCCTATCCATCCCGATGGCGTCCCTCTCCAGACCGTGGATAGAGAAAGTCCGGTTGTTCAGCATCTCTATCAAGCTATGCTCTTGGAGGATCTTTTTAAGGACTCTGATCCGCAAATTCGCCTGGTAGAAGGATTAGACCATCCATTTGCTCTTCCAGAAGGGCATGAAAATGCTGGCTTTCTTTACCATCAGCCATCTGGACGTTTTTTGACCTTTAAGTCAGAAGCCCCAGCCTTGGTAGTGTATTCAGCCAATTTCGTAGACGAAACTGTTCATCTGCAAGGCCAACCAATGGTTCAGCACAATGGCTTGGCTCTAGAATTCCAAACAGTGCCAGATGCCATTCACAGTGACCAAGCTGAAAAGGTCATCTTGAGAGCAGGTCAAGTCTTCACCAGCAAGACTAGCTACCATGCCATCGCTAAAAAATAAGGAGGAAAGGGGAGTGGTCAAACAAGGATGTGAAATTCTTGCTTGAGACCTCCTCTTTTTCTCGAAAAAAATTCTAGAAAAACTATAAGGAAAGTTTAAGCTTCCTATTGTATACTAATACCATCATCAAAAACCTCCTAACTTTGAATGATAAAACTCCTAAAACTTTTTCATAATAATCTCCCTATAAGAGCCACCAAAACCGGTGGCTTTTTCTACGTACCTTAGCAAACGTTAGTGAGCTTAGGTACGTTGACGCAGTTCGAACGCTAGTGAGAACTAGGATCTTTAAAAAACACATTCTATTTGTGGTACCGAAGGTATCATTTTTTGCTATAATAGACTGTATGAGTAGAATTTTAGACAATGAAATCATGGGCGATGAAGAGGCTGTTGAACGGACGCTGCGCCCGCAATATTTACATGAATATATTGGTCAAGATAAGGTCAAGGACCAGCTGAAAATCTTTATTGAGGCGGCTAAGCTTCGGGATGAAGCGCTGGATCATGTTCTTCTTTTTGGCCCTCCGGGACTTGGGAAAACCACCATGGCTTTTGTCATTGCCAATGAACTGGGCGTCAATCTCAAGCAGACTTCCGGTCCTGTCATTGAAAAGGCCGGTGATTTGGTAGCGATTCTTAATGATCTAGAGCCGGGCGATGTCCTCTTTATCGATGAGATCCACCGTCTGCCTATGTCAGTCGAAGAAGTGCTTTACAGCGCCATGGAAGATTTTTATATCGATATCATGATTGGCGCTGGCGAGACCAGTCGGAGTGTCCATCTGGATCTCCCTCCTTTCACTTTGATTGGGGCAACGACTCGAGCTGGTATGCTGTCCAATCCCTTACGCGCTCGCTTTGGAATTACGGGGCACATGGAATACTATGAGCAAGATGATTTGACAGAGATTGTCGAGCGGACCGCCGAGATCTTTGAGATGGAAATTACCCACGAAGCTGCCGAAGAGCTTTCTCTTCGTAGTCGTGGGACTCCTCGGATTGCCAACCGTTTGCTGAAGCGGGTGCGCGATTTTGCCCAGATTATGGGGGATGGCTTGATTGATGATACCATTACCGACAAGGCTCTCACCATGCTAGATGTGGACCATGAAGGGCTGGACTATATCGATCAAAAGATCCTGCGCACCATGATTGAAATGTACGGCGGTGGCCCTGTCGGGCTTGGGACTCTATCGGTCAACATTGCCGAAGAGCGTGAGACCGTAGAAGATATGTATGAGCCTTACTTGATTCAAAAAGGCTTTATCATGCGGACTCGGACAGGGCGCGTGGCGACCCGCAAGGCCTATGAACACCTGGGTTATCCCTACAATGGAGACTAGAAGAAGATGCTGACGGAAGAAGCGATAGTAGAACAGATCCAAGCGGATCCAGAGATGATGAAAGTCTTGACTATTATTCGAGATCTGGACTTGGTAGATGCTTGGTTAGCAGCAGGAGCGGTGCGAAATTTCATCTGGAACCAGCTCTCTGGCAGACCTGGGTTTGACGCAACAACTGATATGGATCTGGTCTTTTATGACCCTGAGATCAGCTATGAGGAGACTCTGCAGATTGAGCAGGAATTAAAGAAGAATCATCCCCAGTACGCTTGGGAAGTGAAAAATCAAGTCTACATGCACCAGCATAGCCCGGGAACGGTCCCTTATCGCAGTGCCTGTGATGCGGTTTCCAAATACCCCGAGCAGTGTACGGCACTTGCAGTTCGCTTAAGGAAAGATGGTCAGCTAGAGCTCTTTCTCCCTTATGGGACAAAGGATATCGAAGACTTCATCGTTCAGCCAACTCCGCATTTTTTAGCCAGTCCAGAGCGTTTAGCAGTTTATACAGAGCGGATGAAAAAGAAAAATTGGCAGAGCAAATGGCCTCCATTAGAGGTTCGTTTTCCAAAATAGAGAAACAGATCAGATTTGAAAAAGGAATCTGATTTTTCTTTAAAATGATGGAGTCCCTTTGTCATTTTTCTGTCACATTTTTGTTATAATAGTAATGGTATGCTGGTTTTCCATAGTGGAAGCAAAGTGCTCAGCTAGGTTGGGCAGTCCGAACAAGGAGTTAGGTGGAATCATGAAAAAAATCGTCTTTGTCTGCTTAGGAAATATTTGTCGGAGCCCTATGGCAGAGTTTGTCATGAAGGATTTGACGGATCAGTATGAGATTGAAAGCCGGGCCACCTCTAGCTGGGAACATGGCAATCCTATCCATCGGGGAACCCAGAAAATCTTTCAACAACACCAGGTCCCGTATGATCCAGCTAAGACTTCCTTACAGATCAAGGAAGAGGATTTTTACAACTTTGATTTGATCCTAGGGATGGACGAAAACAATGTAGCAGATCTGAAGCGAATGGCTCCTGCAGGGACAGAGCACAAGATTCATCTTTTTGCTGCTGAAAGCGTGCCAGATCCGTGGTATACTGGTGATTTTGAGGAGACCTATTCCAGAGTCCTGACTGGCTGTAAGGCTTGGTTAGATCAGTTAGCAACTTCTTAAGAGTTTGATATGTGAGAGAATACAGAATATGAAAGAATTTTATGAGACTTATAAGGTCTATCTGACACGAAAAAATTTAGAAATAGCAGCATTAGTAGTGATTATTCTATCTGCTTTGCTGGTTTTCTTTTCAGCCATTCCAGGTCAGGGTGTCTTGACCTTGGATAAGGGGGCGATCCATTACGACGGAAGTTTGGTCCGTGGTAAGATGAATGGCAAGGGAACCGTCACCTTTAAAAATGGGGATACCTATACAGGGAACCTCGTCAACGGCTCTTTTAGTGGTTATGGCAAGTTCAAGTCCAAGGATGGTTGGACTTATGAAGGACAGTTTGTCAATGGTCAGCCGGAGGGCAAAGGAACCTTAACGACAGAAGCTAACGTCGTATACAAAGGAACATTCAAGCAGGGGATTTATCAAAATGCGCATTAAATGGTTTTCGCTAGTCCGCGTCACAGGACTCTTATTGGTATTGCTCTACCATTTCTTCCAGAAGTCCTTTCCTGGAGGTTTCATTGGAGTAGATATTTTCTTCACCTTCTCAGGATTCTTGATTACAGCGCTCTTGATTGATGAATTTGCGCGTAAGCAAGGAATCGACTACCTGGCTTTCTTGAAGCGACGTTTTTATAGGATTGTACCGCCACTTGTCTTTATGGTTTTGATCGTGATGCCCTTTACCTTTATGGTCCAACGTGACTATGTGGCTGGTATTGGGACCCAGATTGCGGCGGTCTTTGGTTTTGTGACTAATTTCTTTGAGATGGCAACGGGTGGTAGTTACGAAAGTAACTTCATTCCGCATCTCTTCCTTCATACGTGGAGCTTGGCCCTAGAAGTGCATTATTATGTGCTCTGGGCACTTTTGGCGTGGTTCTTAGCTAAGCGGGCTAAGACGGTTGGACAATACCGAGGTATGCTCTTTTTCGCATCCAGCGGGCTCTTTCTCTTTACCTTCTTGTCTATGTTCATCCGCGCCTTTCTGACAGCTAATTTCTCTACCATCTATTTCTCTAGTTTCACTCACATCTTCCCCTTCTTTGCGGGATCGTGTCTAGCAACGGTGACAGGGATTGCTGATGTCAGCCCGAACTTTACAAAGCTGGTGCAGTCGTGGAGCATGAAAAAGACCTTATCGGTCTTGGGGGGAAGCTTTGCCTTCTTATTTGTACTCAGCCTTTTCTTACCATTTGATAGCTTGTGGACCTATCTATTCGGCTTTCTAGCAGCGACAATCGCAGCTGGTGCCATGATTCTTTCGGCCCGCATTCTCCATGAGAAGACTCCGAATAAAAAAGAGCCGGTCATCCTCAATTTTCTTGCGGATACCAGTTATGGCGTTTATCTTTTCCACTGGCCTTTCTTTATCATCTTCTCTCAACATTTGGGAAATATGATGGCAGCATTTGTGACGACGATTGTTTCCTTGATTTTAACGGCTCTCTCCTTCTATATTTTGGAGCCAACCATTGCAGGTAAGGAGCCTCGTGTCTTTGGCATGAAGATGGATCTCAGCTTTTTGACCAAGCCGATCTTTTACCTCATGATTCCTCTGGCTCTCTTGATGATCGGGATCTCTGCCTTTGCACCAACCGTCGGAGCTTTTGATGAGAGTTTGGTAGTGAGTGGGCTCAATCAAGCAGATAGCAAAATGCAAGTCACACGGACGCAGGTGGAGAATGCTACTGCAACAGACTATAATGTCTCAAATGGTGTGACCATGATCGGTGATTCGGTTAACTTGCGAGCGCAGGACTACTTGACTAAAGCCATTCCTGGTATCCAGATCGATGCAGTGGTGAGCCGTCAGTTGGAAAATGGAATGAAGGTCTTTGAGACCGATATCTCCAATAAAGTTCTCCTAAAAAATGTGGTCATTGCCCTAGGAACCAATACCGTGAGCAACTACAAAGAGTTGCTGGATCAGTATGTTGAAAAACTTCCAAAAGGCCGTCGCTTGATCCTTGTGACACCATATGATGGTCGCTATGCCAACGATCAGTCCAGTGAATCGGTTCAAACTCGTCTTTATGAGTTGGAACTAGCCAAGAAATACGACTTCATCACGATTGCGGACTGGTACCAAGTAGCAATTGAAAATCCAAATATTTGGGTGGGAACAGACTCTGTTCACTTCAATATGGAAACCAATGGTGGAGAACTCTATGCTCAAACCGTCAAAGAAGCCCTTGATAAGGCTGAAAAAGGTCCAGTCAAGAAGTAAAAACGCTTCTCTGAAACTGAAACAAAACAAATTCTAACAAAATAAAACAAAAAGCAACTTTTTACTTGTAAAAAGCTGCTTTTTTTAGTAAGATTAAGAAAACGCTTACAAAAATAAATTGAAAACATCTTTTTGTGAAGAAAAAAATTTTTTAATTATTTTTTCACAATTTTGCTAGATAATTGCTTTCACAGCAATAGAATTGATGAAACTTTCACAAACTTCAAAAAATTCTTTGTGAAAGTTGCTTGGAAGTGTTTACAAAAATCTCAAAATAGAGTACAATTATATTGTGAAATAATTAACAAATAGAAATTTCTTACACTATTCTTGAAAATTTCCGAAAACATGAAAAAGTTCTAGAAAAGGATAAGGGTTTCAAACATTGGAGGAAAGCATCAAATGGCTGATAAAAAAACTCTCTCACCTGAAGAAAAGAAACTCGCTGCTGAAAAACACGTAGACGAGTTGGTGCAAAAAGCGCTAGTGGCGCTTGAAGAAATGCGCAAATTGAACCAGGAGCAAGTCGACTACATTGTAGCGAAAGCATCTGTAGCTGCTCTTGACGCACACGGTGAGCTCGCTCTTCATGCTTATGAAGAAACTGGTCGTGGAGTCTTTGAAGACAAGGCGACGAAGAACTTGTTCGCTTGTGAACACGTTGTAAACAACATGCGTCACACCAAGACAGTTGGTGTCATTTCAGAAGATGACGTCACTGGTTTGACCCTGATTGCGGAGCCAGTCGGAGTTGTCTGTGGGATCACTCCTACAACCAACCCTACTTCAACAGCAATCTTTAAAGCATTGATTTCCTTGAAGACACGGAACCCTATCGTCTTTGCCTTCCACCCATCTGCTCAAGAATCATCTGCTCATGCGGCACGAATCGTACGCGATGCAGCAATTGCAGCTGGAGCACCTGAGAACTGTGTGCAATGGATTACCCAACCTTCTATGGAAGCAACCAGTGCCCTTATGAACCATGAAGGGGTTGCTACGATCCTTGCGACCGGTGGTAACGCCATGGTAAAAGCTGCTTATTCTTGTGGAAAACCAGCTCTTGGGGTTGGTGCCGGAAACGTTCCTGCTTACGTTGAAAAATCAGCCAATATCCGCCAAGCAGCACACGATATCGTCATGTCTAAATCATTTGACAACGGTATGGTCTGTGCATCTGAACAAGCGGTTATCATCGATAAAGAAATCTACGATGAGTTTGTTGAAGAATTCAAATCTTACCACACTTACTTTGTCAACAAAAAAGAAAAAGCCCTTCTTGAAGAGTTCTGCTTCGGTGTAAAAGCCAACAGCAAGAACTGTGCGGGTGCGAAATTGAATGCGGACATCGTTGGGAAACCAGCAACATGGATCGCTGAACAAGCTGGTTTCTCTGTTCCAGAAGGAACCAATATCCTTGCGGCAGAATGTAAAGAAGTTGGCGAAAAAGAACCGTTGACTCGTGAAAAATTGTCACCAGTCATCGCTGTTTTGAAATCTGAAAGCCGTGAAGACGGAATTAACAAAGCTCGCCAAATGGTTGAATTCAACGGTCTTGGTCACTCAGCAGCCATCCATACTGCTGATGAAGAATTGACCAAAGAATTTGGTAAAGCAGTTAAAGCCATTCGTGTGATCTGCAACTCTCCTTCGACTTTCGGTGGTATCGGGGATGTTTACAATGCCTTCTTGCCATCATTGACACTTGGATGTGGTTCTTACGGACGTAACTCTGTTGGGGACAACGTTAGTGCTATCAACCTCTTGAATATCAAAAAAGTCGGACGCCGGAGAAATAACATGCAATGGATGAAACTTCCTTCAAAAACATACTTTGAACGTGATTCAATTGAATACCTACAAAAATGTCGTGACGTTGAACGTGTCATGATCGTTACAGACCACGCTATGGTAGAGCTTGGTTTCCTTGATCGTATCATCGAACAGCTTGACCTTCGTCGCAACAAGGTGGTTTACCAAATCTTTGCAGACGTAGAACCAGATCCAGATATCACAACTGTTGAACGTGGTACAGAGATCATGCGTGCTTTCAAACCAGATACCATCATTGCTCTCGGTGGTGGATCACCAATGGATGCGGCCAAAGTTATGTGGCTCTTCTACGAACAACCAGAAGTGGACTTCCGTGACTTGGTTCAAAAATTCATGGATATCCGTAAACGTGCCTTCAAGTTCCCATTGCTTGGTAAGAAGACCAAATTTATTGCGATCCCAACAACATCTGGTACAGGATCTGAAGTAACACCATTTGCCGTTATCTCTGATAAAGCCAACAACCGTAAATACCCAATCGCAGACTACTCATTGACTCCAACAGTTGCCATCGTAGACCCTGCCTTGGTATTGACAGTTCCTGGATCTGTTGCAGCAGACACTGGTATGGACGTCTTGACGCACGCGACAGAAGCTTACGTATCACAAATGGCTAGCGACTTCACAGATGGTCTTGCTCTTCAAGCTATTAAACTTGTCTTTGAAAACTTGGAAAGCTCAGTCAAGAATGCGGACTTCCATTCACGCGAAAAGATGCACAATGCGTCAACGATCGCAGGTATGGCCTTCGCCAATGCCTTCCTCGGTATTTCTCACTCAATGGCCCACAAGATCGGTGCGCAATTCCACACCATCCACGGACGGACCAATGCGATCTTGCTTCCATACGTTATCCGCTACAACGGTACACGCCCAGCCAAGACAGCTACATGGCCTAAGTACAACTACTACCGTGCAGATGAAAAATACCAAGATATCGCTCGTATGCTAGGACTTCCATGCTCTACTCCAGAAGAAGCCGTTGAAGCTTACGCAAAAGCTGTATACGAACTCGGTGAACGCTGTGGTATCGAAATGAACTTCAAAGCACAAGGAATCGATGAAAAAGAATGGAAGAAACATTCTCGTGAATTGGCCTTCCTTGCTTACGAAGATCAATGTTCACCAGCTAACCCACGTCTTCCAATGGTAGACCATATGCAAGAAATCATCGAAGATGCATACTATGGTTACAAGGAACGTCCAGGACGTCGTAAATAAGACGCCAACGAACAACTGATGTTTATCAGCTATCCCTCGCTCGAAAGAGTGGGGGATTTTTGCTATTTGGGTCCAAAACTCGTTTTTTTCATAAAAAATTAGACTTTTTTTCAGAAATTGTGTTATTTTTATAGCATTCCGAGCTATTTTATGTTACCCTATAGTGTATGAATCTGCCTGTAGCTGAAGGGTTATGATCCTTTTTCAGTTATAGGAAATGAAAAAACAAATCCAAGAAAGGAGGCCATCTCAAATGGAGTTAGAAGGTGACGTGCAAGGAAGACAAGATCAGGCACAGAAAATTATTGAAATGCCCCAACGAGATCGGGAAACTTCCACTTCAGAAAATCAGCCATCATCTGCTTCGGTGGTCTCCATGTATGGGCAGGAAAGGCCAAGCATTTCTAGCCTCCATCAGCAACTGGCAGGCGCGTCTGGAACCCAGACTATTCAATTGCGGGAGGAATTGGTGCTGGCGGTAGCGCAGAATGCTTCAGCGCAAGCAACTGTCTTTGAGACAGAAGTCAAGGATAAGCTGGAAGAGGCTAAGGAGACGGTTTTCCATAAGGTTGCTGAGGTGTCTCAAATGGCCCACAGCATGGCCCAATTTTTAACAGACGCAGAAGTGGAGCAACTATTAGGAGAGTTCTCCATGGATACTTGTTGGGACCAAGCGGTAGAGGCGGAGAACCTTGCCCAAGCAAAGGCTTATTCCACTCGCTTGTCAGACTTGGCAGGTCAGCTGGAGGCTGCATCAGCCCAATTGGTGGACTTGGACAAGGGACAAGCGACGGCCTTTGATTTTTCATAAGTAGGAGAAAAAGATGTTAGAGATCCTGGGAGAGGACAGAGAACGAATTGAGGAGCTCCATCGAGAGATTAAAAAGGAGCAAGAGCGGATTGCGATCAGAAGTTTGATTGCAACGCAGAAAGCCTTGATGATGTTGGAAGGGATGAGTTTGCAGGTAACCTTGGGCGGTCAATCCGAAAAGATGCGCTCTTTTGCTACAACGACCCTAGTTAGTGATTTGAAAGACGGATTTACAGGAGGAGCAGCGGACGCGGTAGAAACAGCACTGAAATCAGTGAAGAAGCCGATTTTATTGAGTCCGATTAAGGGAGGTATGTGATGTACCATTCAGGAAATAGTGAATTAGAACAACTAGAAGATCGACATCACCGCTTCAATCAAAAGCTTAGCGAGCTGGAGTGGGATTATGCGGATATGCGTATGGATGTCCGCCAACATACAGAAAATTTAGTGGACTGGCTAAGTGCCCTGCATTTTCAAGCCCCAAGTGCGGAGACTCAAAGTGGCTTGGAGCGTTTATTTGCTTTGCAAGAAGAGTTTGAGGCAGAACTCAAGCGCTATGAAGAGCGTTTAGAAGAAGAGCGTGAGCGCGAACAGCAAGATTACTATAAGCAGCGTCAACAATTAGAAAAAGGTGATTGAAACATTCCTCTGGTAGAGATAAGAGGAATGTTTTTGTTTGCTCAAAAAACTTTTAAAAATGTGCTCATAAATTCTTGCAAGCGCTTACTTACTATGTTATAATATTCACAAAGAGACAAAAAATAAAATGGTTTTATCAAACCAACAAAAAAGAGTCGCTTATGAAAGCTGCAACTTATGTATCTGCAGGCAATCTGCAACTGCTGGATCAAGCTCACCACCCACCACTTCAAACTCTCAGAAGTTGAAAAAGCCTATGATGTCTTTAAACACGCAGGTGAAAACCATGCACTCAAGGTCATTATCGAAAATGATATCAGTGAATGAAGTGGAAACTAATATTTGTTCATAGTTTTTTTAGACGAGGCTGGGACAAAAGTCCTAGGCTCTCAATTATTTTTGGATTGTCGAGCCAGACGCAGTGGTTGAGTGGGCTCTACTACACTGATTTCATCAGCTTTTACAGCCCTACTCAACTGTGCGGAGGTGGGACGACGAAATCGAATTCTAACGAATTACCGATTTCTGTCCCACTCTCTATTTTCAACCACAAATAGCCCATGATTCCTTGCAAAATAAATTTGTTGTCTTATAATATAAGTATAGAAAACGATTACATAAAGAGAAAGGTGTGATCTTATGAAACGGTTCTGTTTTCATCGTGAATTCTGGATGGACTTCCATTTCTGGATCTTGGTCTTGCTTTTAGCGGCTGTAGCGTTGACGATGCAGGCTCCGCTTTCGGTAGTTAGCCTAGCTTATCTTGCTTTTGTTGGGGTTTTGATCCTTCTTCAGGTCTTTCAACCGCCTGTATCGACACGTCAGTACCTAGAAGGTAGCTACCATTTCAATTGGACCTTCTATCGCGATACTAGACTGTATATCGATCTCTTTTTACTAGCAGGTCTCTTGGCAGGCCCAATTGCCTCATCGGATATGGTTTATTGGATCTTGCTTGGAGCCGTCGTCGGCTCTATTGGTTTTGTATTTGTCGTAAAGGAAAAAGCGACTCAAAAGATAGCTTAGGAAATCGCCATGTGTTAGATCTCTGAAACTAGTTTCAGAGATCTTTTTATTTTTCCTTAAAATGTGAAACTATAATCCGATTGCAAGAACAATATTGTAAGCGCTTTAAAAATAGATTATAATCAATTTACAAGTACTCGAGTTGCCTTATTATCAAAGGAGAAGGAGTTATGTCAAAGATTACAAAAGATGAACTGATTGAACAAATCAAAGACGGCATCATTGTTTCTTGTCAAGCTCTCCCTCATGAACCGCTCTATACAGAAGCAGGAGGAGTCATTCCTCTCTTAGTCAAAGCGGCTGAGCAGGGTGGAGCCGTAGGAATCCGAGCCAATAGTGTCCGGGATATCAAGGAAATCAAGGAAGTGACCAAGTTACCGATCATTGGGATTATCAAACGCGATTACCCACCCGAAGAACCCTTTATCACGGCTACTATGAAAGAAGTCGATGAGTTGGCAGTTTTGGATATCGCGGTCATTGCTCTTGATTGTACCAAACGGCCGCGTCATGATGGGCTTTCGATTAGTGACTTTATCCATCAAGTCAAAGAGAAATATCCAGACCAACTCTTGATGGCTGATATTTCGACTCTGGAAGAAGGATTGACTGCTGTCGAAGCAGGAGTGGACTTTGTCGGAACAACCCTTTCGGGCTATACGGACTACAGTCCAAAGGTTGATGGTCCAGATTTTGAACTGATCCATCGCCTCTGCCAAGCAGGAGTGGATGTCATCGCAGAAGGTAAGATCCACTATCCGGATCAGGCCAAGAAAATCCATGATCTCGGGGTTCGCGGCATCGTTGTAGGTGGTGCCATTACTCGACCAAAAGAGATTACAGAGCGCTTTGTCGCAGCCTTAAAATGAGAAAACAAAACAGTAGATTGAAGGAGGAGGAGACCGAATAGAGAGTAGTCGAATCTGAAACAAGAATAGGCGTCCTCATTGAGGATAACCCCCTGTAAGAGTAATCTTACCGCAATTGTGAGGAGAAATCACATGAAAATGAAAAAAGTATTGTGCTCGTTGGCAGCTGGTGCAGCTCTTCTAGCACTCGCAGCTTGTGGCTCTGGCGGAGGATCAAAATCAGAATCTTCTGGAGGAAATTCTGGTAAAACAGAAATTACCTGGTGGGCATTCCCAGTCTTTACTCAAGAAAAAGCAGAAGATGGTGTCGGAACCTACGAAAAATCTATTATCGAAGCCTTTGAAAAAGCAAATCCAGATATTAAAGTGAAGTTGGAAACCATTGACTTCAAATCTGGTCCTGAAAAAATCACGACAGCAATCGAAGCTGGAACTGCTCCAGATGTGCTCTTTGATGCACCAGGGCGGATCATCCAATACGGTAAAAATGGGAAATTGGCAGACTTGAACGATTTGTTCACTGATGATTTCGTAAAAGATGTCAACAACGACAATATCATCCAAGCTAGTAAAGCTGGCGACACTGCCTACATGTACCCAATCAGTTCTGCACCATTCTACATGGCCATGAACAAGAAAATGTTGGAAGATGCTGGGGTTCTAGACCTTGTCAAAGAAGGCTGGACAACTGATGATTTTGAAAAAGTCTTGAAAGCCTTAAAAGATAAAGGTTACACACCAGGATCCCTCTTCAGTAATGGTCAAGGTGGAGACCAAGGAACTCGTGCTTTCATTGCCAACCTTTACGGTGGTTCTGTTACAGATGAAAAAGTAACTAAATATACAACAGATGATCCTAAATTCGTCAAAGGTTTGGACAAGGCGTCTAAATGGATTAAAGACGGTTTGATGATGAACGGCTCTCAATTCGATGGTTCGGCAGACATCCAAAACTTTGCGAATGGTCAAACTTCTTACACTATCTTGTGGGCACCAGGTCAAAAGGGTATTCAAGCTAAATTATTGGATGCAAGCAAGGTTGAAGTAGTAGAAGTGCCATTCCCATCTGACTCAGGCAAGCCAAAATTGGAATACCTTGTCAATGGATTTGCAGTCTTCAATAATAAAGATGAAAAGAAAATTGCTGCTGCTAAGAAATTTGTACAGTTCATCGCAGACGACAAAGAATGGGGTCCAAAAGATGTTGTGCGTACAGGAGCCTTCCCAGTTCGTAGTTCATTTGGTAAGTTGTACGATGACAAACGGATGGAAACCATCAGCACATGGACAAAATACTACTCACCATACTACAACACGATCGACGGTTTTGCAGAAATGCGGACCCTATGGTTCCCAATGTTGCAATCTGTTTCAAACGGGGATGAAAAAGCAGAACCAGCTTTGAAGACCTTTACTGAAAAAGCAAACGAAACGATCAAGAAAAAATAATCAGTCTATGAAGCAAATCTAAGTCTTTCATAGAAATGAGAATATGCAGGCCCCTTCGAATCCGTAGCTCTCTATTTGGAATGGAACGAAGGGGTCTTCATTCTTTCTGAATCTTCTTTTCTTAAATCGTAAGATATGTTTAGAAAAGAAAATAGAAAAAGAACACTAGGAGGTGCCTTGCTGTGAAGGTAAACAAAATCCGAATGAGGGAGACACTCGTTTCCTACGCATTCCTAGCACCCATTTTAATCTTCTTTACGGTCTTTGTCCTAGCACCCATGATTATGGGCTTTGTGACAAGTTTCTTCAACTATTCTATGACATCCTTTAAGTTTGTCGGTTTAGAAAATTATTCCCGCATGTTTGCGGATAAGGTCTTTATCAAGTCCTTGATCAATACCGTCATCATCGTTATTGGATCCGTTCCAATCGTCGTATTGTTCTCCTTATTTGTGGCTTCTCAGACCTATCATCAAAATGCGATTGCGCGTTCCTTCTACCGTTTCGTTTTCTTCCTTCCAGTTGTTACAGGGAGTGTAGCGGTAACGGTTGTGTGGAAATGGATCTATGATCCACTATCAGGGATTTTGAACTTTGTATTGAAATCTGGACATGTCATCAACCAAAACATTTCTTGGTTGGGGGACAAACACTGGGCTTTGATGGCCATCATCATTATTTTGTTGACCACCTCCGTTGGTCAACCAATCATCCTCTACATCGCTGCTATGGGAAATATTGATAATTCACTTGTAGAAGCCGCGCGTGTGGATGGTGCAACAGAACTGCAAGTTTTCTGGAAAATCAAATGGCCAAGCCTATTGCCAACAACCTTGTACATTGCGATCATTACGACCATTAACTCTTTCCAATGTTTCGCCTTGATCCAATTGTTGACATCAGGAGGTCCTAACTACTCAACGAGTACCCTCATGTACTACCTCTATGAAAAAGCCTTTAAACTCTCTGAATACGGTTATGCCAACACCATGGGTGTCTTCCTTGCGGTGATGATTGCCATTATCAGCTTTGCGCAATTCAAGATCCTTGGAAACGACGTAGAATACTAAAGAAAGGAGCCTCAGATGAAACCAACACAAAAGAAACCCATCACTGCCTTTACAGTGATTTCAACGATCATTTTGCTCCTTTTAACAGTCTTGTTCATTTTCCCATTTTATTGGATTTTGACAGGGGCATTTAAATCTCAGCCAGACACCATTATGATCCCACCTCAATGGTGGCCAAAGACACCAACCATGGAAAACTTCCAGCAGTTGATGGTACAAAACCCAGCCCTACAATGGTTGTGGAATAGTGTCTTCATCTCCCTTGCAACCATGCTTTTGGTGTGTATGACCTCTTCCTTGGCAGGTTATGTCTTGGCTAAGAAACGCTTCTATGGGCAACGAATTCTCTTTGCCATCTTCATTGCAGCTATGGCCCTTCCAAAACAAGTTGTCTTAGTTCCATTAGTACGGATTGTTAACTTTATGGGGATCCATGATACCCTTGCAGCGGTTATTCTACCATTGGTTGGATGGCCATTCGGGGTCTTCTTGATGAAGCAATTTAGTGAAAACATCCCAACAGAACTTTTAGAGTCTGCTAAGATCGATGGTTGTGGAGAGTTGCGGACTTTCTGGAGCGTTGCCTTCCCAATTGTCAAGCCGGGATTTGCAGCCCTTGCCATCTTTACCTTTATCAACACCTGGAACGACTACTTTATGCAATTGGTAATGCTGACTTCTCGTCAAAACCTGACCATTTCCTTAGGGGTAGCAACCATGCAGGCCGAAATGGCCACCAACTATGGCTTGATCATGGCTGGGGCAGCCCTAGCTGCAGTGCCAATCGTTACGGTCTTCCTGGTCTTCCAAAAATCCTTCACACAAGGGATTACCATGGGAGCGGTCAAAGGATAAGCCGTCTGCTTGGACAAACGATAGTTGTGTACAGATCGGTTTGCTAGGCTGAGACGTATCGAAAGGATGAGAATATGATATTTGATGATTTAAAAAACATCACCTTTTACAAAGGAATCCACCCCAATCTGGATCAGGCCATTGACTTTCTCTATGAGCATCGGAAGGATTCTTTTGAATTGGGGAGATACGATATTGATGGGGATAAGGTCTTCCTCGTCGTTCAAGAAAATACCCTCAACAAAGCAAAAAATGATCGCTTTGAACACCACAAAAGATATGCCGATTTGCATTTATTGATAGAAGGGCATGAGTTTTCGAGTTATGGATCTCGTGTGACAGGTGAGGCGCTCGCATTTGACGAAGCATCGGACATCGGTTTTGTCCATTGCCAGGAGTCTTATCCGCTTCATCTAGGCTATCATAATTTTGCGATTTTCTTTCCAGGGGAGCCTCACCAACCCAATGGCTATGCAGGGCAAGAAGATATCGTGAAAAAATATCTATTTAAAATTGCGATCGATTAATCACGTTAGAAAGGAGTGCCTATGTCATCTAAGGGGGCAGGATTGATCAAAACCGTTTTTAACACGGACAATGTAGTGATGCGTATCAGTGAGAAGGTTCTCGACTTGGTAACCGTTAATCTTTTATTTGTGCTAAGTTGTTTACCAGTTCTCACGATTGGAATTGCGAAAATTAGTTTGTATCAGACCTTATTTGCCATTAAGCACCAGCGTCGAGTTCCGGTGATTCGTAGTTATGCGAAGGCTTTTCGGGACAATTGGAAAATAGGCTTGCAACTAGGAAGTTTAGAACTGATTGTTGCAGGTATTTGTCTCTTTGATTTATTCTTATTTTGGGGGCAAACTTCCCTAGCTTTCCAAGCTTTGAAAACCATTTGTTTAGGCCTCTTTCTATTTCTTGTGTTGATCTTATTGGCTGCTTATCCGATTGCGGCCCGCTACCAATTGGATTGGAAAGAGTGTTTGCAAAAAGCCATGATTGTGACAGGCTTACATTTTCCTTGGTTCTTTGTCATGGGAAGTGCTCTCTTGCTTCTATGTATGGCTCTTGCAAGCTCAGTTTTAGCTTTCCTATTGGGGCTCATGATCTTTTTCTTGTTCGGCTTTTCAAGCTTGGCTTTTGCACAAGTTGGATTAATGGAAAAGATTTTCGCCCAGTACCAAGAATAAATTGAATTTATTAGTGACAAAAGGAGAAAAAATGTCAGATTTAAAGAAATATGAAGGAGTCATTCCCGCTTTTTACGCCTGCTATGATGACCAAGGAGAAATTAGCCCGGAGCGGGTACGTGCGCTGGTAGAATATTTTATCGCGAAAGGTGTGCAGGGCTTGTATGTCAACGGATCCTCTGGCGAATGTATCTACCAGAGCGTGGCCGATCGCAAGCTGATCTTGGAAGAAGTGATGGCAGTAGCTAAAGGGAAATTGACCATCATTGCTCACGTAGCCTGCAACAACACCAAGGATAGCGTGGAATTGGCACGACATGCAGAAGAACTAGGGGTGGATGCCATTGCGGCCATTCCGCCGATCTATTTCCGCTTGCCAGAATACAGTGTAGCCCACTACTGGAATGAAATCAGTGCAGCCGCACCCAATACAGACTTTGTCATCTACAATATCCCGCAATTGGCAGGGGTCGCTTTGACACCGAGTCTTTACAAGGAAATGTTGAAAAATCCACGGGTGATTGGGGTCAAGAATTCTTCGATGCCTGTTCAGGACATTCAAACCTTTGCTTCTTTAGGAGGCGACGACCATATCGTCTTTAATGGCCCAGATGAACAATTCTTAGGTGGCCGTCTCATGGGAGCGCATGCTGGGATCGGTGGCACCTATGGTGCGATGCCAGAGCTCTTCTTGAAGCTCAATCAGCTGATTGCTGAGAAAGATTTAGAGACTGCGCGTGCCTTGCAGTTTGCTATTAATGACATTATCGGAGTCTTGACGTCTGCTCATGGCAATATGTATGCGGTCATCAAAGCGGTTTTGCGCATCAATGAAGGTTTGGACTTGGGATCTGTTCGCTCCCCTTTGATGCCAGTAGTAGAAGCGGATCAAGAAGTGATTCAACGTGCTGCTCAACTCATTCAGGACACAAAAGCCAGATTCCTTTGATCAAAGGAGGTCTAGATGAATCCATATGTTGTAATTGATATCGGAGGGACCAGTATTAAGTATGGTCTAGCCGATGCAAAAGGGCAACTCTTAGAGACCCATGAAATGCCAACGGAGGCCCAAAAAGGAGGACCTCACATTCTTAACACAACAAAGGAAATCGTAGCCCGTTATTTGAAGAAGCATCCCTTGGCAGGGGTTGCGATTTCTTCGGCCGGAATGGTAGATCCTGATAAGGGAGAAATCTTTTATGCAGGCCCACAAATTCCCAACTATGCAGGCACCCAATTCAAAAAGGAAATCGAAGAGACCTTTCAGATCCCTTGCGAGATTGAAAATGATGTCAACTGTGCCGGTCTCGCAGAGGTCACCACAGGCCATGCAAAAGGATCGAACAATGCTGTTTGCCTGACGATTGGAACAGGGATCGGCGGTTGCCTCTTGCTCGATGGCCAGGTTTTTCATGGTTTTAGCAATTCAGCCTGTGAGGTTGGCTATCTTCATTTGCCAGACGGTGCCTTTCAGGATCTAGCTTCAACGACGGCTTTAGTCGAGTATGTGGCAGAACATCATGGTGATCCTGTGGAACAGTGGAATGGTCGCCGCATCTTCAAACAGGCAACTGAAGGAGATAAAATTTGTATGGCTGGAATTGATCGGATGGTGACCTACCTTGGAAAAGGACTGGCTAATATCGCCTATGTGGTCAATCCAGAGGTCATCGTCCTTGGAGGGGGAATTATGGCCCAGGAAGCCATCCTCAAGCCTAAAATCTATCAAGCTCTGTGTGACGAACTGGTTCCTAGCCTAGCAGATAAGATCCGTTTGGAATTTGCCCACCACCAAAACGCTGCGGGTATGTTGGGGGCCTACTACCACTTTAGACAAAAACATGGAACATAAAACAAGTCGCGCTGGCGACTTGTTTTTGATTCATCAAAAAAAGCATGAAAGATGAAGAAAACTTGATCTTTTATGCTTTTTAAATAGGGAGACCATATTAAGATTTTCGAGAACGTTGAGCAGAAAGCTTTTTGTTTTCCCAGTAGCTATTAAAGACAATTTCCTTTTGTTCTCGGCTTTTATTAAGGAAATGAGCATAGATCAAATCGACCACAATGAGGAGTGGTAAAATAGCGGAGATTCGATCGATATAGGTATTACTAGGAAGAGGTGCGGCCGGTAACACTTCTGTGAATCCTTGGTGGATGGCAGCCGGGTTAGCGGTCACAAGAACCGTTTTAGCCCCTTTTTCTTTGGCGTCCAGGAGACTGTCTGTAATGGAGTTGGTGCCTCCTGACAATGAGAAACCGATGACTAAACAAGAGGAATCGAGAATACTGGTCGTCCAAGCAAAGCCATCTTGATCAGTCAGGGCTTCACAAACGACACCCAGTCGCATAAAGCGCAATTTCATTTCTCGGGCGACTAAACCGGAACTACCAATCCCGAAGAAATAGACTCGGTCTACATGATCGATTAGTTCAGCTACCCGATCTAATTGGGAATCTTTTACCAGGCTTTCAGTGACGTTACTGATATGGTGGTAGCGTTGCAAGACGCTGAGAGTGAGTTCGTCATGCTCTTGCACCTGTTTTTGATTCTTTGTTTCCTCATTAAAATGATAGACAAACTCCCGATAGCCGGAAAAACCACATTTTTGAGAGAAACGCGTTAAAGCTGCCTTTGAGACATGGAGTAGCTCAGTTACACGAGAAGAGGACAGGGAGTGCTGTCGTGCTTCGGATGATAAAAAGTACTGGGCAATGTCGCGTTCCATATCCGTTAACTCAGCTTCGTGGCTGGCGATAATAGTGCGTAAATCTTGATCTTGTTTCACAGCAATCCTCCTTTCTCACGAGATGAAATAACAGGATGCTCCTATAATATATTACACATTATAACATGGGTAACCGCTTTATTCAAGTAAAAGCAAGTAAGAAATACTGAAACTAGGAACAGGATAGGAGAAAAGAAGAGAACGCTACCAATCTTGGCAGTTGGGGCTTGTTGGTTGTCCACAATTTTCTGAAAATTCCCGGTTGGGCCTGAACAAACGATATGAATTGTGGTATAATTTAAGATAATTGTACTGTTGTTGGAAGAACAATAGTTGAATAAGGAGGTGTGACGATGTCGAATGCAACACTCGAGATGATGCAAGAGATCGAGCAAGCTGCTCAGGGCGTGATCGTAGGCTATGAAGCTCAAGTTGAACAAATCCGAACGGATTCACGCGATCGCCTTGCAACAGTGGCACAGCATTACGATGAGGAAACCAAGCAATTGGTCACAGAGGCAGAAAAAAACGCCCAGGAAAGACTCGTCCGTTTAACGAAAGATCTGGAAGAAACGGTTGCGCGCAATGATGCCAAGGTACAAGAGGCGATGACCGATAAACGAGCTGGGTTAGTTGAAGCCATTGTAGAAAAGGTGGTAGCAAGCTATGGCCGTTAGTCAGATGCAAAAACTGTCCCTCATCTTGCCCAAAGATGACTTGGACAGTCTCCTACTAGCGCTACAGTCTGAGGCAAAAATCCAGATTTATGACCTCAGTGAGCATGAAGAATGGCAGGCTGCCTTTGAGGCAAATACCTTGTCTCAACCCTTGACAGAGGACAATCGTCAAGCCTTGGTAGAGCTGCAAAAACGTCAAGAACAAGTTGAAAAAATGATTCAGACTCTAGAGCCCTACATGCCTGAGAAGAAGGCTCTGCAAGCTCTGAAGGAAGAACCCTTAAGCTTGTCTTTTGATGACTTGCAGGCTCACGGGATGATTCGAGACGAGGATCTTCTATTGACCAAGTTGAAACGCCAATTGCGCGTGTTAGACAAGGCTCGTCAGAAGATTGCGGATGCAAAGGGAGAGATAGAGCGCTTAGAAAAATGGCGACCGTTAGAGGTGACGCCAGCTGCCCTCGCTACTTTTCACTATGTGCATGGCTTGATCGGGACGATCCCAAATAGCGATACAGACGCTGTTCGTTCTTCCTTAAAAGCTCATCCAGAGCTGGAGTTAGAAGAAGTCTTTACGTCTGAGACTGAACACGGCTATGTCATCTTGTATCGTTCGGGAGACCGTGTAGCTGTTCAGGAACTTCTGGAAGAACATGGGTTCAAAGAATTGGACTATGAAGAAGAGCAGGTCCCGGCCGCCTACTTGGATCGCCTAGAAGGGGAAATCAAAGAGCAAGAAGCTGTAGTTGCAGCAACCCTAGCCGAGTTGCAAAACTCCCAGAAGGAGTTGGACCAGCTCAAGTACCAGATGGATTACTTGCTGAGTTCGGGAGCTCGTGAGGAAGCCAAGTCGCTTCTTGCCAGCACGCAAAGCTTGGTAGCTCTAGAGGGTTGGATTGAAACCTCCCAAGTGGCCTCATTACGAGACTTCTTGCAAGAAGGTTTTGGTTCTCGGGTCTTACTAGAGACGCGCGATGTGACGGAAAAAGATTGGGATGACGTTCCGATCCAGTTGCGAAATAATGCCTTGGTAGAGCCTTTTGAATTAGTCACAGAGATGTACGCCCTGCCTAAGTATTACGAGAAAGATCCGACACCGATCGTTTCTCTCTTCTACTTTGTTTTCTTTGGCATGATGGTCGCAGATATCGGTTATGGACTGTTGCTAACCTTGGCGACAGGCTTTGCCCTTAAAGCCTTCAAGCTCAAGCCTGGTACAGCGAAGAACCTTCGTTTCTTCAGTCTCCTCGGGATTTCAGTTGCCCTTTGGGGTGTGGTCTATGGCTCTTTCTTTGGATTTGAGATGCCTTTTGCCCTGATCAGTACGACCAGCAACGCCATGACCATCCTGATCCTCTCAGTGGTCTTTGGTTTTGTCACTGTCTTAGTGGGCCTCTTCCTAGGAGGGATGAAAAATATTCGCCTCAAAGACTACACGGAAGCCTATAATGCGGGCTTTGCTTGGGTCTTGATCCTACTTGGTTTAATGCTTCTAGCAGTAGGCAATATCTTGCCAGGGATGAGCCTTCTAGTTCCGATTGGCAAGTGGCTGGCTATTTTGAATGCCATTGGGATCTTGATTGTTTCCATTGTCAGTGCCAAGAAGCTATCCGGTTTAGCCTCTGGTCTCTTTAACCTCTACAATGTTAGTGGCTATGTTGGAGACTTGGTCAGCTTCACCCGTTTGATGGCCTTGGGCTTGTCTGGAGCTAGTATCGGTTCAGCCTTTAACCTTATTGTCAATCTCTTCCCACCGCTTGGACGGTTTACGGTAGGGCTTGTGCTCTTTATCGTCCTACATGCCATTAATATGTTCCTGTCCTTCTTGTCAGGATATGTGCATGGAGCCCGTTTGATCTTTGTGGAGTTCTTCGGTAAGTTCTACGAAGGAGGAGGCAAGCCATTTCGTCCTCTCAAACCTTCTGAACGCTATATTAAAACAAAAAAATAAGTATTATCTTTAATAAATAGGAGTATATTCATGGAATCTTTAGCATCATATTTTTCAGCCCATGGGGGCGCCTTCTTTGCAGCATTTGGTGTGGCGATCGCCGTTGCACTTAGTGGAATGGGATCTGCCCTTGGGGTTGGTAAAACGGGTCAAGCAGCAGCAGCACTCTTGAAAGAACAACCTGAAAAATTTGCCCAAGCCTTGATTTTGCAATTGTTGCCAGGTACACAAGGTTTGTACGGTTTCGTTATCGGGATCTTGATCTGGTTGCAAATTAAGCCAGATATGCCACTTGAAACAGGAGTTGCTTACTTCTTTACAGCTCTTCCAGTTGCGATCGTTGGTTATTTCTCAGCAAAACACCAAGGAAATGTTGCGACAGCAGGGATGCAAATCTTGGCAAAACGTCCAGAAGACATGATGAAAGGGGTTATCCTTGCGGCCATGGTTGAAACCTATGCCATCTTGGCCTTCGTTGTGTCCTTCCTATTGACTCTACGCGTCGGCTAAGAGCTAGCTTTGATGAATTCGCCTCGCGAGGTGAAAAACACAAGACGCATGCAATAGGAGAAAAAACGATATGGATGAACAAACCCAATTAAAGGATTCGATCTTGGCACAAGCCCACGAAAAAGGGCGTAAACTCTTAGAAGAGGCCAAGGAAACCATCCTAAAAGAAGAGACTGCGCAAGAAGAGCGGTTGATCCAAGATAAACTCAATCAACGCTCCGAGCAGCTCAAGCGGATTCAACGTCAATTGCAACGTGAAACCCAACAAATCGAAAATAAAAAACGCCAATCAACCCTTGTCACCAAGCAACGAGTCTTAAAGGATCTCTTTGCAGATGCTTATGAAGCGATGGCGGCTTGGCCCCTTGACAAGGAAATGCAGTTTGTAGATACGATTTTAGACCGCTATCAAGGGCAAGTTGTGACTCTGACATTTGGGGCGGTGAGTGCTAGCAAATTTGATCCAGCAGCTCTCGATAGATTGAAGCAGACTCATCAGAATGTGACAGTTGCAGATGCGACGATTCCAGCTCAGGCAGGCTTTATCTTGTCGGTTGGGAAGATTGATGACAACTATCTCTACCGTGATTTGGTGGATTCCATTTGGGAGCAAGAAAGCTACCAGATGGCAGCCAGCATTTTCACCGATGAAGAGAACTAGGAGGTTGCAATGAGCGAACGGACCTATTCTCAAGTTAATACAGGAATCAGCGTACGTGAGGCTAGTTTTGTCAGTCCCAGTCAGTTCGAGCAGTTGCTTGCAAGTCCCTCCAGTGAGAGCCGAGAAGGCTTGCTACAAGGGACACCTTATGCTTTAGACAGCCACGAGATCAAGGATTTAGCAGCCCTTGAAGAGCGCCTGATGGCAGCCTTGTTGGCGGAATACCAATGGGCTTTTGAGGTAACCCCTCAGTCGGATTTAGTTAGCCTCTTCACCTTGAAATACACTTATCACAATCTCAAGGTATATCTGAAAAACAAGGCGACAGAGCGCAAGTTGGGGCATTTATTGATCCCCATCGGTCCTTATTCTCTTGATGTGCTCGAGCATTTGGTTGCGACCTTTTCTGCGGAGCATTGTCCGGCCTTTATGGCGGAAGAAGTGGCTGCAACTTGGCAGGAATTCCAAGACTATCAGGATTTGCGGGTCCTCGAAATCGGGATGGACTTAGCTTATTTTAAACACCTGAGATACTTAGGAGACAGCCTAGATCATCCAATTCTCAAGCAGCTGGTAGACGTGACCATTGACTTTTACAATGCAATTACGGTCAAACGGGCCTTGGATCAGCAAAAACCGCATAGTTTTATGCACCAATTGCTCTCGGATGAAGGAAGCCTCAGTGCCCATCAGGTGATCGACCTGCTAGAATCGGGTCAGTGGTTGACCTGGTTTTATCAAGTCAATCCGCTGGAGTACGATCTCGCCTTAGAGACTTATGAAGAAAAGATGCGCACCGGTCAACTCAAGACAACAGAGTTGGAGTATTTAGAAAGTTTGGTGAAATTCAGTCTTCTAGACGCTGGCCGTTTTGAAGTCGATGGACCACTCCCTCTTGTTCGTTATCTTTACGGAAAAGAGTTAGAGGTGACCAATCTTCGTTTGGTCCTCTCTGGTTTGGATAATGGTTTTCCGCTAGCAGAAATCAAAGAAAGGATGAGACCGATTTATGGACAAACAGACCTATAAGATCGCCGTTGTGGGCAATCGGGACGCCATCCTTCCTTTTCGCCTGATTGGCTTTCAAACCTATCCGATCACAGAGCCGCAAGAAGCGATCAATACCTTGCGAAGACTCAGTCGGGAAAACTTCGGGATTATCTACCTGACAGAGGATATTGCTCAAGCCATTCCAGAAACAGTGGCTTTTTACGACCAGCAGCTGACACCAGCCTTGATTCTTATCCCGACCCATAGAGGGGCTACAGGACTGGGCCAACAGCGGATTCGTGATAATGTCGAAAAAGCAGTAGGACAGGATATTTTATGAGAACAAATGAATTTGGCCAAGCGATTGGGGATGCACTGCCGGAGTTTACACCGGGGCGTCTGCCAGCTATTGAGCGGATCGAAGGTCGCTATACCGTAATTGAGCGCCTGTCAAAAGAAAAACACGGGGCGGATCTTTATCAGGTCTACGGGCCGGAATCTCCAGCAGCTATGTGGACCTTTCTGTTCAAAGGTCCTGCCCGCAATGAAGAGGAGTGGGACCACTTATTGGATGATCTCATGACAGCCCAAGGTCGCTTTTACTATGCGATTGTAGACAAAGATTCAGGCAAGGCTTTGGGGACATTCTCTCTCATGCGGATCGATCAAGCCAACCGGGTGATCGAAGTCGGAGCAGTGACCTACTCACCAGCGCTCCAAAAGTCTCGCATGGCTACAGAAGCCCAGTATCTGTTAGCGCGCTACGTGTTTGAAGATTTAGGCTACCGCCGCTATGAGTGGAAATGCGATGCCTTAAACCAAGCATCTCGCAAAGCAGCGGAGCGCTTAGGGTTCACCTATGAAGGCTGTTTCCGTCAGGCTGTTGTTTATAAGGGGCGAACCCGCGATACAGACTGGCTGTCTATCATTGATCAAGAATGGCCAGCAATCAAAGAGCGTTTCGAAGCTTGGTTGGATCCAAGCAACTTCGATGCCAATGGTCAACAAAAGCAATCTCTAAGAGAGATAGCGCAAAAGTAATACAAAGAAACAAAGGATTCCCAGGAGGAATACATGACTCAAGGAAAAATTATCAAAGTTTCCGGTCCCTTGGTGGTTGCATCAGGGATGCAGGAGGCCAATGTCCAAGATATTTGCCGGGTTGGCAATCTTGGTTTGATTGGCGAAATTATTGAGATGCGGCGGGATGAAGCCTCTATTCAAGTATATGAAGAAACATCTGGAGTCGGACCAGGAGAACCCGTGATAACAACTGGAGCTCCCCTTTCTGTCGAGTTGGGACCAGGATTGATCTCCCAGATGTTTGACGGGATCCAACGCCCCTTGGAACGTTTCCAAGAAGTCACCGCCAGTGACTTCCTCGTTCGTGGGGTGCAAGTCCCCAATCTCGATCGTGATACCAAATGGGCCTTCGAACCAAGTGTGGCAGAAGGGACAGAGGTGGTTGCTGGAGACATCGTCGGCACCGTTCAAGAGACCAATATGGTGGAACACCGCATCATGGTACCGTTCGGTGTCAGTGGACGTGTGAGCAAGATCGCAGCAGGTTCTTACACAGTTGAAGAGCCGGTTTATGAGATCAAACAGGCAGATGGTAGCCTCTTTACGGGAACCCTGATGCAAAAATGGCCGGTTCGTCGAGGCCGTCCCTTTGCACAAAAACTCATTCCAGTAGAGCCTTTGATCACCGGTCAACGGGTCATCGATACCTTCTTCCCTGTGACAAAAGGTGGAGCTGCAGCTGTTCCTGGTCCTTTCGGAGCTGGAAAAACAGTTGTGCAACACCAGGTGGCCAAGTTTGCCAATGTAGACATTGTAATTTACGTTGGTTGTGGGGAACGTGGAAATGAAATGACGGACGTTCTGAATGAATTTCCAGAATTGATCGATCCAACGACTGGTCAATCCATCATGCAACGGACCGTTCTGATCGCCAACACTTCGAACATGCCAGTAGCGGCGCGGGAAGCTTCCATCTACACAGGGATTACCATTGCCGAATACTTCCGCGATATGGGCTACTCCGTTGCCATCATGGCGGACTCTACTTCTCGTTGGGCAGAAGCTCTCCGTGAAATGTCTGGTCGTCTAGAAGAAATGCCAGGGGATGAAGGCTACCCAGCCTATCTTGGTAGCCGGATCGCCGAATACTACGAGCGTGCAGGTCGGGTCAAGACACTCGGAACCACTGCGCGTGAGGGTTCGATTACTGCCATCGGTGCCGTTTCTCCTCCAGGTGGAGACATTTCAGAGCCGGTAACGCAAAATACCTTGCGGATTGTCAAGGTCTTCTGGGGATTAGATGCTCAATTGGCCCAACGTCGTCACTTCCCAGCCATCAACTGGTTGAGTTCTTATTCGCTTTACCAAGATGAAGTCGGTCGCTATATCGATCTACATGAACAAATCAGCTGGTCTGAAAAAGTGACCCGCGCTATGAACTTGCTTCAAAAGGAAAGTGAATTGCAAGAAATCGTCCGCTTGGTTGGTCTAGATTCCTTGTCTGAAAAAGACCGCTTGACCATGAATGTGGCTAAGATGATCCGTGAAGACTACCTGCAACAAAATGCCTTTGATGAGGTTGATACCTATACCTCTTTCAGCAAGCAGGTGGCCTTGTTGACCAACATTTTGACCTTTGACCAAGAAAGTCAAAAAGCACTAGAATTAGGGGCTTACTTCACAGAAATCATGGAAGGAACCGTGGCTCTTCGGGACCGCATTGCCCGGAGCAAGTTCATCCATGAGGATCAGTTGGCAACTATTCAAGCCCTGAAAGAAGAAATCGTAGAAACCCTACACCAAATCGTCGCAAAAGGAGGAGTAGACAATGAGCGTGATTAAAGAATACCGTACTGTCAGCGAAGTTGTTGGTCCCTTGATGATTGTCGATCAGGTCGAAGGGGTTCACTACAATGAACTAGTAGAAATCAAGCTTCATGACGGAACGACCCGTCAGGGACAAGTCCTCGAAGTCCAAGAAGACAAGGCTATGGTCCAGCTCTTTGAAGGATCTAGCGGGATCAACTTGGAAAAAGCCAAAGTCCGCTTTACCGGACGTCCCCTAGAACTTCCTGTGTCTGAAGACATGGTCGGACGCATCTTTAACGGGATGGGCAAGCCCATCGATGGCGGTCCAGAGATTATCCCAGAGAAGTACTTGGACATTGATGGACAAGCTATTAACCCTGTTTCGCGGGACTATCCGGATGAATTTATCCAGACAGGGATCTCAGCCATTGACCATTTGAATACCTTGGTTCGGGGCCAAAAACTCCCAGTATTCTCAGGTTCTGGTCTTCCTCACAAGGAGTTGGCGGCTCAGATTGCTCGTCAAGCGACGGTTCTTAATTCTGAAGAAAACTTCGCCGTGGTCTTTGCGGCTATGGGAATTACCTTTGAAGAAGCCGAGTTCTTTATGAACGACCTTCGGGAGACAGGTGCGATTGACCGCTCTGTCCTCTTCATCAACCTAGCCAATGACCCAGCTATCGAACGGATTGCCACCCCTCGGATCGCCTTGACAGCCGCCGAATATTTGGCCTATGAAAAAGACATGCACGTCTTGGTTATCATGACGGATATGACCAACTACTGTGAAGCCCTTCGGGAAGTATCCGCTGCCCGCCGGGAAGTTCCAGGTCGTCGGGGCTATCCAGGTTACCTCTATACTAACCTCTCAACCCTCTACGAACGTGCAGGACGCTTGGTTGGAAAGAAAGGATCTGTGACCCAGATTCCAATCCTCTCCATGCCAGAAGATGACATCACCCACCCCATCCCTGACTTGACAGGCTACATCACCGAAGGTCAGATTATTCTGTCCCGCGATCTCTACAATAGTGGTTACCGCCCACCGATCAATGTTCTTCCATCCCTTTCTCGTTTGAAGGACAAGGGTTCTGGTGAAGGCAAGACTCGGGAAGACCATGCGGCGACCATGAACCAGCTCTTTGCGGCTTACGCCCAAGGAAAACAAGCCAAAGAACTGGCTGTAGTGCTTGGGGAGTCTGCCTTGTCAGATACCGACAAGCTCTATGTTAAATTTACGGACCGCTTTGAGCAGGAATACATCAACCAAGGTTTCACTACCAATCGGACGATTGAGGAAAGTTTGGATCTCGGTTGGGAACTCTTATCCATCCTTCCAAGAACAGAGCTTAAACGGATCAAGGATGAGATGATTGACAAGTATCTGCCAAACAAAGAGGATTAGCCTATGGCACGATTAAATGTAAAACCAACTCGGATGGAGCTTAATATTCTCAAAGAGCGCCTCAAGACAGCAACCCGGGGGCACAAGTTGCTCAAGGATAAGCGGGATGAACTCATGCGTCGCTTTATTGAAGCTGTGCGAGAGAATAATCGTCTGCGCCAAAAGGTGGAGGCAGCGCTGGTGGGCAATATGCAAGATTTCGTGATGGCCAAGTCCTTAGAGAGTGACCTCATGGTAGAAGAAATCTTTGCTGTACCCACTCGAGAAGTGATGCTCCATATCGAGGAAGAAAATGTCATGAGTGTGCGCGTGCCCAAGCTCCATGCCCGTATCGATAATCCGTACGGAGATGATGAAGGGGACGTGGTTTATAGCTACCTCGCCTCCAACAGTCAAATGGACAGCACCATTCAAGAAATGGGGGATCTACTTCCAGATTTGCTCAAATTAGCGGAAATTGAAAAAAGTTGTCAACTCATGGCAGACGAGATCGAGAAAACCCGCCGTCGAGTGAATGGACTCGAGTATGCGACGATCCCAGACCTCAAAGAGACCATCTACTATATCGAAATGAAACTCGAGGAAGCCGAACGCGCCAACCTCGTCAGAATCATGAAGGTAAAATAAGATACAAAGCCGTTAAGCAACTCAAAGGAAAATAGGGAGCAGGACAGAAGCACTGTTGTATAGAATGCTTCGTTGTCCTGCCCCCACAAGGCTGATTAGGATTCTTCCGAGCTCTTAAAGCGAGAGAAAAATCCAATCAGCTACTGTGCCTTTGAAGTTAGTACTATTACAGTTTGCGTTTTTCACCCAGCATTTAGGGCGTGTTCAATTACTTAAAAAAGACAAGAACCTCATCAAGAAACCATTCCTAGATGAGGTTTTTTTCATCCTCGAACTCTTCTTCCAGCACCTTATTTTTATGTTACTAGTTTGTAACAATGTGACAAGAAAGACGAAATATTACAAGAAAAATACAGTTTTGTTAAATAGCCAAAAAGGCCTTTTATTATTTTTTTATTGTGATAAGATAGAATAGTAGTTCATTTGTTCAAGAAAATCTTGAGCAAAAAACAAAGAAAAAAGAGGATAAAAGATGAAATTAAAAGTTAATACGAAAGCCTTGATCGCTTCAACAGTAGCTCTTGCAGTGATTCCATTTACAAAAGCCACTGCAGAAACACTTGAAGATTGGGTAGCTCGCTCAGTAGATGAAATCAAACATGATATCCAACAAAGCGGTGAAAACCAACAAACTTATACCATAAAATATGGTGACACATTGAGTTCGATCGCAGAAGCGCTTGGAATCGATGTTCATGTGTTGGCAAACTTGAACAACATCAGCAACATGGATTTGATCTACCCAGGTACTGTTTTGAAAACAACAGTAAATGATCAAAAAGAAGTAACTTCAGTTGAAATCCAAACTCCTCAAGCAGGTTCGACAGATGCAACTGTTGCAAGTGCTGACTTGACAACAAACCAAGTGACAGTTGATGACCAAACAGTCGCTGTCAACGATTTGTCTAAACCAGTAAACGCAGATAACAAAGCTGTTCCAGTTGCTCCAGCAGCGGAAACTCAAGAAACCCCAGCGGAAGCTCCTGTAGTTGAAGTACCAGCAGCAGAAACCCCAGCACAACCAGCTGTTCCAGAAACACCAAACTACGGTGCTCCAGCTGTCAATGTTGAAGTTCAAAATCAAGAAGTAGCGCCAGCTGCTCCTCAATCTACTCCAGTAGCGGAAACTCAAGAAGCTCCTGCAGAAACCCCAGCTGCTCCAGCAGCAGAGGAAGCTCCAGCACAACCGGCAGCAGAAACGACTGCTACCCCTGAAGTGCAACCACTAGCATCAACTCCAACAGCTGCAAATGCCATTCCAACTGATCCACACCTTCAACCGCAAGCGGAAGCTTTCCGTCAAGAAATCGCTGCGAAATTCGGTATCACAAATATCGGTGGTTACCGTGAAGGGGATCCAGAAGACCACGGTAAAGGGCTTGCAGTAGACGTAATGGTTCCGACAAGTTCCGAACTTGGAGATCAAGTTGCCCAATATGCAATTGACAACATGGACCGTGCAGGTATCTCATACATCATCTGGAAACAACAATTCTACATGCCAGTCGACAACATTTACGGACCTGCTAACACATGGAACCAAATGCCAGACCGTGGTGGAGATACAGCAAACCACTACGATCACGTACATATCTCATTTAACGGATAATAAAACTTCGAACTAGGACAAGTGCCTAGTTCTTTTTTTGTATGCACAAAAAAGGCCGGAAGACGAATCTTCCAGCCAGACGATGGTTATAAAATATGATCAACTTTTTCCACCTGATAAAGGGCAATCGCCATGATAATGGTTAAGACCAGTAACATAAGAATGGCAGGTGTCCAAGAGTGGAAGAGAGATTTGCTATATCCAAAGAGGATGGGCCCAAAGGCTGCAAAGACGTAGCCTCCTGTTTGAGCAAGACCAGAAAGTTGAGCCGTTTTTTCAGGTGTACTGGATTTCATGGAGAAAGCGACCATGAGGTAAGGGAAGAGCGAACTAACGGAACTTCCAATTAGGGCATTTAATACCAACCAGTAGAAGAAGTTGCTGATCGGGATTAAGAGCATGGCTACCCCCAGAATCCCTGCTCCGACAACAATCGCAAGCATCAAGCGTCGATTGCGATCGGATAACCGTGTCGTTAAACTTGGGATCGTCAAGGAGAATGGGAGACTGATCAGGGTGAACACGGAGGCCAGTAGTCCAGATTCAACCTTTGAAAGGCCAGCTTGAACAGCCATGGTCGGAAGCCAGGTCATACTTGTGTAGAAAAGCAGTGACTGTAAGCCTCCAAAAATCATGATAGCCCAGACATATTTATTGGTATACCACTTGCTACTAGATTCCGTAGTAGCCGTCTTTTTTAGAGGGTGGTTGTAGCGAAGGTTAGGAATCCAGATGACCAAAGCAAGAGCACACAAGGCTGTCAAGATGTTGACCAAACCTTGCCAAGAAGTGGCTTTGGTGATCGGAACAGCGACAGAAGAGGCGATCGCTGTAGACATCCCCATAGAAGTGATGTACAAAGTGGTCAGAATGCCTAGTTGGCGGGGTCTGTTCGCCTGAATGAGGCTTGGAAGCAGCACATTGAGGAAGGCGATGCCAGCTCCAATCAAGATGGTTCCCAGATAGAGGAAGGGGAGGTTGATAATCCGAATGGCAGATCCGATCGTAATCGCGATCAAAACTAGGAAAAAGAGGCGCTCAATCCCCAACTTTTTAGCAAATTGAATCGCAAAAGGTGAGAAAAGGGCAAAGGTGAGAAGTGGCAAGCTAGTCAATAGTCCCAGAGAGCTCACATCTACCCCCCAAACCAGCAGCGATGTCAGACAAGACCGTCGGAAGCGTAGTAAATGGTGTTCGTAAAACAATCCCAAGCATAATGATGCCCGGGATGAATAGCATAGAATGTGTTTTTTTCATAAATCCTCCTCAGACAAAAATTCCCTTCATTATAACATAGATCGAGCATAAATTGGAGTATTTGTACAAATGAAGGAGAAGGAACGTAGTTCTCACTGTCGTTTGCTAAGGGAATAAGGAACGTAGTTCTCACTATCGTTCGAACTGCGTCAACGTACCTAAGCTCACTAACGTTTGCTAAAGGAATAAGGAACGTAGTTTTCGCTTTGCTCAAACTGCATCAATATCTCTAAATTCGGTTGAACTCTCTGAGTTCAACCGAATTTAGAGATATAGAAAAGCCACCGGTTTTGGTGGCTCTTATAGGGAGATTATTATGAAAAAGTTTAGGATTTTCTATCAAACAAAGTTAGGAGGTCTTTATTTGATGGTTTTATTATAAGGCGGTTTGCTTAAAGAAAACTTAAGAAAAGACGCTGTTTATAAGAATCGGTCTTAAGTCTGACAAAATGCATTAATCATCATTCCAAACAGTAAAATTACTTATTCCATTCTAAAGATCGTAGTTCTCACTGCCGTTCGAACTGCATCACAACGTACCTAAGCTCACTAACGTTTGCTAAGGTACATAGAAAAAGCCACCGGTTTTGGTGGCTCTTATAGGGAGATTATTATGAAAAAGTTTAGGATTTTCTATCAAACAAAGTTAGGAGGTCTTCATTTGATGGTTTTATTATAAGGCTGATTTCTTAAAGAAAACTTAAGAAAAGACGCTGTTTATAAGAATCGGTCTTAGGTCTGATATTTTTTACAACAGAAACTATTTAGATTTTTTTCTAAATAGAGTTGACAAACCCATCCGAAAGTACTAGAATCTATTTAGAAAGAAATCTAAATAGATTGGAGAAGATAGAGAATGAATTTTGCGCAAACATTTAAAGCTTTATCGAATCCGATAAGAAGAAGTATCTTAGAACTGCTAAAGGCGGGGAAATTATCTGCTGGTGATATCGCTGGCCACTTTGATGTAGCAGGAGCGACCATTTCCCATCATTTAAGCCTCCTCAAGCAGGCAGATTTAATTCGAGAGGAAAAAGAGAAGAATTTTATCTACTATGAGCTCAATACTTCTGTCTTGGAGGATTTAATGGTCTGGCTCGTTGATTTGAAAGGAGACTCTACTGATGAAAACGAATAAAAAACTATTGCTATTAACTTCTATGGTGATCCTTTTCCCCATGCTTTGGGGGCTGATGATTTGGTCGCAATTGCCTAACCAAATCCCGATTCACTTCAATTTTGCTGGCCAGCCCAATAACTTCCAATCGAAACCCCTGGTTGTGTTTGGTCTTCCTATTTTCGATCTCATGGTGCATCTGTTTATGATCTTTATGATCGGTCGCGATTCTAAGAATAGCGCTATGAATGAAAAAATGCTAAAAGTAATCTACTGGTTGACTCCAGTCGTTTCCTTAAGTACCTTCTATCTCATCTATAGCAAGGCGCTAGGATCTACTACTAATCCATCAGTTTTTGTTTCGGTTCTGCTAGGGCTCATCTTTGTAATCATGGGCAATTACATGCCTAAGTTGAAAGTGAATCACACGGTTGGAATCCGCCTACCTTGGACCTTGCAGAGTGAAGATAACTGGCACAAAACTCATCGCTTGGCAGGGAAGTTGTGGGTGCTTGGTGGCTTGATCCTTCTTCTTGAAGCAGGCCTTCAATTCGCTCTTTCTTATGTACTGGTGCTGGTCATCCTCGCCATTGTGTTTATCCCTATGATGTACTCTTATCAATTAAGTCGGAAAAATCGTTAGTATAAAAAACAACCAGAGAAGAACTAGTTGGGAACTGATTCTTTTCCGGTTGTTTTTGCTTGTTTTCATAAGAATACGCTCTTATACCGATAGCAATTGAAAGTTAGTTTAATTCTTTGTAATATAAAGAAGATTGCATGGTATAAAGCTCTTCATAGTATTTGTTGGTTTTCATTAAAGCATCATGTTTATCAAATCCTTCAATCCTTCCATTTCTTAATAATAAAATTTTATCTGCTTGTCGGACGCTTGATAATCGATGTGTAATGAAAAATACGGTTTTTCCTTCCGTTAATTTTAAGAATTTCTCAAATAATTCATATTCGGTTCGGGCATCGAGTGCAGCGGTAGGCTCATCTAGAATCAGTATAGGTGAATGAGAGAAGAAAGCTCTTGCCAGCGCAACTTTTTGCCATTGACCTCCTGAAAGGTCACGGCTATGATCGAATTTTTTTCCAAGAATAGTATTTAGGTCTGATAGACTACTTTCAAACCCACTGTCCTCTAATGCCTTTAGGATTTGATCATCTGCATTTATCTCCTGTATATTCGAAATGCCCACATTCTCTCTAAGAGTAAGATCAAATTTAGAAAAATCCTGAAAAATAGCGGATACATTTTCCCTAAATTTCTCTGGGTCAAAGTTGCTAATTGAGATGTTATTGATCAATAATTCGCCTTCTTCGATATTGTAAAATCGGGTGAGTAATTTAATCAATGTGGTTTTTCCTGCGCCGTTTTCTCCAACGATAGCAATCTTTTCTCCCTTATTGACACTGAAGCTGATATGTTTTAAGGCATAGTTTTCATTAGTTGGATACTTAAATGATACGTCTACGAAATCTATTTTTTCAATACTTGATGGCACAGCAACTGTAGCACTCTTAGAGTCTGATGGCAGTGCAATAAATTTGAAAAATTTTTCCATATAAAGTAAGGTGTCGTACAGCAAACTAGAATCTTCAATCAATCTTGACATACTATTAATTGCATACACAATACTTGAAGAAAAAAGCATTACAGCTCCAATTCCCAATTGTCCTACTTTGATAGAATAGATGATATAGATAAAACTTCCTACACTCAATAGAGCAGTTAAAATCAAAAAAATGACAGAACTGTTAAATTTTTTTAACCTTGTCTTTTGAATATTTCTTTTTATACTGGAGAAAGATTGAGTATACTTCTTCATAAAGAAATTGTAGAGGTTGTATAGTCTCACATCTTTGATCGCCTCTGATGATAGCAAAACTTGACTGTAATATTCCAGTTTTCTTGATTCTTCACTGTTGGAAACAAGGACCTCAAAAGCTTGCTGTTGAAGGGAATAAGAAATCAACCCTTGTGGAACTAAAACCAGCAACATGAGCAAGGCAATGACTGGATGAAATGATGCAAATATAACCAGCATTGAAATAAACAGTATTGTATTTGAAATAATACTAGTCCCAAAGACCAATAAATTCACAGGTCTCCAACTGGCTTCTGAACTTAATAATTGAATATCATTATAGAAATTATTGTCTTCAAAATAGTCAATCGTCTGAATTTCCTCAGACTTTTTCATAATATCACAATTCAATGTATAGGTAAGATCATCTGTTAACTTGCCTTGAATCATTGTTGTTAATGGCGTAAATATATTATTTAAAAGGAAAGCTACACCCCATACTCCAAGCAATAAAAATAATAATTGTTGTGACAGGTTGTTCATTCTATTAATGAGTATATTCGCAATATACAATGATAACGAAGGCAATAATGCCTGAATCGGTATCGTGACAATCAAAATTAATACATTGAATGGTGATGTTTTCCACAGATAGAGTATACTTTTAACATACAATGCAAGGTAAGTTTTATATTCGCTAACTTTAACCATTTGTCCCCCCTCACTAATAAAACCACAAGCTCAAAGAAAATAGAGCTTAAGTGAACTTTGACAAAAATAGGTCATTTTTTGAAGTTCTTTATTATGCTATATCTTACTAATGATGATCTTTTTCAGGATTGCTCATAATATGTGTAAATATTTCTTTATATTTATATTTCAGATATTTTTCGTGTAGAATGAACAAAGCTACGTAAACAATCATAAAAACAATAGATAAATACAGCATATCAAATGTACTATGTCCAAAATAAGTTGCGGATTCATAAGATCCAATAGCTCCTAAGATCAACCAAGGAATGTATTTGTAATGCTTCGTTACCATAACACGGATCTCCTTTAATTAAACTAATGAGAATATCTAAAACTAAAAGTCATACCTGTACGTGTAGGATTATAAGGATCTAAGGTCATCAAAGTGCTAAATTCTCAAACCAACTTCTACCGCCAATAAACGTGGAAGTTAATTTGTCAAAACAATGCTATTAAAAAATATAAGGGAAAACTTTTTTGTTAAATAAGGTTATCGTTACTATTAACCAAATATAGTTTTTAGCCAATCAACTATAAGTGGTCTAAGTAATGGGATTAAGAATAGACCTACAATGATACCTAAAATAAATATTAGAGACATTTTTTTGAAGCTTCTTTTGTTCATCTATGGACACATCCCTTCAATGAATGGAATCCCCACCATCGCCAAATATCTAACAAGTTGAAGAGTGGGAGTGATGCTATAAAGAATAAATAGTGATTTTTTTCACGTTTTTCACTTCATTCTTTAATATATATGATATACTAAACATATATCGAAATGTAAAAATGTCACATATATACACATAATTAGAGGTGGAACTGTTATGCGTTGGGATTACGGTACGATCTATAAAAAAATACGGAAATCAAAACATATTAGTCAAGAGGAAGTTTGCGCTGTAGTTTTACTAAATCTCAACGACTATAGATTAAAAATGTATACACTTCTATACAAATAGTAGAAAAGGACTCAGTCCTGTGCAATACAGAACTAAATCCTTTGGATAAATTATTAATCTAACTATTTGGGTGCACTTAACTTTCGGGATGTTTTGTCAGGAAATGAATATGTAACGTAATGAAAATCTGTGCTATTACCCTATTCTTCATTGACTAATTTTTAGGCTTACCACTTGATCAGCTTGTTTCCAAATGGTTGGATTATGTGTTGCAATAATGATCAGACGTTCCTTATTTTTTAATGTTAGGAGTAAGTCCATAATCTCCTGTGAGGTCTCAGGATCAAGAGCGGCAGTTAATTCATCTGCCAAAATTAGAGGAGGATCTTTTAAAATGATCTTTGCCAAGGCTACACGTTGTGCTTCTCCTCCAGAAAGCTCATATACTTTTTGATCTAGTTGAATATAAGATAGTCCTACTCTATCTAATACTTCTTCTTTAGTCTCTCTCTTTTTTTGTTTGTCTAATTTATGACCAATTAATCCCAAATCTAAATTTTCTGAAACAGTTTTATTATCGATTAGTCCAAAATTCTGGAAGAGATAACCTAGTTCATTTCTGAAATAGTTTGTTGGTTTAATCTTTCGTAAATCTTTTCCTTTATATTGAATACTTCCCTGATCATAAGGTTCTAGCTTGGCTAGCATATTTAGTAAGGTTGTTTTGCCACAACCGCTATTTCCGATAAGAGCATAGACTTTACCTGCATCAAAATTTAAGTTCAAATCACTAAATACCGTCCGGTCCCCAAAGGTTTTTGTTAGTTGATGGATTTTAATCATTTCTATGCTCCTTTCAATATAATACTAGCCATCCTATCTTCCTTACGAGAACGATGCATTAGTATTAAAATAGAATTCAAACCAAAGACGCAAGAGGTTAGAAAGACTACCCAAAGTTTATTTGTTAGCAAAAGACCAATAGCCCCTCCCAAAATGAAGATAACTATTTGCCAGATAAAAAATTTCTGGTGTAACTCAAAAAAATTTAATCCTGATATTTTCTTAATAAGAATAGTTTTACGAAATTCTTCAAAGTAGAGGATTGTCATTGTATTAAAGAGTAGAATTGAGGTAGCAATACCGAGAAAACCACCAGCAATGATTGTCAATATTTCAACTTGAATTTTGTGACTCATACCACGATAAACATAATAGGCAAGATCATACTGACTGATATATCTCTTTATTCCACCTTGTTCAACTAGTTTTTTAGTGGCATCCAAACCTTTAAAATACAGATAATCAGATGGATAAGTGAAGAAAGCATTTTGATTTTTTCCAAAAGAGCTTGGTTTAAGGACAATAAGTATAGGATCACTTAGAAATTGTTGATATGAAATTGGTGTAGAATTATATACGAAACGCTTCTTATTGTTTGAAATATAGAAAACACGAGCTTTCATAGCCTGTTGAATTTTATTTCCCTTATCGTTTCGAATCGCTAGGAAATCTTCATAAATTTGACGCAATTTATCTTCTTGATCTTTTAATTTTTCAGGCAATAGTAGTCCAAATTCTCCTTCTCCAAGGCTATTAATGCTCTTCTTATCTTCTTCATTTAATTCTACATTCTGAACATCTAGATAATTAGGAGTCACATATAAGCTATTAGCATACGGATTGTAGTCATTTATCGACATTTTTTCTCCCGTTAAGGGATGTGAAGACAGACCTTTTAGATCGAATGATGCAAATGGATGCTGAACAAGCATTCCTCCATTCTGAATGCCAGTTTCTATGAAGTTTTTCCATTGTTCTTCCAACATTTTTCTACTATCCTGATTTCTAGCCTCTGCCCCAAACTCCCTATTTGTTGAAAGCAATACCCAATCTTTTTGATTTGACCATGCTGTATCTCCAGACTGATGCAATTGCCAAATAGTTGAATAGATACTTGTTCTATGAATGGTAAGTACTATTAAAAGAAAAGCGACCAATTGCCCCAAGTAAAGAATACCCATAATCTGTTTCAAAGGTAACTTTCCTTTGAGCAAAGAAACCAAATGTACCGTTTTAATACTTAAAACATAAAGAAAGCTAAAGAGTATAGAAAGGAACAAAAGTAACAAATTATAAGTTATGTTAGCTGAAACAATAACTGGAACAGAAAATGGTGTGATATGGAATAGACTTACACCACAGATTACAAGAAAAACCCCTGTAATTATCCCTAAAAGTAAATCTCCACAATCACTAATCATTGAGTTTCCAAAAATCTGAGTTAGGTGCAATCCAGAAATATATCGAATCCCAACTGTTCGCATTTCCTTGGTTTTTTGAATAATCATTAAGGCTATAAAAGTTAGTAGAAAAATGACCAAAACGAGTAATTGAGTACCATTTCCCATATACGTAAATAAGCTAAGAAAAATATTTGGATATGAAACAAATGTTTGTGTGAAACCCAATGATTGAAGTTCATGATTTAATCTATCTAGAGTGAGATTTCCAGATAAAATATAATAATTGGACAATAAGCCACTATTGTAAAAATCTTCTTCACTAGCTTTAACAAGGCCATTTGGGATATGGCCAGATCCAAATATTGCATAGGAAAAATGAACCTTACCTTTATCGTCTATTGTTTCAATTTGTTCACCAATCACACTGTCTGTTTCATTTGCTAATTGATCTAAACTGTATTTTACCTGATCTTTTGATACCTCTTTGTTCTGGGAAAGAATACCAATAGCTGGAAAACTATTGTGAATAACCACATATGAGGTTGAAAAACAAATCCAAAGTAGAAAACTTGTTATAAAGATATTTGAAAGGATGACAAAGAAGCGCTTCATACTTTACTCACTTTCTAAAATTTTCATGAATAGTAATATAATCTTTTCTATGAGCTATGAATTTTTTTAAATCCGTAATTAAAATATACTGTTTCACCAAAATTTCTATTTATAAAAGCTCTTGAGGTCTGATGAGAAGGAGCGTAAGCATATGATGATTTACTATCTCTTGCACGAGTTACGCTTGACCAGTGATATTTGTAATCATGGTAATAATTTGAAAATGCACCCCAGTTATTTGGATTGTGAAAGCATTAATACAAAAAATAAATAGTGATTTTCTTTTGCATATCTGCACCTCCTTCTTCTATATATATGATATACTAAACACATAACGAAGTGTAAAAATGTAACATTTATACACATAATTAGAGGTGAAGTTGTTATGCGTTGGGATTACGGTACGATCTATAAAAAAATACGGAAATCAAAACATATTAGTCAAGAGGAAGTTTGCCAGGATTACACTTCAAGAGCGCACTTGTCGCGTATTGAATCGAACCAAGTAGTGCCTAGTTTTGAGTTGATGGAGCATCTTCTAAAGCAAGTTGGCCTAGATTTCGAAGAATTTCGATATATATGTCATTCTTACCACCATTCCGATAGAGAAGAAATTATCTTATTGGCAGAAGATAACAATGCCTACCAATCAAATGATAAATTATTGGAACTGAAGAATAAGAGTGTAGCTTATTTAAAAAAATATCCTAATGATATTCCTGTATCAAATATACTAAAGAGAGTAGAGGTCATTCTTTGTTTACGAGAATCTGGTCCAAATGAAAAGGTAAGAATAACGGCAACGGAAGCTTGGAACGAAATTAAAAATCAGGATGTCTGGTATCATAGTGACCTCAAATTAATTGTCGTTATTTTATTTACACTTCCACTAGAAACAGTGATTTCTATCTGTGATGAAGTGATAGATAGGCTCAATGATTACTCTGATTATACAGAGATTCTTCCCACCAAGTATAAATTACTCTCAAATTTAGCTAGTATTTTTCTGTGGAATGGTTTGATGGAGAAATGTACGAGTATCAGTTATCTATTGTTAGATACGGCAAAAAAAAGTAAGCGATATGATTTTCTAGGAAATGCTAAAGTGACACTTGGAATTTGTTTAAGTGATAAAAAGCTAGTTGATGAAGGCTTGCAGTTACTCGAATTAACTGATGAAATAACGTTGTTGGAAGCATGTAGGTCAGATGTGAAGCGCTATTTCAAAGACTAATATTCCTAACGAAATCAGTCATAAAACTTTTTAAAAATATGATCAACGTGTTATCGTAATCTTGCTTAATGTTAAAGAAAACTGATATAATAAAGTTTATAAAGATGCAGAACTTTTGAATAAGATTTTTGAAGAAGTTAAAACTTATTGGGAAAAATAGAAGGACGCTAGTCTTCAAAATTTCCTCCCAAAATTTGTCTAAAATATTGACAGAATTCCATATAAAGAGGTTTATGATTATTTTAATGCAGATTGATGGTTTATTTTTTAGATTTTAAATTTTAAATTCACCATAGGTGCTAGTACTATTTATCATAATGCTTGACATCGCTTTCAAGCGGGAGTACAATAATTATGAAGTTTGTTTATAGTTGAAAGGGGAAAATAGATGGCCTCTAAACTTGATACAGCTTGGGACTTGTTTCTGGAGGGAAAAACATCAGAAGCTAAAAAGTTGGTTGAACAAGATTTTTCCATTGATACCTGTACAGATTTTAGTCTTTTAAATCTGATGGGATATTTATTGTTAGCAGAAAAAGACTATGCCTCGTGTACCCATATCTTTGAGAAATACATTTTATTAGCTCAACAAAATGAAGATAAAGAACATGAACACATTGGCTTACATCAATTAGCGATGATCTACAGAGATCAGGGTGATTTTCATAAGGCTTTAAAGCTCATTGAAGATGAAGAGAAGATAATTGAAGAGCATTTTCCCAATGATAATCTAAAGAAAGCTATAAATAACTACGAACAAGGCTATGTGAGATTGAAATTAAACAATCTTGATGAAGCTCTTACATTCATGAATCTGTCACTGGAACAATCTTTAGAGACTGATGATGTGATTTCTCAGGCTTGTAGCTACAGAGGGTTAGGTGAGATCTATTTAGCCTTGGAAGATAAAGGATTAGCCAACACACATTTTAAACGAGCTATAGAACTTTTCGAAAGTGTTGGAGAGTTTGAAGGGGTAAAGGAAATTGAGGAATTGAACCCTTAAAAGTTTAAAAGAGATGAGTTCTGTTAATAAGCAGAGCTCTTTTTTTATTTAGAGTTAAGTTCTTTAAGTATTCATTGACCAGACTTATTTTTAGATGTATAATGAACACGTAAAATAAATCACAAAGAATAAAATACAATTATTACAACTTGTATTTCTCAATCATAAGGTGTCTTTTTTCTAGGAGAGATTTATGATTAATATCTTTAAATATCTTGATAAAAAAACAAAATACCTAACCATTATTGGGGCGCTGGCAAATGGGGGTCTCGCTTTGGGGCAACCCTTGGTTGTTGCCAAAGCATTATCGATAGATCAAAATAACCTTACCTATTCTTCTATTTGGAAATTTGCCCTCTTTGGTTTTTCTGTCTATTTCGCTTTGTATAGTCTAATGTTATTTTGTAATCATGCAAATAATGTCTTTCGACGTGAAATTCACATGAATATCCGAACGGCACTTTTTCAGAAGTTAATGGAAGACAGGGAATATAGTGAAGATGAAAAGATTACCATGCTGACACAGGATATGGAATTTTTAGGAGATAACTTTTTTGAACGCTATATGTCTATTTCATGTTGGGGATTTGGAGCGCTGATTACGGCGATCTATATCATTGCCCAAAATGTTTTATTGGGTTCTATCTTTGTTTTCTTCACGATCTTACGTCCCATTCCACAATTCTTAATGAATAATAAGCTAAAGAATTCAGGGGATGAAATGTCTCAGGGAAGAACAGCCGTTCATAACCAAATCTCTGATAGTATTCGAGGGGCTCAAACCTTGCGGATGAATCAAGCCTTGCCTGAAAATTCTCAGCGCGTCTGGAATATCAATCTTCGTTATCAACGAGCCATTCAAAAGTTTGCTTTTACCCATAATATTGTTTTCTTTTGTAATGGTTTCATGGTCTTTCTTAGCCAAGTACTCCCCTTGGTATTGGGGTTCTTCCTTGCCATGCATGGTCATCATGTTTCAGTGGCTAGCCTGGTTGCAATGTATATTGCCGCTGGTCAACTGGTAGGTCCTATACAAAATATCATGTATGATGTGGTTGAAGTACAAGGAGCCAAAACAACGGCAGAAAAGATTTTCGGAATTTTAAATCGAGCAGATGATAGTGAATCGGACAATCATTCGATCTCACAAGTAGAAGAACTAGAAATTTCTCATTTAAGTAAATCTTATAACGGTAGAGAGATTATACGCGATCTTAATCTAGCCATTCAACAAGGCAAAAAAGTCCTCATCAAAGGGCCAAGTGGCTGTGGGAAATCAACCCTCTTTCGAATGATCACAGGGGAAGAAAAGGCGGATGATGGGACGATTACTTGTCGGACAAGGGATGGAGCAAAAACAAGTTGTTTTATTCGTCAGGTAGGTATCATCAGTCAGCATCCTTTCCTCTTTAATGATACTGTTCGCTACAATCTTAGTTTGGGACAAGATTTTTCAGATCAAGAATTGGAGACTGTTTTGAGACAGGTCAAACTCGACCATGAACTAACTGATGGACTTGATTTTGTAATCACTAATAACGGAGAAAATATTTCAGGCGGACAACGAGTCCGGATTGAACTAGCCCGCTTCCTTCTTCGTAAAAAGGATATTTTATTAGCAGATGAGGTAACTGCAGCTCTTGACGTAGAAAATAGCCAGATGGTTCGAGACTTGATTTTCTCACTACCGATGATGGTGTTAGAAATCGCTCACCATATTGATTATGAAAGTCGATACGATCAAGTCATTGAACTAAGAAAAAATTGAATTATCTTCATGATAAGATAAAGTAGTGAGTACTCTCTCCAGTCGGAAACTTCCTCACTACTAATCTTAATATATTTGTTAACTGTAGTGGGGGACGAAAATTTTAACAACGAGGAAGGATATGTTTGTCCTTTCTTTTTTGATGTCGGGGACATGAAAGCGTGCTTCTTATGGTGTGAACTTTTTGGTGAAATCTAGCTCAATTCGTTTATTTTCAGGGTAAAATTCACACCATTCAATTGAAAGTTATTCAAATTAGATGAAATATTTCTTTCTTAAAAACATGTGGAAAGATTGATATTAAGCATATATTGAAATTCATTCAAATACGAGGTGTTCAAAACAGGTATTACAATTTATAAGCAAAAGAACAAATAACAAAAAGAGGAGCTTCACACTAAAGTTCCTCTTCTTTTAAATATCCGAATCATTATTTTTATTTCAAAAAGGTAGTGATTCGGTTGATTTATATTGCAATGTAGTGAAATTTAGAATTTCAAAAATCGCTTTAAATCAAGGTTTTTCACATCTATTGACGTGTAGTGAATCCCTATTTTACTTCTATAAATAACAAACAGGGCAGAGCATTGTATCATATAGAAATTTCAATGTTCTTAAGAGGTGGAACTAGTCAGTCCGCTAAGTATAATAAGAAAAGTAGAAAATCCTATAAGGATATTGACGATCTAGTAGATTTTGATAAACCTGTTCACATAGTTCCCCATATGTTCCGACATAGTTTTGTTTCAGTCATGGCTGATAAGATTGTAAGCCTAAACGTTATTAGAGAGTTTGTAGGACATTCAGAAGATAGTAGAGAGATAGAAAAATCTATCTTCATGTCATGCAAAAAAGAAAACATAAAATTGAACAAGCCATGATAGATTTAGCTAAAATCATAAAATGAGTAATAGTTGTGGTTATTGATTCAGTTTCATTAAAAAAATGATATGATAGTGATATAAAGTATCAATTAGGTGTAGGTATGATAAATAGACAAGCTAAGAAGTTTTTTGATTATTATTTAAAAATAGTTGCAACAGAAGAATATCAATCTTATTATCAAAGACATGAGCAGGAAGGATTAGAATTTCATAAAAAGTACATTGAAGAAAAACATCCCGAATGGAGGACACGGACAGACTATTTTGATGAATTCTCAATTGGCGAGTTTATTATTTTAGATACACTTTCAAATGAGGGTGTTAATAAATTAACGAAGCGTTTATATTCGTTGCCAAAGTCGAAATTTAAAGTGAAAAATTATTATAAAAAACCTACTATATTTAAAAAATACGACTATGTCCATTTAGAATATTTAAGGCATGGAGTCGGAATTTTTGCTGAAATTGAGATAATTGGAGATAATTTTTTCAGCAGTATTGAAATAAGTTGGGCGACGGTAAATAATTATTATGCTATTTTTCAATATAGATTTCATTTCAAACAAGTATTGACAGAGTCTAATCTTCAATTATTTATTTCTGATAATATCAAAAACTTGAGTAAAAAAGATTACATTAATTGGTATATTCTGGATGATGAGGACGATAAGCTTAATTATCTATCTATTGGTCAGATGACAAATGAACTTCCTTCTTTGATATGTCAACATTACATAACTACGTTTTTATATAGCGAAAATGGGAAAATGAACAAATTAATTAATCTAACAGTTGCTTTTCGAAAAGACAAAGTTGATATAGATAAAATATACTTCGGGGATATTAGTTATAGTCTATATAATAAAAAAGGCAATTACTATATTTCAAATAGTTTTAATGATAGTGATTATGTTCTATACTCAGGAAGTAATTTCATTCCTAGATTTAGTATTTTAGGGTCTATATCACAATATGGGAACGAGCTCTATTACTTATTATTTGGAGAGCGAGAGCTTCACATTTTTGAAAGAGATTTTTCGAAATATGTATCAGGAAGAAAGAACATAATGTTTAATAAGAATTTTTTAAACCTTTTGAAAAAGATACAAAGCCTATCGGAGTCAGAAAACAGAATAGATATTTCTAATTTTAAAAAAGACTTTGAAGATTCTTGGACTATATTTGTATCAAATGACGAAGTTCAGCTAGAAAATTTATTTCATAAAAATTTGTCATATTATCGAAATGTAATTAAAGAAAATTATTCCTATTTGAATATGCTTACTGAGATAAATTACACAAAGACAAATACCATAAGTTCTACCGTTGCTACGATAGTCTCCATCATTGCTACCATTATATCTGTTATTGCACTCCTAAAGTGATATAATCAGTTAAAATTCAGTTATTTTGCTAAAATTAAAAGAAAAAAGCCTTTGAAATGCTGATTTCATAGGCTTTTAATATATCTAATCACTTCACTTTTGTAATTATCAAGTATTACAATCTATATTTCTTTTAATATTTTACCAAATAATTCTTCTAGCTTCCCTAAGTCTCCATAGACAGTTCCGTCCATATAAAGGTTGTAAACTTCATCATCTTGTTCCACTCGTATTTGTGCAGAATATCCTTTTGATAGTGCTAAGGAACGAATAACTTCTCGTTGAGTTCGTCCATTTCCTTCTCGAAAGGGATGGAAATAATTAAGATTATCAAGAATTTTTGCTAAATGTTTAATGATTTCATCTTTTGAGTTGGCAGTTTGATGATAGGAATGAATGAGATGATTTATATAAGTTTCAGCAGCATTAAACGACTGTATCGACATAAAAGGATTACCACTTTTAGAGATATTCACCTTGCGATATTGTCCTGACCAGGCATAAACATCCTGAAACAAATAGTTATGAATGGCTAAAATATTACTCATGGAATAGACTTCAATGGCTTTCAAGCGCAAGTCTGCAAGTCTTTTAGTAACGAATAAGTGTTCATTTCGATAGGCTTCTTCAATATTTGTAACATTTTGTTTATTGATTAAGACTGCGGAATTTGGATAGGTATATTGGTGATTGGGGTCAATGTACTCATAGCCTTCGTATTGATTTTTAACCAATATTCAATTCCTTTCGTCTGTTGATAACATAAGTTTTTAAGTCAATCACATCTTGAACAGTAGGTTCATAATTTTCAATCATTGATGACCCAATAGCATACCAGACAGTATCAAAATCTGAAAAGTTATCAAAGGGAATCCCTAAAATTGTTAATTCTTCTTTATTTACATCAAGAGTCATGGCACACCTCCTTGTATAGAGTTATCCTTATTATACCATAAAATCGGTATTTTCACCTAAAGGATAGAGACCAAAAGATATATGTAAGCGTATAGATTAATACTTACAGAACTAAAAATATTCCCCTGTTTTTAGTCCAACTGAAACCCATACTTTCCAAACCAGGTCTTAAGAAAAAAGGTAGAGAAAAAGGTAGAGTTTGAATTGAAATATAGTGCAATATATCGCATTTAGCAAAAAGAAAAAACGCTTGAAATCAGCGTTTTTCTTATGTATTGATTCGTATTGAACCTCTACTTAACTTCAGTAAACACGACGTGTTTGCGAAGTTTTGGTGAGTATTTCTTCAATTGAAGACGGTCTGGAGTGTTACGTTTGTTTTTAGAAGTAAGGTACAAGCGTTCACCAGATTCTTTGTGTTCAAGTGTAATATTTACGCGCATGGTATCTCCCTTCTATTATTCAGCTGATGCAGCTTTAGCGATCTTACGTCCTTTGTAGTATCCTTTAAGTGATACACGGTGTGAACGTGAGTAATCTCCAGTTGCTTCGTCAAAGTTTACAGATGGAGCTGTTACTTTGTAGTGCGTACGACGTTTGTTTTTCTTCGCTTTTGATGTGCGACGTGCAGGTACTGCCATTTCGTTATTCTCCTTTTAAGATATAAATTCAATTAGGTTTGATTTTCATCAACTTTAACAGTATAACAAAACTTTTTTGTAAAGTAAAGTTACTTGACAAAAAATTGTTAAAAAAATCTCCCGCCCCATCAAATGGAACAGGAGTTCTCCTTAAAGGTCTATTTCAAATGGCTCATCAATCGTTTCCGAAACGTATTTGCCATCCTTTTTTCGTTGTTTGACACATTCTGTCAGCAGGTACTCGATCTGCCCATTGACCGATCGAAAGTCATCTTCTGCCCATGATGCGATAGCAGCATATAACTTGGCTGACAATCTAAGTGGAATCTGTTTTTTCTTTTGGTCAGCCATTCTTAATAGAGACTTCCCGTATTAACAATTGGTTGTGCATCATGATTGCCACAGAGAACGACGAGAAGGTTCGAAACCATGGCAGCCTTCCGTTCTTCGTCTAGCTCTACAATCTCTCCTTCGCTCAGGCGTTCAAGGGCCATTTCAACCATCCCAACTGCTCCGTCGACAATCATCTTCCGCGCATCGATAATGGCAGAAGCTTGTTGGCGTTGAAGCATGACAGCTGCGATTTCTGGAGCATAGGCCAAGTAGGTAATACGAGCTTCTAGAATTTCGAGTCCAGCATCTTTTACACGTGCTTGAATCTCTTCTCGAATACGACTGGCCACAATTTCACTGGAGCCTCTTAGGCTACCCTCATCTGCCTGGCCGTCTCCTGTCGTATCGACATTAGGAGCTACATCATAAGGATAGATGCGGACAATATTACGAAGAGCACTATCACACTGCAATGAGAGATATTCTTTGTAGTTATCCACATTGAAGACTGCTTTAGCCGTATCTACTACACGCCAAGTGACTGCAATACCGATTTCTACAGGATTTCCCAAACAGTCATTAATCTTCTGACGAGAGTTATTCAAGGTCATCACTTTTAAGGAAATATTCTTTTTACCTGTCTCGATAGAAATATTGTTACCTTCTGCTGTTTTTTTGACAGACATGGGTGACTTGGTGGTGACATCACCACTTTGGCCCAAGCGGGTGTTATTGGCAGGATTGACAGAGACACAGAAGGGATTGACAAAGTAAATACCCGCTTCTCGAATGGTTCCAATATAGTTCCCAAACAAGGTCAAAACCAAGGCCTCTTGCGGTTTAATAATTTTGATCCCCGCATAGCACACCAGACTAGCAATAAAGAGAAAAATACAGGTAATAACTGCAATCGCAAGTGGAAAACCTTCTGGTAGACTAGCAATCGCACTAATAAAGGCTAAAACTAAGACAAGATCCCCAACTAGCAAGCCTATAAGGGCGGCTAAGCCGTTTTTCTTTTGGGTTAAAATTTTTTCTTCCATGGGACGAACCCTTCTTTCTTTATGATATCTAAATGATATCACTTTGCTTACAAAAGTCAAGATATAACTGTAAATTATTTTAGCAAGAAAACGAGTAAGCTGAATTGTCTGAAAATTCAAGAATTTTCTTCTGTCGTTGGGCCGTAAATTGTGCTATAATAATAAAAAATACGATGAGAGGGAATCAGATGACAGAATTAGATACACGCCATCGCAGTAGTGTCTACGACAGCATGGTCAAGTCCCCTAACCGGGCCATGCTTCGGGCAACTGGGATGACAGATGAAAACTTTGAAAAACCAATCGTAGGGGTGATCTCTACTTGGGCTGAAAACACACCTTGTAACATGCACCTGCATGATTTTGGAAAATTGGCCAAAGAAGGTGTGAAAGATGCGGGAGCTTGGCCGGTTCAATTCGGAACCATTACGGTTGCCGATGGGATTGCTATGGGAACGCCTGGGATGCGCTTCTCCTTGACTTCTCGTGATATCATTGCAGACTCTATCGAAGCTGCTATGGGCGGTCACAACGTGGATGCCTTTGTAGCCATCGGGGGCTGTGATAAGAACATGCCTGGTTCGATGATCGCCATTGCCAATATGGATATCCCAGCGATCTTTGCCTATGGTGGTACCATTGCACCGGGTAATCTGAACGGCAAGGATATCGACTTGGTTTCTGTTTTCGAAGGGATCGGGAAATGGAACCATGGTGATATGACTGCTGAAGAAGTGAAGCAACTGGAATGTAATGCCTGTCCTGGCCCTGGTGGCTGTGGTGGTATGTATACGGCCAACACCATGGCGACAGCGATCGAGGTCCTTGGTATGAGCTTGCCAGGTTCCTCTTCTCACCCTGCTGAATCAGCTGATAAAAAAGCCGATATCGAAGAAGCAGGTCGTGCAGTTGTGAAAATGCTTGAAATGGGACTGAAGCCATCTGACATCTTGACCCGTGAAGCCTTTGAAGATGCCATTACAGTGACCATGGCGCTGGGTGGTTCCACCAATGCCACTCTGCACTTGCTTGCCATTGCTCATGCAGCCAATGTGGACTTGACCCTTGAAGATTTCAACGATTTCCAAGAACGTGTGCCTCACTTGGCAGACTTGAAACCTTCAGGTCAATACGTCTTCCAAGACCTTTACAATGTCGGTGGTGTGCCAGCCGTCATGAAATACCTTCTTAAGAATGGTTTCCTTCATGGGGATCGCATCACCTGTACTGGTAAAACAGTAGCTGAAAACTTAGAAGCCTTTGCTGATTTGACACCAGGTCAAAAAGTTATCATGCCACTTGAAAATCCAAAACGTGCGGATGGTCCATTAATCATCTTGAAAGGGAACTTGGCTCCAGAAGGGGCGGTTGCCAAAGTATCAGGTGTGAAAGTTCGTAACATCACGGGTCCTGCTAAGGTCTTTGACTCAGAAGAAGCTGCCATTGAAGCGGTTCTTTCGGATGAAATCGTGGATGGCGACGTTGTTGTTGTTCGTTTCGTAGGTCCTAAGGGTGGTCCTGGTATGCCGGAAATGCTGTCTCTGTCATCTATGATCGTTGGGAAAGGCCAAGGAGACAAGGTAGCCCTCTTGACAGACGGGCGCTTCTCAGGTGGGACTTATGGTCTCGTTGTTGGTCACATTGCGCCTGAAGCTCAGGTCGGTGGTCCGATTGCCTACCTCCACACAGGAGATCTGGTAACGGTTGATCAAGATACCAAAGAAATCACCATGCACGTCTCAGACGAAGAGTTGGCGAAACGGAAAGCTGAAACAACCTTGCCACCACTGTATAGCCGTGGGGTTCTGGGTAAATACGCCCACATCGTTTCTTCAGCATCACGTGGTGCTGTAACCGACTTCTGGAATATGGAACAGTCTGGTAAACAGTAATTACAAGGACGACTTTGTCCAAAGAGAGAGTGGGACAGAAATCGGTAATTCGTTAGAATTCGATTTCGTCGTCCCACCTCCGAACAGTTGAGTAGGGCTGTAAAAGCTGATGAAATCAGTGTAGTAGAGCCCACTCAACCACTGCGTCTTGCTCGACAATCAAAAAATAATTGAGAGGCTAGGACTTTTGTCCCAGCCTCTTTTTTGGCTCAAAGTAGCTATTTTCAACCCTATCGCTAAAACGTATGAATATTACTTTTTGGGGGATTTGAGTGTATTATCTGTCATTTTTCTTGTAAATCCGTCTATAATTTGCTATAATTGTGACTAATCGAATCAATCCTTTAATACTGTCCAGAGAGGCAGGCAAGGAGCTATGGAAATGAAAGGCCTGGGAAGACCAGCCTATATTTTGTGTATCTCCTTGTTGTGGGGGATTTTTTTGTATAGTTGAAAAGTGGTTTGATAAAAAAGAAATCGTCGATGATGGAGCATGAGCACTCCCTTATGATTCGGTCATCGAAGGTAGACGTTTTTGTTCAGCCATAGCTTGTCGCATCTTAATTTTAGGAGGTTTTTACGATCGTGAATGATGTTAAATATGATGTGAATGATATGCCAAAACCTGGTTTATTGATTGGTTTATCTTTCCAGCATTTGTTTGCCATGTTTGGGGCGACAGTGTTGGTGCCGATTTTGGTTGGGATTGATCCTGCCATTGCTTTGTTCTCATCTGGTTTGGGGACCTTGGCTCACTTGACAGTGACCAAGTATAAGATCCCTGCTTACATGGGGTCTAGTTTTGCTTATATTGCAGCGATGCAAATGCTGATGAAGTCAGATGGGATCGCGGCAGTTGCCCAGGGTGCTATGGCGGGTGGTTTGGTCTACTTGTTTGTAGCTCTGATTGTTAAGCATGCGGGTAAAGATTGGATTAATAAGGTCCTTCCACCAATCGTGGTTGGTCCCATTATCATGGTCATTGGTTTGAGTCTTGCGAAGAATGCCGTCACTGATGCGACAACCTTAAATAATAGCTACAGCGGCTATGCTCTATTGATTTCGATGGTGACCCTCTTTGCAGTTATCCTATTTAACATGTATGGCAAGAAGATTGTCGGTGTCGTCCCAATTTTACTTGGATTAATTGTGGGCTATATTTTCTCATTGGCTCTTGGTTTGCTGACAGGACATAGTTTTGTCAATTTCTCAGAGGTAAGTGCGGCACATTGGATTCAAGTTCCAAACTTTGACATTCCATTTGTGGATTATAGCTTTAAACTCTATCCAAGTGCGATTTTGACTATGGCTCCGATTGCCTTTGTGACCATGACGGAACATTTTGGCCACCTCATGGTTTTAAATAGTTTGACTGAGCGTGATTACTTCAAGGATCCAGGACTTGACCATACGCTTACTGGTGATGGCTTGGCACAGATTATTGCTGGATTCTTTGGAGCTCCTCCGGTAACTTCTTATGGGGAAAACATTGGGGTTATGGCCCTTAGTAAGGTCTACTCAGTTTACGTTATTTCAGGCGCAGCAGTGATTGCGGTTGTCATGAGCTTTATTGGGAAGCTATCAGCACTCTTGCACTCTATTCCAACTCCTGTATTGGGAGGTTTGTCTATTGCCCTCTTTGGGGTTATCGCTGCTAGCGGTTTGAAAATTTTAGTTGAACATAAGATTGATTTTGATAATAAAAAGAATCTCTTGATTGCAAGTGTGATCCTAGTATCAGGGATCGGTGGTTTGATGATTGACCTCGGTGGTCTTCAAATCACGGGTGTGGCAACGTCGACCATTCTAGGAATCGTGTTGTACCAAATCCTTCCTGAACCAAAAGCTGACCAGGCTTAGACCATTCTGGTAGTGAAAAAGTTTGAATGGATTCAAACATTATAAAAACGAGGAACAAACTCTGATAGCAGAGTTTGTTCCTCGTTTTTTTATGATGGATTGGATTTCCAAAGAGGCTTTCCTTCATTAGTTGACTGCGTTTCTTAAATGGTAATGATTGTTATCGTGGTGGAAGACCAAGGGCGATGCGCCCGTATCGGCTGATTCGAGTAATTTTCCAAGCGGGTGACCAAGTTACTTCAACCTTGACATCTTCGATCCCCTCGATTTCTTTTAGGCGAGCGACGATTTCGATCGGAAGGCTCTCAGCACAGCTACAAGCCGTATCGGTAAAGGTCATAACCACCTTGCAAGTGCCGGCTTCATCTAGATGGATCTCGTAGATCAGTCCCAGATTATAAACATCTAACTCAACATCGGTATCAAATACAAGCTCCAATTTTTCGATTAATGACTTCTCTAGTGCCAGGGCGCGGTCATTGATTTTGATATCCTCTCTCATCGCAAGATCCTTTCAGTGTAGTATGGCTTCCATTTTCTCATAATTCGGCTGATAAGGCAAGAAGAGAAAGAGGTTTTGAACGTGTCGAACGAAGGAAATTCGGTCCAGTCTCCATTTCTCTTCGAATTTGTGGTAAAATAGAGGCAAAAGTAAGACAAAGGATGAAGGCTATGAAATTACAAAAACCAAAAGGGACCCAGGATATCCTTCCTGGCGATTCAGCGAAATGGCAATATGTAGAAGGCTTTGCACGCAAGGTCTTTGCGCGATACAATTATGATGAAATCCGCACACCGATCTTCGAACATTATGAAGTCATCAGCCGTTCAGTAGGGGATACGACGGATATCGTTACCAAAGAAATGTATGACTTCTATGACAAGGGAGACCGTCATATCACGCTTCGTCCAGAAGGAACAGCTCCTGTTGTCCGCTCCTATGTTGAAAATAAACTCTTTGCGCCTGAGGTACAAAAACCAAGTAAGTTCTATTACATAGGCCCAATGTTCCGCTATGAGCGTCCTCAAGCAGGTCGTTTGCGTCAATTCCACCAAATTGGGGTAGAATGCTTTGGATCGAGCAATCCTGCAACGGATGTTGAAACCATTGCCATGGCAGCGCAATTCCTGAAAGAACTAGGAATTGACAATGTGACCTTGCACTTGAACACCTTGGGAAGCCCTGCTAGTCGTCAGGCTTATCGCCAAGCCTTGATTGATTATCTCTTGCCAATGAAGGATCAATTGTCTAAGGACAGCCAACGTCGCTTAGAAGAAAATCCGCTTCGTGTCTTGGATTCAAAAGAAAAAGAAGACAAGGCCGCGGTTGAACAGGCTCCTTCCATCCTAGACTATCTTGATGAAGAAAGCCAAGCGCATTTTGATGCGGTTCGTCGGATGTTAGAAGACTTGGGGGTAGCCTATGTCATTGATACCAATATGGTGCGTGGCTTGGATTACTACAACCACACGATTTTTGAGTTCATCACAGAAATTGAAGGCAATGAATTGACGGTCTGTGCAGGTGGTCGCTATGATGGTTTGGTGGAATACTTCGGCGGCCCTGCGACAGCTGGTTTTGGATTTGGTATCGGTGTGGAACGGATCCTTCTCGTTCTTGAAAAGAAAGGCATTGAATTGCCGATCGAAACAGGCCTAGATGCCTATATCGCTGTCCTAGGAGATGAAGTCAATGAAGCAGCGCTTAGCTTGGTTCAAGCCCTTCGAATCCAAGGTTTCAAGGCAGAACGTGATTACCTTGGACGCAAGCTCAAGGCACAATTTAAGTCAGCAGATGTCTTTGCGGCCAAAGCCTTGATTACCTTAGGAAGTAGTGAAGTTGAGAGTGGTCAAGTTACTGCGAAAAATAACCAAACTCGTCAAGAAGTAACGGTAGCTCTTGAAAAATTGAAGAAAGACTTCCCATCTGTTTTAGCAGAGTTGGGATTGGCTTGATCAAGTCTTGCAGACACCTGAAAAACAGATTCGCATGGGAGTAGGAGCAAAGTCGTTGCACCTGCTCTCTTTTATCTAGTTTCTGTTTGCCGACCTTTGCCAAGATTTGGCGAAAAGCTGTTAAATTTTCTGACATTTATGATATAATGAGAAGACTACTAGTAAAGGAATGAAACAGTCATGACATTAGTTTATCAATCAACACGAGATGAAAATAATACTGTAACAGCTAGTCAAGCCATCCTTCAAGGATTGGCGACAGATGGCGGTTTGTTTACTCCAGTCTCTTATCCTCAAGTAGAGCTGGATTTTGATACCCTCAAAGACGCTTCTTACCAAGAGGTGGCCAAGCTTGTTTTGTCAGTCTTTTTGGACGACTTTACAGCAGAAGAGTTGGACTACTGTATTTCTCATGCTTATGACAGCAAGTTTGATACCCCGGCTATTGCTCCGCTTGTCAAACTCGATGGTCAATACAACTTGGAACTTTTCCACGGTTCAACCATTGCCTTTAAAGACATGGCTTTGTCGATCTTGCCTTACTTCATGACGACAGCAGCTAAAAAGCACGGTTTGGAAAATAAAATTGTCATCTTGACGGCGACTTCTGGAGATACTGGAAAAGCTGCGATGGCAGGTTTTGCTGATGTTCCAGGAACAGAGATCATTGTCTTTTATCCAAAAGATGGTGTCAGCAAGGTGCAAGAATTGCAAATGACGACTCAAACGGGGGACAATACCCATGTCATCGCCATCGATGGAAACTTTGACGATGCCCAAACTAATGTCAAACACATGTTCAATGATGTGGCCCTTCGTGAAAAATTAGCAGCCAACAAGATGCAATTCTCATCAGCCAACTCTATGAACATTGGTCGTTTGGTGCCTCAGGTTGTCTATTACGTATACGCCTATGCGCAATTGGTGAAGACAGGCCAAATCACAGCGGGAGAAAAAGTCAACTTTACCGTCCCAACAGGAAACTTTGGAAATATCTTGGCAGCTTTCTATGCCAAACAAATCGGTCTTCCAGTTGGAAAATTGATCTGTGCGTCAAATGAAAACAATGTTTTGACAGACTTCTTCAAAACATATGTCTATGATAAGAAACGTGACTTCAAGGTGACCACCAGTCCATCGATGGATATCTTGGTCTCTTCAAACTTGGAACGCTTGATTTTCCACTTGGTAGGCAATGATGCCACAAAGACCAAAGAGTTGATGGAAAGCCTCGTTGCAACAGGTCAGTACCAATTGTCCAACTTTGATGCAGACATCTTAGATTTGTTTGCGGCTGCATATGCAGATGAAGCAGAAACCGCTGCAGAGATCAAGCGGGTCTATGAAGCGTCTGATTACATCGAAGACCCTCATACAGCCGTAGCATCAGCCGTTTATCAAAAATACCGGACCCAAACAGGGGATACTGCTAAAACAGTCATTGCCTCTACAGCAAGTCCTTATAAATTCCCAGTTGTGGCAGTAGAAGCGGTGACGGGCGAGACAGGTCTAGGAGATTTCGAAGCCTTGGCTAAATTGCATACACTCTCAGGTGTTCCTGTGCCACCGGCTGTAGACGGCCTTGAAACTGCACCGGTTCGCCATCGTACAAGCGTGGCAGCCAAAGAAATGCAAGCAGCCGTAGAAGACTACTTGGGACTTTAATTCTTCCTATTAGAAAGATCAAAAGAGCCGTTTGGCTCTTTTCTATACTCATGAATTCATACAAAAAAATCTTAAACATCGCCCTTCCTGCCATGGGTGAAAATTTCTTACAAATGCTGATGGGCATGGTGGACTCTTATCTAGTGGCTCACCTGGGTTTGATTGCCATTTCAGGTGTTTCCGTCGCAGGGAATATCATCACGATCTATCAAGCCATCTTTTTGGCACTGGGTGCGGCAGTTGCTAGCGTCATGTCCAAAAGCTTGGGCGAAAAAGATCAAGATAATATTGCCTACCATGCGACAGAGTCGCTGAAGGTGACCTTATTGTTGAGTGCTCTCTTAGGAGGGACTTCGCTGTTATTTGGACGCCAGATGATTTCGCTGTTGGGGACTGAAGCTGCAGTAGCTGAAAGTGGGGGGATTTACCTTTCCTTGGTCGGCGGGACCATTGTTCTCTTAGGATTGATGACGACCTTGGGCTCCTTGGTTCGGGTGGCCAACAATCCACGTCTTCCTATGTATGTGAGCCTGTTGACCAATCTATTAAACGCACTGTTCTCCTCTGTGGCCATTTTCCTTTTTGGCTGGGGCATTGTCGGAGCAGCTTTGGGGACTGTGCTAGCTCGTCTGGTTGGGGTTATCCTCTTGTGGCAAAAGGTCCAGTTACCCTTTGCTCCCCTTGGTTGGGGATTGGATCGTAAGCTCTTGAACTTAGCACTTCCAGCAGCCGGAGAGCGGCTGATGATGCGGGCTGGAGATGTGGTAATCATTGCGATCGTGGTTACTTTTGGGACCGAGGCAGTCGCAGGAAATGCTATCGGAGAGACCTTGACCCAGTTTAACTACATGCCTGTGTTTGGTGTGGCCACAGCGACGGTCATGCTCGTAGCACGGAGCCTGGGTGAAGGGGATCTTGAGCAGATTGCCCGCCTTCGAAAGCAGTCTTACTGGTTGTCCTTCGTGTTAATGTTACCCATTGCCTTGGGAATCTTTTTTGGGGGCACCCTTCTGACCCATCTCTACACACAAGATACAAAAGCAGTCGAAGCTAGCCTGTCGGTTGTCCTCTTTTCTTTGTTGGGAACGCCGTTTACAGCAGGAACGGTCATCTATACAGCTGTTTGGCAAGGCTTGGGAAATGGGAAACTTCCATTTTATGCAACGACCATTGGCATGTGGGTCATTCGAATTGGAGCCGGTTATCTGCTTGGAGTAACCCTTGGCTTTGGCCTTCCAGGGGTCTGGACGGGGACACTGCTCGACAATGGTTTCCGTTGGCTATTTTTGAGTCAGCTCTATAGACGAAAAGTAGGAGAGAAGAAAAAATGACAAAACGAGCCTTTATTTGGGATTTGGACGGAACTTTGCTGGATTCCTATGATGCTATTTTAGCAGGTCTTGAGGAGACCTATGCAACTTATCAGCTTCCCTTTGATCGAGCCGGCATTAAAGACTACATCTTGAAGCATTCGGTTCAAGATCTTTTAGTAGCTGTGGCGGAGGAGTATCATCTGGATGTGACCGACTTGAATCATCGCCGAGCAGAAAGTCTAGCGGAGAAAAATGCCCAGGTCCTTCTGATGGATGGGGCGCGTGATGTCCTATCCTGGGGACAAGAAGCTGGAATTGAGCAGTTTGTCTATACCCATAAGGGAGAGAATGCCTTTGTCATCCTACGGGATTTGGGTTTGGAATCTTTTTTTACAGAGATTTTGACCAGTCAAAGTGGTTTTGCCCGCAAGCCTGACCCAGAAGCTGCTAGGTATCTGATGGAGAAGTACGGGTTGGAACCAGAAAATACCTACTATATTGGGGATCGGAGCCTGGATATTGACTTTGCAAGAAATAGCCAGATTCATAGTATCAATTTCTTGACGTCTGACTATCAAGGCAACCATCAGATGAACACCTTACTAGATATCCCAGGTATTTTAAACGCTGAAAAGAATCTGTAAAGAATTTGTTTTCATTTTGAAATAAAGTCGTAAGCTTTCTTTAAGAAATGTCCGCTATAATAAAAGCATAAACAAAGACCTCCTAACTTTGTTTAGAAAAATCCTAAAACTTTTCTTTTTCATAATAATCTCCCTAAGAGTCGCCAAATCAGGCGGCTTTTTTTGTGTGAAAGAATAGTGCAAGTTCTTTTTCTTGCAAGAGGATATGAAATATTTTATAATTGATTAGTCAATTATTGATTTATCAAAAATGAATAGAGGAAGGGACATGGCAGAAATAAATGATTTGCTCTACCAACTACGTTTGGCAGATCAATCAACTACGCAACTTTTTGAAAAGCGCCTAGGGATTAGCTTAACACGTTATCAAATTTTGCAGGATTTATTAGAACAAGCACCTTGCAATCAGATCGCGGTTCAGGAGCGCTTGCGGATTGATCCAGCGGCTTTAACGCGGCATTTCAAAATATTAGAAAAGGAAGGATTTGTCCATCGGAGTCGAAATCCAAAGAATCAGCGGGAAATCTTAATTCATTTGACGGATATGGCCTATAATCGTTTGGTCAAACATCCCCCTCGCCATCATGTGGCGGTGAAAGAACAGATGAGTCGGATTTTGACTGCTCAAGAACAAGAGCAATTTTCTTACCTGCTGGACAAATTAGTATCTGGCATTGAACAAATAACAGTTGAATAAAAAGGAGAATCTACGATGTCATTACTGACGATTATTTTAGCAAGTCTTGTTGCACTGGAGCATTTATATATTTTTTATTTGGAGAGCATCAAAACCACATCTGATACCACAAGTCGGGTTTTCAACATGGATAAAGAAGAACTCGCTCGCCCATCTGTGACCTCTTTATTTAAGAATCAAGGGATATACAATGCCTTGATTGGGGTGTTCCTCTTGTATGGATTGTTTGTCTCTAAAAATAGTGAAGTTGTTACGATTTTTGTACTCTTTATTATTGAAGCTGCAGCCTACGGTGCGATGACAGCCAATAAAAAGATTATCTTGACCCAAGGTGGCCCTGCAATTTTGGCTTTGTTGAGTAACCTATTTTTGGGATAAAAAGGACGGGCTGCTAGGGCTCTTTGAGCTGATTTTATTAAATTAGTGTAGAGAAAAGTATAAAAAAAGACTAAAATTTTTATTGACTTTCTAAGAAAAAGGGTTATAATGGTAGCAACAGAAAAGTAATGAGTCAGCTATTTTCAGGGAGCTTGTGGGAATTGTGAACAAGCAATAGCGACTGATGAAAATTGGACTGTTATGATCAATGAATTCTAACCCATGTGAATTCGGTTGGCACCCCTTACCGTGCAACTCCTTGATAGAGGAGATAGAGATGTAGGGAAAGACCAGCTATTTTTCCCTATAAAAGAGGTGGCACCGCGGACACTACGCCCTCACACAGTTTTTGTGTGAGGGCTTTTCTATGTGCCTTAGCGAGCGAAGCGAGCTTAGGCACATTGATCCCAAAGCGAGAATTGGGCGATGGGATACCCTTGATCGCCTTAGCAAGCCAAGGTGCGGTTGAATTCATTAGAATAAAAGAGTTCTAAAAGAGAGGTTTCTGATATGAAAAAAGTTTTATCTGCTGATGTGTTGAGTCCAATTTTGGCTTATATGCGTTTGGATGCGCCCCATAAAATGATCTTAGAGTCAATTCCTCGTGAAAAAGAGAATGCGCGTTTTTCAATTGTAGCCTATCGGCCAGTCAGTGAAGTCAAGTTTGAACATGGCGTCCTCTATTACAATGATCAAATTGTTGAAGAGGATCCTTTAGACTTTTTGAACCGCATCACGGTCAAAACGAAAACTTCTGAAGAGCTTCCTTTTAACGGTGGGGCGATTGGATTTGTCGGCTATGACTTGATTGGCCTCTATGAGAACATTGGTTCCATTCCTGAAGATACGATTGGCACACCAGATCTTCACTTTTTCTTATATGAGAGCTATGTGATTTTTGATCACAAAAAGGAAAAGGTCTATGTGGTGGAAGAGAACCTCTATAGTGGACGGAGTGAAGCAGAGCAAACATCGAGCTTGGAGCAAGTATTAGCACAATTGGCAAGACCCGCAAAAGAAGAGTTTCAGGACAAGGACCTGCATGCGCTTCATTTCCACAATCATTTGGAGCAAAAAGAGTTTGAGGAAATGGTGGCCCTAGCGCGGGACTATATTCAAAAAGGAGATATGTTCCAATGCGTGCTCAGTCAACGTTTTTCAGCTGATTTTTCAGGAAAACCGCTAGATTATTACCGCAATTTGCGCGTGACCAACCCTTCGAATTATCTCTACTTTTATGATTTGGGGGAGTACCAAATTATCGGTGCCAGTCCAGAAAGTCTAGTGTCGGTCAAGGATCGAGTGGTGACAACCAATCCCATTGCTGGCACGCGTCCAAGAGGGCTCGATGAAGAGGCTGATCGGCAATTGGCAGCTGAGTTGACAGGGGATCCAAAAGAAGTCGCAGAACACCGGATGTTGGTGGATCTAGGGCGAAACGATATTGGTCGTATCGCTCAAAATGGGTCGGTTGAAGTGACCAAATATATGGAAGTGGAATTCTTCCGTTATGTCATGCACCTGACGAGTGTGGTCAAGGGGCAATTGCTTCCTGGACTAGCCTCCATTGAGGCTCTGAAGGCAACTCTTCCAGCTGGGACCGTTTCGGGTGCTCCCAAGATTCGAGCCATGAAGCGAATCTATGAAGCAGAAAAAGAAAAACGAGGCGTCTATGCGGGGGCTATTGGCTATCTCTCTGTGACGGGGGATCTCGATTTTGCTATTGCGATTCGAACCATGATCCTCAAAAATAAGAAGGCTTATGTGCAGGCTGGAGCAGGAATTGTTTATGATTCGATCGCTGAAAATGAATACCAAGAAACCGTCAATAAGGCAAAATCGATGACAAGGATTGGAGAAGAAGGATGATTTTATTAGTAGATAATTACGATTCATTTACCTACAATTTGGCGCAGTATATCGGAAAATTTGATGAGGTCCAGGTGCTTCGAAATGATGATCCGGATTTGTACCAAGTTGCCCAAGAAGCAGATGCTTTGGTCTTTTCTCCAGGTCCAGGTTGGCCAAAGGATGCGGGCAAGATGGAGGAGATGATCCGAGATTTCGCGGGGGTCAAACCAATCTTGGGGATTTGCTTGGGGCATCAAGCGATTGCAGAAGTTTTTGGAGGGCGCTTGGGATTGGCCCCACAGGTCATGCATGGCAAACAAAGCCAGATCCAGCTAGAAGCTCCCTCTCCGCTGTACGCGGGTGTCGCAAAAGAAGTCCCAGTCATGCGCTACCATTCGCTGACGATTAAAGCCATGCCAGAGGATTTTGTCATTACCTCTCGGACGACAGATGATCAAGCGATTATGGGAATTCAACACCGCAGCTTACCGATTTATGGTTTTCAATACCATCCAGAAAGTATCGGGACGCCAGATGGGCTCAAGACCATCGAAAATTTTGTCAAACTAGTCAAGGAGCGGAAGATGAAACAAGTGCTTGCAAAAGTAGCGGAAGGAATGGATCTAACCAGTGCAGAGTTAGAAGCTGCTATGGAGGAAGTCGTTGCTGGTCGTGCTTCAGAAGCACAGGTGACGGCCCTTCTTCTAGGTCTCAAAATGAAGGGAGAAACGGTTGAAGAGCGGACGGCTATTGCAAAAGTGATGCAGGCCTATGCAGTTGCCATTCCTACAGAAGTTCAAGGAGCAATGGACAATTGTGGAACTGGGGGTGATCGTTCGTATAGTTTCAATATTTCAACAACAGCTGCCTTCGTCCTTGCTGGTGGTGGCATCAAGATGGCGAAACACGGCAATCGCTCGATCTCTTCTAAATCTGGTTCTGCGGATGTGCTAGAAGCGCTAGGGATTAACCTTGATTTGGGTCCAGAAGACTTGGGACGAGTGTTTGAAAAGGTGGGGATTGTCTTCCTATTTGCCAAAAATTTGCACCCTGGCATGCGCTATATTATGCCCGCTCGCTTGGCGCTAGGGGTTCCAACGGTGATGAACTTAACCGGTCCTCTTATCAATCCGATTCCTCTAGAAACCCAGCTATTGGGAACCAGTCGTCCAGATATGCTGGAAAGTACGGCGGAGATTCTAAAGAATTTGGGTCGGAAACGCGCAGTGGTGGTGAGTGGTCCACAAGGTTTAGACGAGGCAGGTCTTGATGGGGAAACTCAGCTCGCTATTTTGGAAAATGGACAGGTGACCTTATCTAGCTTTCAACCAGAAGATATAGGAATGGAGCGCATCGAAATTGATCAAGTACGAGGTGGAGACGCCAAACGCAATGCAGAAATTTTGCTCAGTGTCTTGAAGAATGAAGCGAGTCCCTTCTTAGAGGTGACTGTCTTGAATGCTGGCCTTGGTTTTTATGCCAACGGCAAGGTAGATTCTATCAAGGAGGGAATTGCCTTGGCACGTGAAGTGATTGCCAGTGGGGCTGCCCTTGAGAAATTGAGATTATTACAGGAGTATCAAAAATGAGTCAAGAATTCTTACCAAAGATTCTAAAGGAAAAGGCGCGTGAAGTGGCTGCGATGAAAGAAGAGGAACTCCAACCTTTGCGCGAGACTTACCGCCTGTATGATTACCTAAAGAGTCATCCAGAAAAGCTTCAGGTCATTGCGGAAGTGAAAAAGGCTAGCCCGAGTCTGGGAGATATTCATGTCGATGTGGATATCGTCGCGCAGGCTAAGACTTACGAAGAAAATGGGGCCGTGATGATTTCTGTCTTGACTGATGAAGTGTTTTTCAAGGGCAGTATCGAGTATCTCCGGGAAATATCTAGTCAGGTTCGCATTCCCACCCTCAATAAAGATTTTATTGTGGATGAAAAGCAAATAATTCGGGCGCGAAACGCAGGGGCAACCGTGATCTTGTTGATAGTTGCAGCCTTATCAGAGGTTCGTCTGAAAGAGCTCTATGAGTTTGCGACCCATCTGGGCCTGGAGGTCTTGGTGGAGACCCATAATCTGACAGAACTAGAGGTGGCTCACCGGATTGGGGCTCAGATCATCGGGGTCAATAACCGCAACTTGGTGACCTTTGAGACTGATCTTCATACTAGCCTGGAATTGGCGACCAATTTTGAACAAGAACCGGTTTACATCTCGGAGTCTGCTATTTTCGCAGCAGCAGATGCGCGCATGCTGGCTCCTTATTTTAATGGCATTCTCGTTGGGACAGCTCTCATGAAAGCAGACAATGTGGCTGAAAAAGTAAAGGAGTTGCAGATTGACAAAGGTTAAAATTTGCGGATTGTCCACTCCAGAAGCCGTGAAGACGGCTGTTGAAGCTGGTGCAGATTATATTGGTTTTGTTTTTGCATCAAGCAAACGGCAAGTCACGCTGGAGCAAGCTCGGCAGTTGGCTACAGGGATTCCAAAGGGGGTTCAAAAAGTCGGTGTTTTTGTATCACCACAAAGAGAAGAAGTGGAGCAAGCTTGCCAAGTTGTGGGCTTGGACCTGATACAAGTGCATGGACCGATAGATGATACCATCTTGCAAGACCTTCCCCAACAAACGATTCGCGCTGTTCAAGTGGGAAAAGACGCAGCTCTTCCTGAGACCAGTGCCGATTATCTGCTCTTTGATGCTCCTGTAGCAGGAAGTGGAGAGACTTTTAACTGGCAAGAACTCGAAACCCAAAACTTCACAAAGCCTTTCTTTATTGCAGGAGGCTTGACGGAAGACAATGTAGCAGATGCCATTCGCTTCTTTTATCCTTATGCGGTGGATGTATCCAGTGGAGTCGAGACAAATGGAAAAAAAGACCAAGAAAAGATAAAACGATTTATAGAAAGGGTCAAGCATGGCATATAAACAACCAGATAAAAATGGATTTTACGGGCGGTTCGGGGGACGATTTGTCCCTGAAACCTTGATGACAGCAGTTTTAGAATTAGAAGAAGCCTACAGAGAAAGTCAAGCAGATCCTTCTTTTCAAACAGAATTGGATCAGCTTCTGAAACAATATGTCGGTCGGGAAACACCGCTCTATTACGCTAAGAATCTAACCAAGTATGTCGGTGGAGCCAAGATCTTTCTTAAAAGAGAAGACCTCAACCACACAGGGGCTCATAAAATTAATAATGCCCTAGGACAGGTTTTATTGGCACACCGGATGGGCAAAAAGAAGATCATCGCAGAAACAGGGGCTGGACAGCACGGTGTTGCAACGGCAACGGCTGCAGCTTTATTTGATATGGAATGTACCATCTACATGGGAGAAGAAGATGTCAAACGCCAAGCCCTCAATGTCTTTCGGATGGAATTGTTGGGCGCTAAGGTTCAATCAGTAACAGATGGGTCACGTGTTCTCAAGGATGCGGTCAATGCTGCCCTCAGAGCCTGGGTAGCAAATGTGGAGGATACCCACTATATCATGGGTTCTGCTCTAGGACCTCACCCATTCCCAGAAATTGTCCGTGATTTTCAAAGTGTCATCGGTAGGGAAGCCAAACGCCAATTTGCAGAGCAAAATGATGGTGCGCTACCAGATGCAGTCTTAGCCTGTGTAGGAGGTGGATCGAACGCCATTGGGCTCTTCTATCCTTTTGTTGAGGATACCTCTGTTGCCATGTATGGGGCAGAAGCTGCTGGCCTTGGGGTAGATACAGACCAGCATGCAGCAACCTTGACCAAGGGGCGTCCGGGAGTCCTTCACGGCGCCTTGATGGATGTTTTACAGGATGCCCATGGACAGATTTTAGAAGCTTTCTCGATTTCAGCAGGTCTCGATTACCCAGGGATTGGGCCAGAGCATTCTTATTTCCATGAAATCAAGCGGGCGACCTATGTGCCTGTGACAGACCAAGAAGCACTAGAAGCTTTTCAATTGCTTTCAAAAGTAGAAGGAATCATTCCAGCTCTGGAATCGAGCCATGCTATCGCCTATGCGGTGAAATTGGCCAAGGAGATGGGGCCTGAAAAATCCATGATTGTTTGCTTATCAGGTCGTGGGGATAAAGATGTGGTACAAGTCAAAGACCGCCTAGAACAAGAGAGAGGAGAGTAAGATGGGAAAGACCTTAACAGAGCATTTACAAAAGCTGAAAGACCAGCAGCAAGGGATCTTTGTTCCTTATATCATGGCAGGAGATCATGAAAAAGGCCTGGCAGGTTTGCAGGAAACCATCCAATTTTTGGAGGAGCTTGGTGTCTCAGCTATTGAAGTAGGCATTCCTTTTTCAGATCCGGTGGCAGATGGCCCTGTGATTGAAGAGGCAGGATTACGCAGTTTAGCCCATGGGACAACGACAGAGGGTCTGGTGCAAACGATCCAGCACTTGGAGACAAGTGTTCCTTTGGTCATCATGACCTATTTCAACCCCTTGTTCCAATATGGGCTCGAAAACTTTTTTAGAGATGTAGAAGGAACAGCAGTCAAAGGAGTGATTATTCCGGACCTCCCCCATGAGCATGCGAATTTGGTAGAGCCTCTATTAGTGGATAAAGACATCGCTTTGGTGCCGCTAGTGAGCCTAACCACAGGAATCGAGCGCCAGAAGAAATTGATCCATGATGCAGAAGGATTTATCTATGCCGTTGCTGTCAATGGGGTGACGGGGAAAGCTGGTAGCTATCGAGATGATTTGGATCACCACTTGGCCCAATTACACGAAATAGCGTCCATTCCTGTTTTAACAGGTTTTGGAGTTTCCAGCATGGAGGACGTTCACCGTTTCAACAAGGTCTCAGATGGGGTTATTGTGGGGTCCAAAATTGTTAAAGCTCTCCACCAAGGGGAGACAGACGCCATCGCTCGTTTTATTTCTCAAGCAGTGAAGGGCTAGAAGCTTCATTTCATTCATCATCAGCTTGATTCTCCTAGATCAAGCTCTTTGTCTACTAATTTAAACATTCCCCTCGTTTGTCTTTACAAACGAGGCTTTCTCGTTACAATAGAGGTAGTAACAAGAAAAGAGGAGAAGAGAATGATAAGCCTTGAAGAGATTGATCAAGTTGTCCAGTCAGGTCCTTTTGAACCAACCTGGGACTCTCTTAGCCATCAAGTCTGTCCAGATTGGTATCGAGATGCCAAATTTGGAATATTTATCCACTGGGGGGTCTACAGTGTACCTGCCTTTGGTTCGGAATGGTATTCGCGAAATATGTATATCCAAGGGAATCCTTGCTATGACTATCATCGAGAGCATTTTGGAGACCAGGCTAGCTTTGGTTACAAGGATCTCATTCCTCTATTTACAGCCGATCGTTTTGATCCGGCATCTTGGCTAGATCTCTTTCAAAAAGCGGGAGCCCAGTATCTTTTCCCAGTTGCGGAGCACCACGATGGCTTTCAGATGTATGCCTCTACTCTCTCGTCTTATAATAGCTTAGAAATGGGGCCGAGACGAGATGTCTTAGGGGAGTTGAGGGAGGAAACAGAAAAACGTGGCCTGCACTTCTGTACGTCCTCTCACCGGGCAGAACATCAGTTTTTCTTTTCACATGGCAAGGAATTCACTAGTGACATTCCGCAAGAAGTCCCAAGAGACAGCCTTTATTGGCCAGCCAAGCCAGAGCCCAAGGATCATTTTGATCTGACTTCCAAGCCTTATCCAAGTAAAGAATTCTTGGAAGATTGGCTGTTGCGAACCTGTGAACTGGTGCGGGACTACCAGCCAGAGCTCCTTTATTTTGACTGGTGGATCCAGCATGAGAGTTTCCGTCCCTACTTGATGCGCTTTTTGGCTTATTATTACAATCTAGCAGCACAAGAGGATCGCAAGGTGGCTGTTTGTTACAAACAGGATGCCCTCCCTTTCGGTTCAGGAATCGTCGAGATGGAGCGGGGAGGATACGGAGAGACGCAAGCCTTTCCGTGGCAAATGGATACCGCGATCGCCCGTAATTCTTGGTGCTATACCCAGGATCTAGCCTACAAGACCAGTAAGGAATTGCTACAAAATTTAGTCGATGTTGTGGCCAAAAATGGCAATCTTCTGCTCAATATTGGGCCCAAGGCAGATGGCACGATCCCTGAGCAAGACCAAGACATCCTCACAGAGATCGGGGACTGGCTGGCGGTAAATGGAGAAGCCATTTATCAGAGTCGGCCTTGGCGGGTGTCATCGGACGGACCGACCGAGGCCCAGGAAGGTTCCTTCTCAGACGGGCAAGCGCCACTCTATACCAGCCAAGATTTCCGCTATACCATGCGTGAAGGCCTGCTTTATGCTATCCAGCTGGAACCAAGTGGAAGGACAGAAGAGCTGACCTTGCCGTCTCTCGCCTATGATCTCAAGCAACCGAGAATTCTTCATGCGCGCATTCAAAAGGTAGAGCTCCTTGGAGAAAGTCAGCTTCTTTCTTGGAGCCAAGATGAGACAGGGCTCCATCTTCAGTTACCAGCTTGCAGCAAAAAACAACCGCGTGTTTTGCGCCTCAGCTTTTAGTTTTCTTGAAGCTTTCTATAAGGAATCGTTTAGGTTTCTCTTGTATACTGTACTCATCCAATAAGAAATGAGGTACAGAAAATGAAAATCTCAGTTAATTATCCAAAACACTTTAAGAAATTGCCACAACAAGGTTCTTGTTACGGCGAATAAACACTTCTCTTCATTTTTCATAAGAAACTCCTAAAGAAGGCTCTACCCGAAAGGGTAGAGTTTTTATGTACCAGAGACCTTATGATTCGTGGTATAATAGGCCTATGGAAAAAAAGAATAAATTACTACTCATCGACGGGTCTTCCGTCGCTTTTCGTGCCTTTTTCGCACTCTATCATCAAATTGATCGCTTCAAAAATGCCAATGGTTTGCATACCAATGCGGTCTATGGTTTTAACCTCATGTTGAGTCATCTCTTGGAGCGCATCCAACCGACCCATGTCCTCGTTGCTTTTGATGCAGGAAAGACGACTTTTCGGACGGAGATGTATGCCGACTACAAAGGGGGCCGTGCAAAAACTCCAGATGAGTTCCGTGAGCAGTTTCCTTTCATTCGTGAACAACTGGATCATTTGGGGATCCGCCATTATGAGCTAGCTCAGTATGAAGCGGATGATATTATTGGAACGCTGGATAAGATGGCAGAAACTACCTCGGTGCCATTTGAAGTGACCATTGTCTCTGGGGACAAGGATTTGATCCAGCTGACGGATGACAATACGGTGGTTGAAATCTCCAAAAAAGGGGTAGCGGAGTTTGAGGAATTCACTCCAGCCTATCTCAAAGAAAAGATGGGGCTGACACCCGAGCAATTTATCGACCTCAAGGCCTTGATGGGAGATAAATCGGATAATATCCCAGGTGTTACTAAGATCGGAGAAAAGACCGGGATCAAACTACTCCTAGAGTACGGTTCTCTCGATGGCATTTACGAGCATATCGACGAGATGAAGGCTTCTAAGATGAAGGAAAACCTCGTCAACGACAAGGAGCAGGCCTATCTGTCTAAGACTCTCGCAACCATCGATACTAATGCGCCCATTGAAATTGGCCTGGACGATATCACCTATACAGGCCCTCATCTAGAAAATCTCGCCAAGTTTTATGAGGAGATGGGCTTTAAGCAACTCCGTCAGGCCTTGGATCTCAGTGGAGAAGAAGCAGCTCCTGTAGCTATTGACTATACAGAAGTCGAGCAAGTCACTTCAGATATGCTCACGGAAGATAGTTTCTTCCATTTTGAGATTTTTGGGGACAATTACCATACAGAACCCATTATCGGTTTCGCATGGGGGACCAAAGGTCAGCTCTACGCGAGTACAGATACTGGTCTTTTACAAACACCGATTTTCAAAGAATTTCTCGAAAAAACGCCCCTCAAGGTCTATGACTTCAAACGGGCCAAGGTCTTGCTCAGCCACTTGGGCATTACCCTTCAAAATCCCGCGTTTGATAGTCGATTGGCCAAGTATCTCTTGTCGACCGTAGAGGACAATGAGATTTCAACCATTGCGAGTCTCTATAGTCAGATTGCGCTGCCGCTGGACGAAGTCGTTTATGGCAAGGGAGCAAAAAAAGCTATCCCAGAAAAGGCAGTCCTATTAGAGCATTTGGCACGGAAAGTTGCTGTTCTACTGGATACCGAAGAGCCTATGATGGAGCAGTTGCAAGCCCATGACCAGCTAGATTTGCTCTATGATATGGAGCAACCACTAGCAGCTGTTTTGGCCAAGATGGAAATCGCGGGGATCAAGGTAGAGCGCCAGACCCTAGAAGACATGCAGGTGGAAAACGAAGTGGTCTTGGAGCGCTTGACCCAAGAAATCTACGAGCTTGCAGGCGAAGAGTTCAACATCAATTCTCCAAAACAATTGGGCATCATCCTCTTTGAAAAATTGGAACTCCCTCTTGAATATACTAAGAAGACCAAAACCGGCTATTCAACAGCCGTTGATGTCTTGGAACGCTTGGCTCCAATTGCACCGATTGTGTCTAAGATTCTTGAATACCGCCAAATTGCTAAGATCCAGTCGACCTATGTGGTGGGCTTGCAAGAGGCTATCCTAGAGGATGGGAAAATCCATACCCGCTATGTACAGGATTTGACGCAGACAGGCCGCTTGTCCAGCGTGGATCCCAACCTGCAAAACATTCCTGTCCGTTTGGAACAAGGCCGTCTCATCCGTAAGGCCTTTGTCCCAGAAGAGGACAACAGTCTCTTGTTGAGTTCGGACTATTCACAGATCGAATTGCGCGTCTTGGCCCATATTTCGGGAGATGAGCATTTGATTGATGCCTTTAAACATGGGGCAGATATCCATACATCGACCGCTATGCGCGTCTTCAACATTGAAAAACCAGAAGATGTGACGCCGAATGACCGGCGGAATGCAAAAGCGGTAAACTTTGGTGTGGTTTATGGAATTTCCGACTTTGGACTGTCTAATAACCTGGGGATCAGTCGAAAAGAAGCCAAGGCCTACATTGAGACCTATTTCGAACGCTACCCTGGCATCAAGGACTATATGGAGAGAGTGGTACGGGAAGCGCGTGACAAAGGCTATGTGCAGACTCTCTTCAAGCGCCGTCGGGAGATTCCAGATATCAATTCTCGCAACTTCAATGTTCGAGGCTTTGCGGAGCGGACAGCTATCAACTCACCGATCCAAGGATCGGCAGCAGACATCTTGAAAATTGCTATGATTCACTTGGACCAAGCGCTAGAAAGAGGAGCATACAAGACCAAGATGCTTCTTCAGGTGCACGATGAAATCGTTCTGCAAGTACCAAGTGATGAACTGGCAGCGATTAAAGAACTCGTCAAAGAGACTATGGAATCCGCTATCGAACTTGCAGTTCCACTAGAAGCTGATGAGAATGAAGGCAAAACATGGTATGAAGCCAAATAAAATTGAGTTTGTTCAAAACAGAAAGCGGTAGGAGACTTTTCAGTTTCCTACCGCTTTTAACGACAAACACTTGCAATGCCTTCCGTATTGTTATACTATTTAAAGAAAGGAAACGCATACAAAAGGAGATTCTTATGGCTTATTCATTTCGCAATCCTAGTGATGGCATTATCAAACATTACCTAGAAACCAGCAAGATCATCGCTGTGGTTGGATTATCTGACCGTGAAGAGACGACCAGTCATCGTGTCAGTAAAGAGATGCAAGAGCGGGGCTATCGGATTATTCCTGTCAACCCCCGTGCAGCTGGTGGCCAGATCCTTGGGGAGACGGTGTACGCTAGCTTGCAGGAGATCCCTTTCCCAGTAGATATCGTCGATGTATATCGTCGCAGTGAGTTTTTACCAGATGTGGCACGTGATTTTATTGAGACGGATGCGAAAATTTTCTGGGCACAATTGGAGTTGGAAAATCAAGAAGCAGAAGAAATTCTTCGTGGAGCTGGACGAGAAGATATCGTCATGAACCGCTGTATCAAACGGGAACACACCCGACTGATCTTAGGTGATTCCCTATGCGGATTATAAATGATAAACAATTGACATAGAAGAAAACCCCAGCTTGCTGGGGTTTTCTTCTTACTCTTGTTCAGTTTCATGGTTTGGATGGCCTGTAAAATGGCGCGGCCCTTGTTTAATCTGCTTGATTTGATCATAAAAGGCAATTTGGCAGTTGATAAAGTAAGGCATGGTATAAAAGCCGATGACATCGCGCGTGAAGTAATTCAAGAAGTACCAACCAATCAAGGTTAGATCGAGCACCAAGCGATTGCTGCGGAACCCTTTCATGGTTCCACGACTTTGGCGAAGGACTCCAAAGGCTCCTTTGTAGTCGCCGTCTCGTAATTGCTCATAGAGGATCAATTCGACCAAGCTGAGACTGTAGTATTGTGGCAGATAAAAGAGGAGGCCAATCAGGCCAAGTACAACACCAGCAGTCATCAGGGGCATTTGTTGCATGAGAGATTGGAATTCAGGACTGGAAGCACTCAAAGTGCTAGGGTTACTCACCTTATCGTAGATCGCCAAAAATCGAATGCTAGCGTAGGTGCTGATGAGACTCCCCACATAGAGGATGAGTCCCCATAAAAAGAGGACGACTTGCTTTAAGATCAAGGTGGCAAATACAGAGGTAAAGCGATCTTGTTTAAAGATATCTAAGACGCGTGTTCGGTGTTCGATCTTGGGATTAATCGTATCTAAATAGCTAAAAGTCGCACCAACCACTAAAATGGAGATGACAAAGGAGACGACAGAAGGAAAGAGCTGCCGCTGGATCATGTAGATACTTGCTTGCAGCAAGGTCATATCCGGTAGTAGATCGATCAGATCTTGCCCACTTAAGAGAAAGTTAGTAAGAATGGTCAATAGGACCGGCAAGGCAAAAAGGATAGCTAAGCCCGGTTGCTGGACTTGCATGGTACGTGCCCGGAGGCGAATCAGTTTAAGGTTCATAGATGACACTCTCTTCATAGTAGTACTTTTTATTATAACATAAGTCCGTGACAGAGCCGGTAAAATTTGGTACAATCGTACAGGTGCTCACAGGAAAACTGTGACAGGAATAAGAAGGCTGGGACTGTTTTTCCCAGTACGGAGGTAACCATGACAGATTCACCGATTCAATATCGATTAATCAAAAAAGAAAAGCATACAGGTGCTCGTCTGGGAGAAATTATCACCCCTCACGGGACCTTCCCGACCCCAATGTTTATGCCTGTAGGGACTCAGGCAACCGTTAAGACTCAATCGCCAGAAGAACTCAAGGAAATGGGCTCCGGAATTATCTTGGCCAACACCTACCATCTCTGGCTTCGTCCCGGGGATGATCTAGTTGCAAAAGCAGGTGGACTGCACCAGTTCATGAACTGGGACCAGCCCATTTTGACAGATAGTGGAGGTTTCCAGGTCTATTCATTGGCGGATACCCGCAATATCACTGAAGAAGGGGTAACCTTTAAAAACCACCTCAACGGCTCGAAGATGTTCCTCTCTCCAGAAAAGGCCATCTCCATCCAAAACAATCTAGGAAGTGACATCATGATGTCCTTTGATGAATGTCCTCAGTTCTATCAGCCCTATGATTATGTGAAGAAATCAATCGAACGGACCAGTCGTTGGGCAGAACGTGGCCTGAAGGCTCACCATCGCCCTCATGATCAAGGTCTTTTCGGGATTGTCCAAGGGGCTGGATTTGAAGATTTGCGCCGTCAGTCCGCCCAAGATCTGGTCAGTATGGACTTCCCAGGCTATTCTATCGGTGGCTTAGCTGTTGGAGAAAGCCATGAAGAGATGAATGCGGTTCTGGATTTCACAACTCCGCTATTACCAGAGAACAAGCCACGCTATCTCATGGGAGTAGGAGCTCCAGACAGTCTGATCGATGGCGTTATTCGTGGAGTGGACATGTTTGACTGTGTCTTGCCGACGCGGATTGCGCGAAATGGTACCTGTATGACTAGTCAAGGACGCCTGGTAGTGAAAAATGCGCAATTTGCAGAAGACTTTACACCGCTGGATCCCGAATGTGATTGCTACACTTGTAAGAATTACACCCGGGCTTATCTTCGCCACCTCCTCAAGGCAGATGAGACCTTCGGCATTCGCTTGACCAGCTACCACAACCTATACTTCTTGATCAACCTCATGAAACAGGTCCGTCAAGCCATCATGGATGACAATCTCTTAGAATTCCGTGAGCATTTCGTCGAAAAATATGGCTATAACAAATCAGGACGGAATTTCTAGAAATAGATAATAGGAAGAAAAAAGACTACAGCCATCTGAGAATAATAGGAATAACTGCTAGACGCAGTGGTTGATTGGTATCTTTGTTCGCTTGTTAAGCTCTAAAGATAACCTAATCAACTGTGCGGGGGCGAGACGACGAACAAATTGGATATAAATTTGTTCTGTCTCGCTCCCTTTTTCCTATATAATAGCAACTTTTTTAGTACTCAATTTCTTTCGAAAACACTTTCATCAAAAAAACGAAAAAAATCTTCTCAAATCCCTTGCATTGGGCCTCTGTTTGTGTTAAACTACTATGGTGCTGTGAAAAACAGCTATTAGCTTTGATGCAAGAGGTTGCGACACGCTCGGTTGCATTGCCACGCAACGCGCGTCGGTTTTCTTGTGGAGCTAGCCTATTATCTTAAATAGACGAAAAGGAGAAAAAGATGGCAAACAAAAAAATCCGCATCCGTTTGAAAGCGTACGAACACCGTACACTCGACACAGCGGCTGCAAAAATCGTAGAATCAGCTACTCGTACAGGTGCACAAGTTGCGGGTCCAATCCCACTTCCAACTGAGCGTAGCCTCTACACAATCATTCGTGCGACTCACAAATACAAAGATTCTCGCGAACAATTCGAAATGCGTACACACAAACGTTTGATCGACATCATCAACCCAACTCAAAAAACAGTTGACGCTTTGATGAAATTGGATCTTCCAAGTGGTGTAAACGTAGAAATCAAACTTTAATCTAAAGCTTGATCCAGAGCATAAAAAACGCTCGTTAAAAACTTTTTGAATAAAAAACTATAGAAAAGGAACTATTTTCTCATGACAAAAGGAATCTTAGGGAAAAAAGTGGGAATGACTCAAATCTTCACTGAAGCTGGCGAATTGATCCCTGTAACAGTTATCGAAGCAACTCCAAACGTTGTTCTTCAAGTTAAAACTGTTGAAACAGATGGTTACAACGCTATCCAAGTTGGTTTCGATGACAAACGCGAAGTATTGAGCAACAAACCTGCTAAAGGACATGTAGCAAAAGCTAACACGGCTCCTAAGCGCTTCATTCGTGAATTCAAAAACGTTGAAGGCTTGGAAGTTGGTGCTGAAATCACAGTTGACACTTTCGAAGCTGGAGACATTGTTGATGTAACTGGTACTTCTAAAGGTAAAGGTTTCCAAGGTGTTATCAAACGCCACGGACAATCACGTGGACCAATGGCTCACGGTTCTCGTTACCACCGTCGTCCAGGTTCTATGGGACCTGTTGCACCTAACCGCGTATTCAAAGGTAAAAACCTTGCAGGACGCATGGGTGGCGATCGTGTAACAATTCAAAACCTTGAAGTTGTACAAGTTGTTCCAGAAAAGAACGTTATCCTTATCAAAGGTAACGTACCAGGTGCTAAGAAATCTCTTATCACTATCAAGTCAGCAGTTAAGGCTGGTAAATAATAAGGAAAGGGGAATACAGTCAAAATGGCAAATGTAACATTATTCGACCAAACTGGTAAACAAGCGGGCGAAGTTGTTCTTAACGATGCGATCTTTGGTATCGAACCAAACCAAGCAGTTGTATTTGATGTGATCATCAGCCAACGTGCTAGCCTTCGTCAAGGAACTCACGCAGTTAAAAACCGTTCAGCCGTTTCAGGTGGCGGACGCAAACCATGGCGTCAAAAAGGAACTGGACGTGCGCGTCAAGGTTCTATCCGCTCTCCACAATGGCGTGGTGGTGGAATCGTCTTCGGACCAACTCCACGTAACTATGCGTACAAACTTCCTCAAAAAGTTCGTCGCCTTGCACTTAAATCTGTTTACTCAGAAAAAGTTGCTGAAAACAAATTTGTAGCCGTTGATTCTCTTGAATTTACAGCTCCAAAAACTGCTGAATTTGCAAAAGTTCTTGCAGCTTTGAGCATCGATTCTAAAGTCCTTGTTATTCTTGAAGAAGGAAATGAATTCGCAGCTCTTTCAGCTCGTAACCTTCCAAACGTGAAAGTTGCGACTGCTACAACTGCAAGTGTTCTTGACATCGCAAATAGTGACAAACTTCTTGTTACTCAAGCAGCTATCTCTAAAATCGAGGAGGTTCTTGCATAATGAATTTGTATGATGTTATCAAAAAACCTGTTATCACTGAAAAGTCAATGGCTCAACTTGAAGCAGGCAAATATGTATTCGAAGTTGACACTCGCGCTCACAAACTTTTGATCAAACAAGCTGTTGAAGCTGCGTTTGAAGGTGTAAAAGTTGCGAATGTGAACACTGTAAATGTAAAACCTAAAGCAAAACGCGTTGGACGTTACACTGGTTTTACTTCAAAAACTAAAAAAGCTATCATCACGCTTGCAGCTGATTCTAAAGCAATCGAGTTGTTTGCTACTGAAGCTGAATAATCTAAGGAGGAAATATCGTGGGAATTCGTGTTTATAAACCAACAACAAACGGTCGCCGTAATATGACTTCTTTGGATTTCGCTGAAATCACAACAAACACACCTGAGAAAACTTTGCTTGTTTCTCTTAAAAACAAAGCAGGTCGTAACAACAACGGTCGTATCACTGTTCGTCACCAAGGTGGTGGACACAAACGTCATTACCGTTTGATCGATTTCAAACGTAATAAAGATGGAGTTGAAGCAGTCGTTAAAACGATCGAATACGATCCAAACCGCTCAGCTAACATCGCGCTTGTACACTACACTGACGGTGTGAAAGCTTACATCATCGCCCCTAAAGGTCTTGAAGTAGGTCAACGCATCGTATCAGGACCAGAAGCAGATATCAAAGTCGGAAATGCTCTTCCACTTGCTAACATCCCAGTTGGTACTTTGATCCACAACATCGAATTGAAACCTGGTAAAGGTGGAGAATTGGTACGTGCTGCTGGAGCTTCTGCTCAAGTATTGGGTTCTGAAGGTAAATATGTACTTGTTCGTCTTCAATCAGGCGAAGTTCGTATGATTCTTGGAACTTGCCGTGCTACAGTTGGTGTTGTCGGAAACGAACAACATGGACTTGTAAACCTTGGTAAAGCGGGACGTAACCGCTGGAAAGGTGTTCGCCCTACAGTTCGTGGTTCTGTAATGAACCCGAATGATCACCCACACGGTGGTGGTGAAGGTAAAGCACCAGTTGGACGTAAAGCGCCATCTACTCCTTGGGGTAAACCTGCGCTTGGTCTTAAAACTCGTAACAAGAAAGCGAAATCAGACAAACTTATCGTTCGTCGTCGCAACCAAAAATAATCATAAGCAACTAGCTTACACTTTCCGCCAGCTCGGTAGCGCTGCCTAGCAGCGCAAGCCGCTGTGGTACTAAATTTTAAAGGAGAAAATTACAAAATGGGACGTAGTCTTAAAAAAGGACCTTTCGTCGATGAGCATTTGATGAAAAAAGTTGAAGCTCAAGCAAACGACGAAAAGAAAAAAGTAATTAAAACTTGGTCACGTCGTTCAACGATCTTCCCAAGTTTCATCGGATACACTATCGCAGTTTATGATGGACGTAAACATGTACCTGTTTACATCCAAGAAGACATGGTAGGTCACAAGCTTGGTGAATTTGCACCAACTCGTACTTACAAAGGTCACGCGGCAGACGACAAGAAGACACGTAGAAAATAAGGAGAACATAAATGGCAGAAATTACTTCAGCTAAAGCAATGGCTCGTACAGTGCGTGTTTCACCTCGTAAATCACGTCTTGTTCTTGACAACATCCGTGGTAAAAGCGTAGCCGATGCCATCGCTATTTTGACATTCACACCAAACAAAGCTGCAGGGATCATCCTTAAAGTGTTGAACTCAGCAGTAGCAAACGCTGAAAACAACTTTGGTTTGGAAAAAGCTAACTTGGTAGTATCTGAAGCATTCGCAAACGAAGGACCAACAATGAAACGTTTCCGTCCACGTGCGAAAGGTTCAGCTTCACCAATCAACAAACGTACAGCTCACATCACAGTAGCTGTTGCAGAAAAATAAGGAGGTAAACTCGTGGGTCAAAAAGTACATCCAATTGGTATGCGTGTTGGTATCATCCGTGATTGGGATGCCAAATGGTATGCTGAAAAAGAATACGCGGATTACCTTCATGAAGATCTTGCAATCCGTAAATTCATTCAAAAAGAATTGGCTGACGCAGCCGTTTCAACTATTGAAATCGAACGCGCAGTAAACAAAGTTAACGTTTCTCTTCACACTGCTAAACCAGGTATGGTTATCGGTAAAGGTGGAGCAAACGTTGATGCACTTCGTGCAGCTCTTAACAAATTGACTGGTAAACAAGTACACATCAACATCATTGAGATCAAACGTCCTGACTTGGATGCTCACCTTGTTGGTGAAGGAATCGCTCGTCAATTGGAACAACGTGTTGCTTTCCGTCGTGCACAAAAACAAGCGATCCAACGTGCTATGCGTGCTGGAGCTAAAGGAATCAAAACTCAAGTATCAGGTCGTTTGAACGGTGCAGATATTGCCCGTGCAGAAGGATACTCTGAAGGAACTGTTCCACTTCACACACTTCGCGCTGATATCGATTACGCTTGGGAAGAAGCAGACACTACTTACGGTAAACTTGGTGTTAAAGTATGGATCTACCGTGGTGAAGTTCTTCCAGCTCGTAAAGACGCTAAAGGAGGTAAATAACCAATGTTAGTACCTAAACGTGTAAAACACCGTCGCGAATTCCGTGGTAAAATGCGCGGTGAAGCAAAAGGTGGAAAAGAAGTAGCATTCGGTGAATACGGTCTTCAAGCTACAACTAGCCACTGGATCACAAACCGTCAAATCGAAGCTGCTCGTATCGCCATGACTCGTTACATGAAACGTGGTGGTAAAGTTTGGATTAAGATTTTCCCACACAAATCATACACCGCTAAAGCTATCGGGGTACGTATGGGATCTGGTAAAGGGGCTCCTGAAGGTTGGGTAGCACCAGTTAAACGTGGTAAAGTAATGTTCGAAATCGCTGGTGTATCTGAAGAGATCGCACGCGAAGCACTTCGTCTTGCTAGCCACAAATTGCCAGTTAAAACTAAATTTGTGAAACGTGAAGCAGAATAAGGAGAGGTCATGAAACTTACAGAAGTAAAAGAATTTGTTAAAGAACTTCGTGGTCTTTCTCAAGAAGAACTCGCGAAGCGTGAAAATGAATTGAAAAAAGAATTGTTTGAACTTCGTTTCCAAGCAGCTGCTGGTCAGTTGGAACAAACTGGACGTTTGAAAGAAGTGAAAAAACAAATCGCTCGTATCAAAACTGTTCAATCAGAAGCTAAATAATAGACTAGGGAAGGAGAATTTCAATGGAACGCAATAATCGTAAAGTTCTTGTTGGACGCGTTGTGTCTGACAAAATGGACAAAACAATCACAGTTGTAGTTGAAACTAAACGTAACCACCCAGTCTATGGTAAACGTATCAACTATTCTAAAAAATACAAAGCTCATGATGAAAACAATGTTGCTAAAGAAGGCGATATCGTTCGTATCATGGAAACTCGTCCGCTTTCAGCTACAAAACGCTTCCGTCTGGTAGAAGTCGTTGAAGAAGCGGTCATCATCTAATCATACCTGAAAGGAGAAAACGTAAATGATTCAAACAGAAACTCGTTTGAAAGTCGCTGACAACAGTGGCGCACGCGAAATCTTGACAATCAAAGTTCTTGGTGGTTCAAAACGTAAATTCGCGAGCATCGGTGATGTAATCGTTGCATCTGTAAAACAAGCTACTCCTGGTGGTGCGGTTAAGAAAGGTGACGTTGTAAAAGCTGTTATCGTTCGTACTAAATCAGGTGCTCGTCGTAAAGATGGTTCATACATCAAGTTCGACGAAAATGCAGCAGTGATCATCCGTGACGACAAAACTCCTCGCGGTACTCGTATCTTTGGCCCAGTTGCACGTGAATTGCGTGACGGTGGTTTCATGAAGATCGTATCACTTGCTCCAGAAGTACTTTAATCAATCGAAAACAAACACAGTCCCCTGGCTCAGCCAGGGTGCCCATCGGGCGTAAGAATAAAAGGAGAATAAAATGTTTGTAAAAAAAGGCGACAAAGTTCGCGTTATCGCTGGTAAAGACAAAGGCGTAGAAGCTGTTGTTCTTACTGCTCTTCCAAAAGTAAATAAAGTTGTTGTAGAAGGTGTAAACATCATCAAGAAACACCAACGTCCAAATAACGAAAACCCTCAAGGTGCAATCGTTGAAAAAGAAGCTCCAATCCATGCTTCTAACGTTCAAGTTTTGGACAAAAACGGTGTTGCTGGACGTGTTGGCTACAAATTTGTAGACGGCAAAAAAGTTCGCTACAACAAAAAATCAGGCGAAGTGCTTGACTAATCACGAAGGAAAGGAGAAGTATAATGGCTAATCGTTTAAAAGAAAAATACCTTAATGAAGTAGTACCATCATTGACTGAACAGTTCAACTATTCATCAGTTATGGCTGTGCCAAAAGTTGATAAAATCGTTTTGAACATGGGTGTTGGTGATGCAGTATCAAATGCTAAAAACCTTGAAAAAGCTGCTGAAGAGCTTGCTTTGATCTCAGGTCAAAAACCATTGATCACTAAGGCTAAAAAATCAATCGCCGGCTTCCGTCTTCGTGAAGGTGTTGCGATCGGTGCAAAAGTTACCCTTCGTGGTGAACGTATGTACGAATTCTTGGATAAATTGGTAACAGTTTCACTTCCACGTGTACGTGACTTCCATGGTGTTCCAACAAAATCATTTGATGGACGCGGAAACTACACACTTGGTGTGAAAGAACAATTGATCTTCCCAGAAATCAACTTTGATGATGTTGATAAAACTCGTGGTTTGGATATCGTAATCGTAACTACAGCGAACACAGACGAAGAATCACGTGCATTGCTTACTGGCCTCGGTATGCCGTTTGCAAAATAATATAGGAGGTAAAACTAATGGCTAAAAAATCTATGATTGCTAAGAACAAACGCCCAGCGAAGTTCTCTACTCAAGCATACACTCGCTGTGAACGTTGTGGACGTCCACACTCAGTTTACCGCAAGTTTAAACTTTGCCGTGTTTGCTTCCGTGAATTGGCATACAAAGGTCAAATCCCAGGTGTCACAAAAGCATCTTGGTAATAGCATGATACAAAGAGCGTAACAACCCCAGCAAAAATAGGAGATTTGGTGCAGGAGCTCTGCTCCAAGACAAATCTATCTTTTTTGCCCAGGTTGTAGCTCGTGTTCAAATGAGAAATGCTCATTTGTATGTATCAAAACTTTCTGAGCCTAGCTCAATCATTAACTAGCAAGTGCGACTTGCAAACTACTAGTAAGAGGAGAAATTATAATGGTTATGACTGACCCAATCGCAGACTTCCTTACACGTATTCGTAACGCTAACCAAGCAAAACACGAAGTACTTGAAGTACCTGCATCAAACATCAAAAAAGGGATTGCTGAAATCCTTAAACGCGAAGGTTTTGTAAAAAACGTTGAATTCATCGAAGATGACAAACAAGGCATCATCCGTGTATTCTTGAAATACGGACAAAACGGTGAAAAAGTTATCACAAACTTGAAACGTGTATCAAAACCAGGTTTGCGTGTTTACAAAAAACGTGAAGATCTTCCAAAAGTTCTTAACGGACTTGGAATTGCTATCCTTTCAACTTCTGAAGGTTTGCTTACTGATAAAGAAGCTCGCCAAAAGAACGTTGGTGGAGAAGTTATCGCTTACGTTTGGTAATATTTAGCTCCCAATTTCGTTGTGACTCTTCGTTATTGTCTCTTGCCTAACCCAAAGTTATGTCTGCGAGACAATGCCTCGATTCACTTAGAAATTGAGACCTAAACATTAACTTTTAAATCAAAAAGATTTAAACCCCGTGAAAACTGGCCTGCAAAGGTCTGACAATTTAACAGGAGAATAAAAAACATGTCACGTATTGGTAATAAAGTTATCGTGTTGCCTGCTGGTGTTGAAATCACTAACAATGACAACGTTGTAACTGTAAAAGGACCTAAAGGAGAACTTACTCGTGAGTTCTCAAAAGATATTGAAATCCGTGTGGAAGGTACTGAAGTAACACTTCACCGTCCAAACGACTCAAAAGAAATGAAAACAATCCACGGAACAACTCGTGCCCTTTTGAACAACATGGTTACTGGTGTATCAGAAGGATTCAAGAAAGAACTTGAAATGCGCGGGGTTGGATACCGTGCACAACTTCAAGGATCAAAACTTGTTTTGGCTGTTGGTAAATCACACCCAGACGAAGTTGAAGCTCCAGAAGGAATTACTTTTGAACTTCCAAACCCAACAACAATCGTTGTTAGCGGAATTTCAAAAGAAGTAGTTGGTCAAACAGCTGCTTATGTACGTAGCCTTCGTTCACCTGAACCATACAAAGGTAAAGGGATCCGTTATGTTGGTGAATACGTTCGCCGCAAAGAAGGTAAAACAGGTAAATAATGTAGTTTGGTTGTTTTTCAACCAACCTTCATCTTACCAACTCAGTGCTTAGCACATGATTTTAAAATTAAGAGGTGAAAATTGTGATTTCGAAACCAGATAAAAACAAAATCCGTCAAAAACGCCACCGTCGCGTTCGCGGAAAACTCTCTGGAACTGCTGATCGCCCACGTTTGAACGTATTCCGTTCTAATACAGGCATCTACGCTCAAGTAATTGATGACGTAGCGGGTGTAACGCTCGCAAGCGCTTCAACTCTTGACAAAGAAGTTTCAAAAGGAACTAAAACTGAACAAGCCGTTGTTGTCGGCAAACTCGTTGCTGAACGTGCAGTTGCTAAAGGTATTTCTGAAGTGGTGTTCGACCGCGGTGGATATCTATATCACGGACGTGTTAAAGCTTTGGCTGATGCAGCTCGTGAAAACGGATTGAAATTCTAATAGGAGGACACTAGAAAATGGCATTTAAAGATAATGCAGTTGAACTTGAAGAACGCGTAGTTGCCATCAACCGTGTAACAAAAGTTGTTAAAGGTGGACGTCGTCTTCGTTTTGCAGCTCTTGTAGTTGTTGGTGACCGTAATGGCCGTGTTGGATTTGGTACTGGTAAAGCTCAAGAAGTTCCAGAAGCAATCCGTAAGGCTGTTGAAGATGCTAAGAAAAACTTGATCGAAGTTCCTATGGTTGGAACAACAATTCCACATGAAGTAACATCAGTATTTGGTGGAGCTCGTGTATTGTTGAAACCAGCTATCGAAGGGGCTGGGGTTGCTGCAGGTGGAGCAGTTCGTGCCGTTGTCGAATTGGCAGGTATTGCAGATGTTACATCTAAATCACTTGGATCAAACACTCCAATCAACATCGTTCGTGCAACTGTTAACGGTTTGGCACAATTGAAACGCGCTGATGAAGTTGCTGCCCTTCGTGGTATTTCAGTTTCTGACTTGGCTTAAGAAAGGAGATTCAAATGGCTCAAATTAAAATTACTTTGACTAAGTCTCCAATCGGACGCATCCCGTCACAACGTAAAACTGTTGTAGCACTTGGACTTGGCAAATTGAACAGCTCTGTTATTAAAGAAGATAACCCAGCGGTACGTGGTATGATCACTGCTGTATCTCACTTGGTAACAGTTGAAGAAGTAAAATAATCTATTTAAATATTTAAAATAGAAACAAAGTTTTCAGGGGTATGAGAGGTTCTCATCCCCTAAAACTAAATATAAGTATAGGCGAGTTTGTAGTTAGGACACCTTTTCCTGATTACATGCGTTAGCAATTTACAAAAGAGGAGAAAATAAATAATGAAACTTCATGAATTACAACCTGCTACAGGTTCACGTAAAGTCCGCAACCGTGTTGGTCGTGGTACTTCATCTGGTAATGGTAAAACTTCTGGCCGTGGTCAAAAAGGTCAAAAAGCTCGTAGCGGTGGCGGTGTACGTCTTGGTTTTGAAGGTGGACAAACTCCATTGTTCCGTCGTCTTCCAAAACGTGGATTTACAAACATCAACGCTAAAGAATATGCTATTGTGAACCTTGATCAATTGAACGCCTTTGAAGATGGTGCTGAAGTAACTCCAGTAGTACTTGTTGAATCAGGAATTGTAAAAGCTGAAAAATCAGGTATCAAAATTCTTGGTAACGGAGAATTGACTAAGAAGTTGACTGTTAAAGCAGCTAAATTCTCTAAATCAGCTGAAGAAGCTATCACTGCTAAGGGTGGTTCAGTTGAAGTCATCTAAGTGAGGTGACCTATGTTTTTTAAATTATTAAAAGATGCTTTTAAGGTAAAACAGGTACGATCAAAGATTTTGTTTACAATCTTTATCATTCTTGTTTTCCGCATTGGAACTACGATTACAGTGCCTGGCGTAAATGCGAAAATTCTGAACAACCTTCAAGATGTGTCCTTCTTGAACATGCTCAGTTTGGTTTCTGGGAATGCCATGAGGAACTTCTCAGTTTTCGCATTAGGAGTTAGCCCATACATCACAGCTTCGATCGTCGTGCAACTTTTGCAAATGGATCTGTTACCTAAGTTTGTTGAATGGGGCAAACAAGGGGAAGTTGGTCGAAGAAAGCTCAACCAAGCAACACGCTATATTTCTTTGGTTCTAGCCTTTGTTCAATCCATCGGGATTACAGCCACCTTCCACACCTTGTCTCAGGCGAAATTAGTCGCAACTCCAAATACTAAGACTTATCTATTAATCGGTGCGATTCTGACGACCGGTTCCATGATTGTGACTTGGCTTGGAGAACAAATCACAGATAAAGGATACGGAAATGGTGTTTCAATGATTATCTTTGCGGGGATTGTGTCATCAATTCCTGAGATGATTAAAGAAATCTATGAAAATGCATTTGTGAACGTTCGTTCTGGTCAAATGACCAATTCCCTCATTTTTGTCGGGGTATTAATCCTTGCGGTCTTGGTTATTGTTTACTTTACAACCTTTGTAGAGCAAGCACAATACAAGATTCCAATCCAATATACAAAGATTGCACAAGGAGCTCCATCAAGTTCTTACCTTCCTTTGAAAGTAAACCCAGCAGGAGTTATTCCTGTCATCTTCGCTAGTTCGATTACAGCAGCGCCTGCTGCAATTTTCCAAGTGATTAGCGCTATGGGTTACAATGCAGGATGGGTGAGAACAGCTCAAGCCATGTTGGCTACAAACACACCAACTGGTGTTGCAATGTATGCCTTATTGATCATTCTCTTCACCTTCTTCTACACGTTTGTTCAGATCAATCCTGAAAAAACGGCAGAAAACCTTCAAAAGAGTGGTGCCTATATCCCAGGCGTTCGTCCTGGTAAGGGGACAGAAGAGTTTATGTCTCGTTTGCTACGTCGTTTAGCAAGTGTCGGATCAGTATTCCTTGGCTTTATTACCATCATTCCAATACTAGCTCGAGATTTATTTGGTTTGACAGATGCAGTTGCTCTTGGAGGAACTAGTTTGTTAATCATTATTTCAACAGGTATTGAGGGAATGAAACAATTAGAAGGCTACTTATTAAAACGTAAGTATGTCGGATTTATGGACACAACAACAGAATAGAATAAGGTTGACTTTGTCAGCCTTCTATTTTGTTTTCAAATGGAAATAGGAATTCGCTCCTGCTTCCATTTAAAAACAAAATAAGGAGTATTCATCATGAATCTTTTAATTATGGGGTTGCCTGGAGCAGGTAAAGGAACTCAAGCAGCTAAAATCGTTGAAGAGTTTCACGTAGCGCACATCTCAACTGGAGATATGTTCCGCGCAGCGATGGCTAACCAAACTGAAATGGGTGTGCTTGCAAAATCATACATTGACAAGGGTGAATTGGTCCCAGATGAGGTAACCAATGGAATCGTAAAAGAACGCCTTGCTCAAGATGATATTAAAGAAACAGGTTTCCTTTTGGATGGTTATCCACGGACAATTGAACAAGCTCATGCCTTGGATCAAACTTTGTCAGATCTTGGTATCACGTTAGAAGGTGTCATCAACATTGAAGTGAACCCAGAAAGCTTATTAGAACGTTTGAGTGGTCGATTCATCTGCCGTACTTGTGGTGCAACTTACCACAAAGTATTTAATCCTACAAAAGTTGAAGGAACTTGTGATAACTGTCAAGGTCATGATTTCTACCAACGTGAAGATGACAAACCAGAAACGGTTAAACGTCGTTTGGACGTCAATATTGCACAAGGAGAACCAATCATTGCATTTTATCGTTCAAAAGGACTCGTACATGACATCCAAGGGAACCAAGATATCAATGATGTATTTTCAGACATTGAAAAAGTCTTGTCAAATTTGAAATAAAAGCGTTTTTCATGCTTGCAATATTGGACAACTAGTGTTACAATTAGTTAGTCTGACTTATAATTGTTACCTCTGTGCTCAGAGGAATGAATCGAAATTTATGGAGGTACTTTTGCGTGGCAAAAGACGATGTGATTGAAGTAGAAGGCAAAGTAGTCGATACGATGCCGAATGCTATGTTTACGGTTGAACTTGAAAATGGACATCAGATTTTAGCAACAGTTTCTGGTAAAATTCGTAAAAACTATATTCGTATTTTAGCGGGAGATCGTGTTACAGTGGAGATGAGTCCGTATGATTTGACACGTGGACGTATCACATACCGCTTTAAATAGTCGAAAAACTTGGAGGGATAAAAATGAAAGTAAGACCATCGGTCAAACCAATTTGCGAATACTGTAAAGTAATTCGTCGTAATGGTCGTGTTATGGTAATTTGCCCAGCAAATCCAAAACACAAACAACGTCAAGGATAAAATAGAAAGGAGAAAACATGGCTCGTATTGCTGGAGTTGACATTCCAAATGACAAACGTGTAGTAATTTCATTGACTTATGTGTACGGTATCGGACTTCCAACATCTAAGAAAATCCTTGCTGCTGCAGGCGTTTCTGAAGACATTCGTGTTCGTGATCTTACACCAGATCAAGAAGATGCTATCCGTCGTGAAGTTGACGCAATCAAAGTTGAAGGCGACCTTCGTCGTGAAGTAAACTTGAACATTAAACGCTTGATGGAAATCGGTTCATACCGTGGTATCCGTCACCGTCGTGGACTTCCAGTTCGTGGACAAAACACTAAAAATAATGCTCGCACTCGTAAAGGTAAAGCTGTTGCGATTGCAGGTAAGAAAAAATAAAATAAAATAAGGAGGTAAAAATCTTGGCTAAACCAACACGTAAACGTCGTGTGAAAAAGAATATCGAATCTGGTATTGCCCATATTCACGCTACATTTAACAACACAATTGTTATGATTACTGATGTGCATGGTAACGCAATCGCTTGGTCATCTGCAGGTGCACTTGGATTTAAAGGTTCTCGTAAATCTACACCATTTGCTGCTCAAATGGCATCAGAAGCTGCTGCAAAGGCTGCTCAAGAACATGGACTTAAATCTGTTGAAGTATCTGTTAAAGGTCCTGGTTCAGGTCGTGAGTCTGCTATTCGTGCACTTGCTGCTGCTGGTCTTGAAGTAACTGCAATCCGCGATGTAACTCCTGTACCACACAATGGTGCTCGTCCTCCAAAACGTCGCCGTGTATAATCATCAACAATTACACAGCTTTTCGTTTAAGAGGGAGTATAGCAAATGATTGAGTTTGAAAAACCAAATATAACAAAAATTGATGAAAACAAAGATTATGGCGTGTTTGTCGTAGAACCACTTGAACGTGGCTATGGTACAACACTTGGAAACTCACTTCGTCGTGTACTTCTGGCTTCACTTCCAGGTGCAGCTGTCACTTCAATTAACATTGAAGGGGTACTCCACGAATTTGATACCGTTCCAGGAGTCCGTGAAGACGTTATGCAAATTATTCTTAACGTTAAAGGAATCGCCGTTAAATCTTACGTCCAAGACGAAAAGATTATTGAACTTGATGTAGAAGGACCTGCAGAAGTAACTGCTGGAGACATTCTTACGGATAGTGACATCGAAATTGTAAACCCTGATCATTATCTATTTACAATCGGAGAAGGAGCGTCTTTGAAAGCAACGCTTACTGTAAACAGTGGACGTGGCTATGTTCCAGCTGATCAAAACAAAAAAGATGATGCACCAGTGGGAACACTTGCTGTAGATTCAATCTATACGCCAGTGACAAAAGTCAATTATCAAGTTGAACCAGCACGCGTTGGTAGCAACGATGGCTTTGACAAGCTAACCCTTGAAATTTTGACAAATGGGACAATTATTCCAGAAGATGCCTTAGGTTTGTCTGCCCGTATTTTGACAGAACACCTAAATCTATTCACAAACTTAACTGAAATTGCTATTGCAACAGATGTTATGAAGGAAGTAGATACAACTTCTGATGATCGCATTTTAGAACGTACGATCGAAGAATTAGATCTTTCAGTTCGTTCATATAACTGTTTGAAACGCGCTGGCATTAATACTGTTTACGATTTGACTGAAAAATCAGAAGCAGAAATGATGAAAGTTCGTAACTTGGGACGTAATAGTCTTGAAGAAGTTAAAATCAAACTTGCCGACTTAGGCCTTGGGTTAAAAAACGATAAATAGAGGAGGAATACATGGCTTACCGTAAACTAGGACGCACTAGCTCACAACGTAAAGCGATGCTTCGCGATTTGACTACAGATCTTATCATCAATGAAGCAATTGTAACAACTGAAGCACGTGCGAAAGAAATCCGTAAATCAGTTGAAAAAATGATTACTTTGGGTAAACGTGGTGATTTGCATGCACGTCGTCGAGCTGCTGCATTCGTACGTAACGAAGTTGCATCACAAAACTTTGATGAAGAAACAGGTAAATACTCAGAAACAACTGCACTTCAAAAATTGTTCTCTGAATTAGCACCTCGTTATGCTGAGCGCAATGGTGGATATACTCGTATCCTTAAAACTGAACCACGTCGTGGTGATGCTGCGCCAATGGCTATCATCGAATTGGTATAATATCATCATTTTTGTTGAGTGTTATGATGATGGAATACACTGTTATTCTTAGTCTAGCTCTGGTCTACCGCTGGGGATTTTCCCCAGCGGGAACACTCATCATATTGAATGAATGGTAGACGCTTGTTTACGAAATTGCTTTAATTTAAAACAATTTCGTAAGCAGGCGTTTTGTCTTGCTTTTCATGAGTAGTCGAGAATAGCAAAAAATGATATAATGGAACCCATATCTCCAATAGAAGAAAAAGGGTTCAATGACAAAACAACAAGCAATTAAATTACTAAAAGAGAAGTACCTTAGTAATATGAAAGAGGATTCGAAACTCTTTGTCGGAGTTGAATTAGAGTTTCCGATTGTAGAAACAAATGGAAACAAAACAAATATAGAGGTGACGAAAAATCTTTTTCGAACCTTAGCAAACTTATCAGATTTTGAAGTTGAAAAAATAGATGACAATCAAAATCCCATTCAATTGATTCACTGCTCTTCTAAAGATCGTATTCTATTCGAGTTGAGTTACAATACAATTGAATTTGCATTTGAGAGAGCTTGTTCTATAAATGAGGTGGCCAAACGTTTTGAGGACTATTTGAAGATCATTCAACCGATTTTACAAGAAAATAATCACGAAATTCAAGGGCACGGAATCCATCCTTTGTGGAAAGAAAATGATAATAGCCCAGTGAAAATCGAACGATACAAGATGTTAATGGCTTTCCTTGCAATGAATGGTACAGGGATGAAGACACACTCCTATCCTTCGTACGGAGCATTTATATGCGGAAACCAGGTTCAATTGGATGTGAGGCGCAATAACTATATTCGCATCATTAATGCATTTAATAAAATTGAAACAGCAAAAGCATATTTGTTTTCTAACTCAGAATTTTCAGCAGAGTCTTGGGATACAAAAATTGCCAGAGATATTTTCTGGGAAGAATCCTTACATGGTTATTATAAGGAGAATGTAGGGATTTATCCAAAGGACTACCAAAGTGAAGAAGAGTATTTTAATAATCTTGCTTGCACAGCTATTTTTACTGCAACTAGAGAAGATAAATCCTATTATTTTAAACCTATTCGTGTAAAAGACTATCTAGATCAAAAAGAAATCACAGCTTATACAGCTGATGGGAATGAAAAAAACATCATACCTGTAAAAGAAGACCTAAAACAGCATCGAAGTTACCAATTTCAGGATCTAACTGCCCGTGGGACAGTAGAATTTAGAAGTGTTTGTACACAACCATTAGAAACCACTTTTTCCCCGATAGCTTTTGAACTAGGCTTATTTGTACAATTAGAAAAAATGGAAAACTATTTAGAACATTGCCCATTTTTTAAAAATGAAGAACTGGACTATAGAAAACTTAGAAAGAAATATTCAAAGAAAATTCTAAGTGATAAGGAAAAAGAAGCCATTCAATCCTTTTCAAAAGATCTTATAGACATAGCTAAATCAGGTTTAATAAAAAGAGGCTTCGGAGAAGAAAAATTTCTAATCATCAACAAAGAACTAGACTAATCGAAAAGCCCATATTACAGGCTTTTTTTTATACCTTCAAAAAACTTTCAAGAAAGTAAAAAAAAAAATTAAAAAAAGTGTTGACAGTAGGGGAAGGTCATGATATACTAATATAGTTGTCGCGCGAGAGCGACAAAGACCTTTGAAAACTGAACAAGACGAACCAATGTGCAGGGCACTATAACGGAGGTTATAGTAACTGAACAATAAAAAAACAATAAATCTGTCAGTGACAGAATGAGTTTAAGACAAACAATTATTTTAATGAGAGTTTGATCCTGGCTCAGGATGAACGCTGGCGGCGTGCCTAATACATGCAAGTAGAACGCTGAAGGAGGAGCTTGCTCTTCTGGAAGAGTTGCGAACGGGTGAGTAACGCGTAGGTAACCTGCCTCTTAGCGGGGGATAACTATTGGAAACGATAGCTAATACCGCATAAAAGTCGACATTGCATGATGTTGACTTGAAAGGTGCAATTGCATCACTAAGAGATGGACCTGCGTTGTATTAGCTAGTTGGTGAGGTAACGGCTCACCAAGGCGACGATACATAGCCGACCTGAGAGGGTGATCGGCCACACTGGGACTGAGACACGGCCCAGACTCCTACGGGAGGCAGCAGTAGGGAATCTTCGGCAATGGGGGCAACCCTGACCGAGCAACGCCGCGTGAGTGAAGAAGGTTTTCGGATCGTAAAGCTCTGTTGTAAGAGAAGAACGAGTGTGAGAGTGGAAAGTTCACGCTGTGACGGTATCTTACCAGAAAGGGACGGCTAACTACGTGCCAGCAGCCGCGGTAATACGTAGGTCCCGAGCGTTATCCGGATTTATTGGGCGTAAAGCGAGCGCAGGCGGTTAGATAAGTCTGAAGTTAAAGGCTGTGGCTTAACCATAGTACGCTTTGGAAACTGTTTAACTTGAGTGCAGAAGGGGAGAGTGGAATTCCATGTGTAGCGGTGAAATGCGTAGATATATGGAGGAACACCGGTGGCGAAAGCGGCTCTCTGGTCTGTAACTGACGCTGAGGCTCGAAAGCGTGGGGAGCAAACAGGATTAGATACCCTGGTAGTCCACGCCGTAAACGATGAGTGCTAGGTGTTGGGTCCTTTCCGGGACTCAGTGCCGCAGCTAACGCATTAAGCACTCCGCCTGGGGAGTACGACCGCAAGGTTGAAACTCAAAGGAATTGACGGGGGCCCGCACAAGCGGTGGAGCATGTGGTTTAATTCGAAGCAACGCGAAGAACCTTACCAGGTCTTGACATCCCTCTGACCGCTCTAGAGATAGAGTTTTCCCTCGGGACAGAGGTGACAGGTGGTGCATGGTTGTCGTCAGCTCGTGTCGTGAGATGTTGGGTTAAGTCCCGCAACGAGCGCAACCCCTATTGTTAGTTGCCATCATTGAGTTGGGCACTCTAGCGAGACTGCCGGTAATAAACCGGAGGAAGGTGGGGATGACGTCAAATCATCATGCCCCTTATGACCTGGGCTACACACGTGCTACAATGGCTGGTACAACGAGTCGCGAGTCGGTGACGGCAAGCTAATCTCTTAAAGCCAGTCTCAGTTCGGATTGTAGGCTGCAACTCGCCTACATGAAGTCGGAATCGCTAGTAATCGCGGATCAGCACGCCGCGGTGAATACGTTCCCGGGCCTTGTACACACCGCCCGTCACACCACGAGAGTTTGTAACACCCGAAGTCGGTGAGGTAACCATTTGGAGCCAGCCGCCTAAGGTGGGATAGATGATTGGGGTGAAGTCGTAACAAGGTAGCCGTATCGGAAGGTGCGGCTGGATCACCTCCTTTCTAAGGAAAAGGAAACCTGTACGTTGGTCTTGTTTAGTTTTGAGAGGTCTTGTGGGGCCTTAGCTCAGCTGGGAGAGCGCCTGCTTTGCACGCAGGAGGTCAGCGGTTCGATCCCGCTAGGCTCCATTAACACTATAAGGGTGTTAAGATTGAACATTGAAAATTGAATATCTATATCAAATAGTAACAAGAAAATAAACCGAAACGCTGTAAATATTTAAAGAGTTTAGGTCGCAAGACCAAAAATAAGGTTAAGTTAATAAGG